>LJVD01000047.1 GCA_001304225.1 candidate division Zixibacteria bacterium SM1_73
AGTTAGCAGGTTTCACCAAATGCGCGGGCCTTAAACCAACCCAAAAACTTAACTCTTTCCTCCTCCATCTCTTTACCCAATCCCCAACACACCCCACCAACTCTCTTACTTCATACCTAAAACTTTGGACGCATCCATATTCCGGCAGTGTGTGCGTCAGTTTTCGGTTCTAATCGTCTGATTTTCCAGAAAAACCGTCTGCAAATGGGAGATAGTTTCGCTCTGCTTAAGGTTTATGGATTGAATTTGTTGGGCAAATAGTCTAAGAAAAATACTTGACAAAACAAAAGATAGTTTCTATATTTAAAAAAATACGAGAGATATTGTTCACTTCGATTGTGGGCAGATTATGGCATAACTCTAACAGAAAGCCGACGTCTATAAGGGAGGATTCTTCCAGTGGAAAGCGGAAAGATAACCAGTTCCTTTTTTCGAACATTTTTGCAGGTAAAGTGATCTAACAAATGTAAAATCAATCTCTGAGAGGAGGAGATGAATATGAAAAGGATAAAGATAGGATTGTTCCTGCTTGCGGGACTTTTCATTCTCTTTAGTTTTAGAGTTGGAGCAGTTGAGGCGAGAATGAAAATGAAGACAGACCAAAAGGTCAAAGCCAGCCGGAATTTCAAACTTTCAGCGGATATTCCTTTTACCCAACAGAGAGTGCACCGGGTCGGGCTTTTACAGCTTTGTGTCACCAACTGGGGAATTTTTGGAAGCCGGATGAGGCATCCTTATCTGTTGGAGTCGGAGGGAGGCTGCTTCATGCCTAACCCTGATGAGGAGGTCGAAGCTCCCTCTGCCGAGTATCCTGCTGGATCAGGTTTGGAATATCTATATCAGGGTGGACTATGGATCGGTGCGGTTGTTGACGACTTTGCTTATACCACTCTGGGGTGTGACGGGTGGCAATGGATTTATGAGATGTGGCCGGATAAGGAACCAGAAGGTGCTATCACGGAAAAAAGCATAAGGCCCACGGCTGCCTGTTATTCGCCGGATGCCATCTCGGAACAGGACGTGATTGCAGTTTACACCGATACCTCGGCTGATATCCCTCTTTCGCCACAACAGCGAGATCCTTTTGACAACCGAAAACATTTTCCCTTAAACATCCAAATCACCCAGAAGAGCTACTCCTGGAGCTATGAATATGCCGAGGATTTTTTGCTGATCGACTTCGCTATAAAGAACATAGGATTTAAGAAAATAAAAGAGATGTATATGGGTTTTTATGTTGATGCGGATGTTCAGCACATAGACGAAAGTCCATATGGAACATATGGTCCCCGGGATGACATCTGTGGCTTCAGGCATTTGGTTACTGCTCCGAAAGAAGACTGCTCCGATACGGTCAATTTGGCCTGGATTGCGGATAATGACGGGCATGGAGATTGGGATGGGGGAGCAGGAGCCAAAGTCTTCTCAAGTAAAAGCCCCATAGCGGTAACCGGCATCAGGGTGGTCAGATCACCCAAGCCAGGACTTAAATATTCGTTCAATTGGTGGGTCTCCAATCAGGCCGGGTCTCCGAGAGACTGGGGTCCCTGGAAAGCTGAAAATCAGTCAAGATGGGAGTCTATGAATCCTTATGGTAGCGGCAATCTTTTTCCAGATGGTGTATTAGGCACTCCGGGAGGAGACGTCTCCAAATATTTCATCATGTCCAATCAAGAATTCGATTATGACCAGATATATTCCTGTGTCTGGCCTGACCGGTATCCGGATGAAGGCTGGCTTCCCATCAATGAAACCGTGTGTGGCGATCTGGCTAATGGATTTGATACTCGCTATCTTCTATCCTTTGGTCCCTTCGATGAGATCAGTCCTGGGGAATCGCTTCTGGTCACCATTGGGTATATTGCCGGGGACGACTTCCATGTGGATCCTCGCAATTTAGCGAAAGACCCCAACATGACCAATCCGGATAGATATTACGCCAATTTGAATTTTTTCGATTTTGAGACCAATGCCACCTGGGCGGCTAAGGTATATGACAATCCCGACCCTGATTTCCCTTGTGGGGATGGGATTCCCGATTTCAAGGGACCACCTCCTCCAGTCTCTCCGACCCTAAGTTTTGAGACAGAGCTGTGTAAGGTGAAGATAAGATGGAATGGGAAGATTACAGAGAGGACTCGAGATTCCTTTAACGGGCGTTTGGATTTCGAGGGGTATCGGATTTACATGAGTCGTACCGGATTTCCGGATGATTATGCCCTCTTGGGCTCATATGATAAAATTGATTATAGGCTCTATAAGTTAAATCGAGTTAAGATTCCCAGGGTTTGGGATTGGAAGGTAGCTTCTGTTAGCTTTGACTCCTTGAGGTCCTGGTTAGAGGGGAAGGGGATAGCGCCTTTTGGAGATGATCCTCTGATTTGGACCAAGTTTAATCCTTTTGTGATCCGTCCCACCGAGGATACTTTCTTCATCCATCTTTCTGATTCTTTAGATGAGGACGGGGTTCCGGTGGTTTATCAGTCGATCAAGCTGGCTCCTCGGGATTCTTTATATTTTGAATCTCAGGATTGGAACGTAGGTTTTGATTCTATTGTGGTTTATCCTGCCTATCGAGACAGCGTTGATTTGGGATTGGTTACTGATACCGCAGATTATTACTGGGATTATGGATATGAGATTGAGGTATTGGCTGAGTCTTTGTATTTTTCGGTCACCGCTTTTGACGTGGGTGATCCACAGACCGGGCTTCCCCCTCTGGAGTCCTCCATGCTGGCGAATGCCACCTTAGTTTATCCCTGCCGGCGCGGTGAGATCTGCGACTTTTTCCTCACCCCAAAGAAGCTAAATGTTGAAAGGAACGCAGAGCATAACTTCATGATTCACCTCCGTGCTTGCGAGCCGGTGGACATTTCAGAGGGTGATTCAGCCAAAGTCTATGTGGACGTAGATGCCAGCGGCGGCTTTGATGGTGATGAGCGCTATCCGGCTGTGGTCAACTCTCCTTCTATGGTGATTAAAGTCTATTGCGAAGACTTGGTGGATAATGATCCAAAGGTGGGTATCTTTAGTGTCAACAACATCCCCATTTCGGATACCTTAGGCAATGACATTGTAATGTATCTGGATACATTCACCCCAAAGGGTAAAGGTCCCAAAACTACCGTATCGCCCGATCAGTTCACTTTGAGTCAGAACTCTCCCAATCCATTCAATCCGGCATGTGAGATTTCATATGCTCTCCCAACTGACTGTCAGGTAACACTTATTGTCTATAATCTCATCGGACAAAAAGTGAGAGTTTTAGTGGATGAGTATCAAAACGCAGGAAATAAGTCGGTAAGATGGGATGGAACAGACGATGAGGGCCGAGAGGTGACAAGCGGAGTTTACTTCTACCGCATACAGGCAGGAGATTTTGTGCAGTCTAAGAAAATGGTGCTGATGAAATAGCTTGAAGTTACATTGGTAACTAAAGAGAGCCAGAGGAGATATCCCCTGGCTCTTTTGTTTATGATTATCAACTAATTATGTTAACAATCAAATTTGACGCAATAATCTTCGACGCTTCAACCCCTGTTTTTGCTCTTTAACCTCTCCCCCTATCTCCCCTTCAGGGTGAACCCTGCCCTATGGGTGATAAGTCATTGTTGCTCATAGGGGCGGGAATTTATCCCGCCCCGAAGTGGGACTTTTTCAACACGCCCTAAAGCTTTGCACTCCAAAATTAATACATTAATCAGAGAGATTTGTCGATGTATTCGATTTCGACGGAGCCCAGTCCGATTTCAATATCGAAGATCAACTTCCCATCGCTTTTGTCGAAATTTTCACTTTCATAAACGTCGGACTCAACCTCTTCGAATCCGTCCAAATCTATGGAGAAAGAAGATAGGAATGAACCCTCTTCTGCAATTCTCACGCCTATGTCTCTGGGCAAAAGGATGGTCAAACTTCCCAGTCCCACATCTATGTCCACATAAGCTTTATGTTTCAACTCTCCCCTGAAGTCCAAAGTGAAATCTCCCACTCCTCCGTCAAAGGAGAGCTTGTCGAAATTGGCGTTTCCCAATCCTTTTACCGTTAATTCGCTTGCTCCCACATCGATGTTGATTTTTGAGAGTCGCACTGGATTAGGCTTTCTGAAGGTTATCTCGGTTGAGGAGGCGCCCAAGTCCAAGTCCAAATCATTTAGCCTCAGGCCGGTGAAATCAAATTCAGCTTCGCATGCTCCAACATCAATTTCAAAATCTATCGGTATTCTGTCTGTAAATTCCAGATGCCAATAGTTGTCCTCTGTATCGAAGTCCAACCCATCTTCATATTCACTGCTCAAGTAAAGCTTTCCTCTATCTCCAACCTTTTCGTAATCAATATCGATATCGACTTCGTCGGGATCATATTCTATTTCCGCATCCAGAATATTGCCGGTGTCGTTTTTTTCCAGATCTATGATTCCTCCTCCCAAGTCTATCTCCACGGTGAGACTTTTTTCGCCTTTTGATTCAATTTTTTTGTGTATTTCCTTTGCGCCACCCTCCCCAGCAAAAGATGAGGCGAAACAAATAATTCCTGCCACCAAAAGAGTCTTCCAAATTACCGATTTCATCTGCTTTTCTCCTCTTACTCTTTTTTGTCACTCCCCTCAGTGGAATCAGACGGTTTGGACAAAGCTTCGGATGCTTTGACCTCCTTGGGTCGGGTACCCAGACGGGTCAAGATGGAGGCACCGAAGCCAACGGTTACTGCCACGTACCAGATCATCCACCCGATGAAAGTTAAAATCCAACTGAAAGCAAAAAGGAAATTTCCAAAAATCCCCACTACCCTTGCCAAAAGCAAAACCGATTCTAAAGCCAATATTCCGATGACTAAGGTCATCAGGGGAGTATCAGGTTTCAGGCTGGTACTTTCCCTTAACTTTTGACCGATAAAGTAAGACACTGCGGTATATCCCAAAATCAAAGCCACTAAGATCAATAAAGGTTCTACTAAAAGAGCCACAGGGATGCCGATAATGGTCACAATCAAAAGGATGAAGATGGGAAGGATCAAAATCTCAGCCACAAATCCGACCAAGGCTGACTTCAAAAAATCCTGTTTTATCCGGTCGCTAACCTTGGCGACGTTTTTGGGGACGATGGATATCACCACGATTCCTAAGAATAGAAACAACATAATCTTGACGATTCTTGAAAAGAGGGCCAATCCGTGAAAACCTCCAAGTAAAGGAGGAAATCTGAAGATATGAATAGATGGAAATACTCTGGGGTGAAAGGGTCTAAAGAATTGCTTTGGAAATACGCTTATTCCAACTCTCTCTCCTCTAATTACAGCCCCGGTTTCCTTTTCCACGTCGCCTCCAACGCTTACTGCATCGCCCTCAACCACCCCAGTGGAAGCGACAAAGACCTCCCCTCCCACTGCTACCACATTTCCGGTGACGGCTCCCTTGACCGTGACGTCGCCACCAACCGCCACCACATCGCCCTCCACCTCCTCATATTCCTCCACCACGATATCCCTTCCCATCTTTACTATGTCGCGATTGACGGTGTAGACCTTCCTGGCCCTTTTCTCAGCCTTTTCGGCTGCTGAAATTTCGATACGAGGTATTTCCAGCTCCTTTAATTCTTCTAAACCTAACTCTAAATCACCTATCTTGATGCCTTCCTCATCGAAGATGATACCTTCTTCTGCAACTTGCAGCTCCTTCCCTTCCTCGGTGCGAAAGTAAATACCCTCTTCATCGATGCGAATCTCGGCAGCCTTTGAGGGAAGTTTGCCCTCTTTGATCTCTGTTGTGTCTGATTTCGCTTCCCCTTTTTTGGATGCAGGTTCTTTTTGGTTTTCACCAAAAACAAAGATGACTAACGATAGAAGCAAGGTCAAAGTGATAATCAAGGTTTTCTGAAATGGGTTCCTCATCTTTTATACTCCCTTAGCTCGATATCCCCACTGGAAGTAACCAGATGTATCTCTGGACCACCTGATCCCAATTCTCCTTCAAACTGATTTCTGGAGATGGTATGCATGGTAAGAGGCAGTTTGCTCTTTATGCTTCCGCTGGAGGTCTTAAGTGTTATCTGGGCATCGGAATTTTCAGGTAGTGAAAAATCTATGTAACCGCTGGAGGTCTTCGAATAATAATCGTATTGAGGAGATATTTTTGTCTTGACCTCGATATCTCCGCTGGAGGTCTCCAAATCCAATCCTCCATCCAGTTGCTCTATTATCATATCTCCGGAAGAGCTGGAGGCCCGGATTTCTCCTTTTATCCCCCTTAAAGAGACATCCCCGCTGGTCTTATCGATTTCGACTAAACCCACGATATTTTCCGCAGAGGTATTTCCACTGGTGGAACTTATCTCTACATCTCCGGCGACATCGAAAATTTCCAAATCGGAACTGGTCCCTTGAACTGTAACGTTGCCTTCTACTTTGAGAATCTCCACATCTCCGCTGGTGGTCTCCAATCTGAGATCGCCTTTGACCCTTTTTATCCGCAAATCGCCAGAAGTTGCATTGACCTCTATGCCTCCTGAGATGTCAGAAATTATCACATCTCCTGAGGTGCTGGAAATACCCAATTTTGTCTTTTCAGGAACCAATATATGATAGTCCACATAAGCAGATCTTCCCCAACCAGCGGAAAAAAGTCGTCTCCAGAAACCTTTGGATCTTTTGGAAGGATATCTGGTTTTGATCTCGATTTTGGAATCATCGCCTTTTATAATAACGTCAATTTCGTCTGCTATCCTTTTCGCCTTTTCAGAATCATCAGCCTCCACCACTTTGAAGGCATCAATTATGATCTTGTTTTCAGGATGAGACTCGATTTTAATCTCACCGGAGGTATTTTGAATCTTTAGGGAGGGACTTGCTTGCGTGAGAAGCTCTTTATGGAGAGTGAAAGTATAATCCTTTGCCCAGACAGCTGGATAACAGAGGCAAAGAAGCAGAGCAGTCAGGATCGAAAAAATTTTCAAAATCTGGCTGAATCTCATGACTGGGCTCCTTACTTAAGGGATTTGAGCTTCTTTTTCAAAAGCTCCCTGGCTCTGAATATTCTGGCCTTAACTGTTCCCACCGGGATCCCCAGTATCTCCGCAATTTGTTCATAAGACTTATCTTGCTTATGTCTATAGACTATCACATCGCGGTATTTCTTGGGAAGAGAATCAATGGCTTCGTTTATAGAGAGTACCCTTTGTTTGGAGACTAAATCAATCTCCGGATTGTATGTCCAATCCGGAAGTTCAATTCCCACGGTTCCGTCTTTGGTCTCCAGAGGTTGATCCAAGGAAAGAGAATTGATCTTCTTTTTCCTAAGATAGTCGATCGAGCTATTGGCCGCAATTCTGTATAGCCAGGTGGTAAATCGATACTCAGATTTATAGGTTGTAAGTGAACCAAAGGCCTTCATAAAAGTCTCCTGAACTAAGTCCCGGGCTTCCTCTGGATTATGAACTATCTTCAAAATCACATGATAGATCGCCTCTCGGTGTCTGTTGAGCAAAAGCTTGAATGCTTTCTCTTTGCCAGCTAAGGCTTCCTTGATCAGGATCTCATCTTCCTCTTTCACAAAGATCCCTTTCAGTTTTGCATACGTTTAAGCTTGACATAAGTTTCATTTACTCAGGTAAGAAAATAGCACAATCAAATCGGAAAAACAAAGAAAAAAATTTTGTTTTTGGGACCACCTGACAAATAGATGATAATTAAGATAAAAATACAAACAAGTATGTATCCTCCCTTAAGGTGTTGGTTTGGTTGAACTTCAAAGGATGACAGAAGGGGCATATTAACTAACGCAGAGTGGTTCATCGATTTTTGAAATAAAATCCTTGACAAGTTTTTGACCCTATCATAATTTGGAAATGAATGTAGGAGAAAGGAAAGAAATGCAAAAGTAATAACTTAGGGGCTGAAGGTTTTCTACGACCCGACCTGCTTTTTTCCGCGAGGGGGCGGTTTCGTGTGAGTTGTTGTCGTAGTTTGAACACCTTCGAAACTTAATTTCCTTTTTCACCTACAAGATAAAAAATAGAAAGTTTTGTTCGGTGTGCTGTCAGCTTTTTGCATATGGGCGAGAGCTGAAAAAGCAACAACGGAATGATTTGTTTGCTAAGAATATTGGCAGGATGCCACATATTGTGGTTTTCTCTCGATAAGTTTTTGAAACCGAGATTTTCATGGAGTTTTTGTTTCAGTTTTGCCAAGCTGGTAACTTCAAATGGCATCTGTAATTGTGGTTTAGGGATTTGAATTTAGCACAGGTTTTTTCCTGGGCATGACAATTGCTTTCAAAAATGTCAAAAGACTCAGCTGTAGAAATCGAACAAACTGCCGACAAGGTTAGTGAGGCTTTTTTTGATTTTCCCTCACTGACCCTGGAGGAAGAGTGGGGGGGGTCAAAGAGAATGCCGAAGAGGCGGAAATCAAATTATAAGATGCCGGAGAAGACTTACTGGCATATATATAGTCTTCAAACTTTGAATTCGGAAAAGTTCGTCAAAGTGGTTGACAAAATTCTAAAACGAGAATACATTCTCATCAAATAATGTGACACTTCTTGGAATCGGATGCAAGATTTTCCATCCTCCGATTAAAAAACTCTATCCATAAAAAAATTACTTGACAAGGTGAGCGGGGGATTTTATTTTAGGTCAAATTTGGGTAGGCCAAATTTTAGGCTAAAAAGGGTTCCTTGTTAATACCGGGAAGTAAAATGAGGCGAAAAAAACATTTCTCGGTTCTGATCATTCCCCACGACAAAGGAAAGATCTTCAAGAAGAAGATCTCCTTTGTTTTTCTTTATCTGTTTTGTATTAGTTTTATTTTCCTGGTTTTAGCTAATCTTTTTTACACTTTTGACTTTTTGGGCGAAGCTTTTAATAGAGCTAAACTGAGCAGACTGGAGAAGGAAAATCAATATCTGGAGAGTAAGCTTTCGGATTTGAATTCTGTTATACTGCAGCTGAAAGAAGAGATGGCGGGCCTAATGGAAAAAGAGGAAAATGTTCGGATGATCTTTGGATTGCCAGAAGTGGATGCGGAGTTAAGAGAGGTGGGAATAGGTGGTCCCTTGCCGACTCAATTCCCTGACCAGACCCTAACGATGACCCAACTTCAGGAGGCTGAGATCGAACTGGATAAACTTCTAAGACAGACAAGGTTTGAAAGGGAAAGTTTCGATCAGATATTTTCGGATCTCTCCGATAAGAAGGAGATTCTGGATCACACTCCATCTATTTGCCCTACAACGGGATATATAAGCCGTGGTTATGGAATCAGAATAGATCCTTTCACGGGAAGAAAGCAGCCTCATCTGGGAATAGATTTGGCTACGGATATTGGTACCCCGGTGTATGCCCCTGCGGATGGAAGAGTTAGTTTTGTGGGAAGAGATCTAGGTCTGGGAAAAATGATTCGAATCAATCATCTCTTCGGCTACACCACTGTTTATGCACATCTTTCTATGGTGAAAGTCAAGAGAGGGGAGTACGTGAAAAGGGGTGAGGTGATCGGAGCGGTGGGAAACACCGGTTATTCCACAGGACCCCATCTGCATTATGAGGTTCGCTTTCGAGGTCAACCGAAGAATCCCATGAAATATTTTCTGCCGAGCCAGTTTCTTCTGGATTGAATTACGCTATTTAAACTTCCTATCAAAAGGACCTCGATTTGCCCAGAAGGGCAAGCCCCGAACCGTGCTGGTTCAGGGCAAGCATCTGTTTGAGTCGAGGTTTTTATTTTTTTCGATAATTTCAGATGGGCAATAAAATTGAATATTTGGTCTCCGCATGTCTTTGTGGTATCGGAACGCGATTTGATGGAAAAGCTGCCGGGGATGATCAAATGGCCAGTTGGGTGGAAAAGGGAAAAGCCATACCTGTCTGTCCGGAAGAGTTAGGTAGCCTTCCGGTCCCTCGTCCACCAGGAGAGATAGAGAAAGGAGATGGTGAGGATGTGCTCTCTCAAAAAAGCAAGGTTGTCGCCGAGGATGGAGAGAACTTGACCCCTTTCTTTCTGAGAGGTGCCTTTGCTTCTCTTGCCATTGCTAAAAGATTCAAAATAGAAAAAGCTGTACTGAAACAAAACAGCCCTTCCTGCGGATGTGGATGGATAAAACGAAAAGGAAAGTTAGTTCGAGGTGATGGCGTAACTGTGGCTTTATTCAAGAAAGAAGGGATCCAGGTTATACCTCGTTGATTGAATAAACTTCAACAGCAATCTTTGAGGATAGGATTTTCTCTTGATCTAATTTTTATCAATAAAAGTTGTTGCGTTTTTTGAAAAAATTGTTAAATTTGGTGAGGGAGTTTAAGGTGAGATAATTTGGGTTTTTTTAGGGTGCGGTGTGGAGTCTTTCACATCTGTAAGGAGATTCTCCTTGCTTTCCATTGGTGCTATTTACCGACGGAAAAAAGTAAGGGAGGAAGCTTGCTGAATATAAAACACCATCTTGAAGCTGACATTCTTTCTCGAGACGTTGCCAGGTGTGTTTTGTCCTGGTGAACTCGCAGTTCGTGGAGCTATTCGATCAATAAAGCGAGGGCAAAAATCAAAACGCAAAAAGCGAGAGAGTTTTTCATGGAAGGCAAAATGGCTAAACAGGAGGGAAATTAATCTGGTGAAGATATTAACAAAAATTCTTTTGCTCGTGTTGCTGTTTGGATTTCTTGCGGCGTGCAGCTGCAGCACGCAGAAACCTGAAAAGCAGATAATTGCGGTGGCAGAAAAATGTCCCAACTATATTTTTCACCTCTTGGCGGTAGCAAAAGTGGGATTTTATAGCGATTATGCTGACCAGTATAAAGGTTCGGTTCTGCCTGAAGATATTGCATATATCCAATTGCATGGACATCTTCTCTCATTCGGAGCTGGTTCTTCTGGTGAGTTAGTTCCCATTATGATTTCCTTTCCCTCATATATAAATCTGAAGTCCAAAGATGCCTTTGAGGAATATTTTTCGTTGCTTGACTCAGGATTTCAGACAAATGATTTCCAACCCTTCTTGGAAAGATATGCCCCCTATAATGAAAGGTTAAAGGCTTGGTTTCCAATTGAAGAAGAATATTTAAGGTCTATCGCAAAATACAAAGAAGTAATTGCCCAGCTTGCGAAAATCCATCTAAGAAATTATGCGAGTTATGAAAAAGAAGTTTGGGATGCAGAAAAAATTAAACTGAACAAGGTGGCATCAAAAATTAACGATTATTTCGAAAATAGAGACATTATTTCAAAATGGGAAGCGGTAACAGGAAGGGAATTCAAATTTGGTAATTACTATATCATATTGTGCAGTGCCATTAAAAATGGGCCTAATGCCAATTCTCTGGGATATGAACGTAATGTCTTTTATCACGATGCAAGATTTGATTATATGACTCAATTCATCAGCCATGAAACGGGAACACACATTTTGATTGATGTCCTGAAGGAAGTGTATAACTCAAAAAAATTTGAGAATGGCGTGCTTTACGGAGGTTATCAAAGCTTGGCAAAATTTTATAATACCATTATCCTTAGGAACAAAAATTTGGAATACAGTATGCCTAATTTTCATGATCAGGAATATCTTGAAATCTATGATGAAATATATCATAAAAATCGCAATATTGACCCCGCAGACCTTTTGGTCAAAGGCACTGAAACTTTGTATGAATCCCGGTTGAAATCGGGATCGAAGTAACTAGGAGCAATTTACATAAGATAACAGCCTAAGTATGTCGAAAGCATGTCAATTGGACTGATCATCCTGAAGGGAGCAGTTGGTGTGCTGAAATAGTGCCGTGACATACTTTTGAAAGAGGCTGCCAAAAACGTTGAACTTAACCAAGTGGAGAAAATTCTAAAACGTGTTCCCGATGTGATAGGTATACACGATTTCAACATTTGGAGCATCTCATCAACTCGTTGGGCAACATCTGGCAGGTGGTAGTAGAGGAGAAAGCTACTCATACCACCAAAAGGATTTTGAACAAAATTCAAGCAAAGATGATGGAAAGCTTTGATATAGAACACCTAAATATACAGTTTGAGTATCTGTTCTGCAGGATGCAGAGGGTTGAATGTGTTTTGAATGAGAGAAGGCGGTAGCCTGAATTTGGTTTAACAAACAGTTCTTAAACCGTGGACGTATCAAAAAACGAGAAAGATCATATGAACTTTGCCAAATTGAGAGGCAGAAAGTCGTCAAAGGCAAAGGAAAAACAGGTTGATCCCACAATTGCTCAGACAAAATCTGAAGGGTCAGGGCTAAGCGAAGAAGATGAGTATCTGGTTCAAATAATTGAAAAGGCAAAGAAAGGAGATCAGTCTGCGTTTCAGAAGATAGTGGAGAAATACAGAACTCAGGTTGCCAGCATCGCTTATAAGATGGTAGGCGACTACGAGGACGCTAAGGATATTTCGCAGATAGTATTTGTTAAAACTTATCAAAACTTAGAAGATTTCGACACAACCAAAAAGCTGTCCACATGGCTTTACCGGATCACCATAAATGCATCCATTGATTTTATCCGGAAGCATAAAAAACACAAGCATGAGCTTTTAGATAACATCTTTGGAGAGCTGAGGGAGAAGAAGGCGGATGTAGAAAAGCTTTATCAGAGGAGCTTGATTAACTGGGCCATAAAAAGTTCTATGGAGGCGCTTAACCCCAGACAGAAGGCAGTTTTCGTTTTACGAGATTTGGAAGGGTTGGACATAAAGGAGGTAGCACAGATAACCGGCATGCCGCAAGCTACAGTGCGGTGGTATTTACATAGAGCCAGATCCAAGCTTAGAGGCGAATTGACTAGACATCACCCGCAACTGTTAAAAAAGATGGGGATAAAACATGAAGTGCAGAAAGGTTAAAAAGGCGTTAGTCAATTATGCCGATCTGGAAGAGCCCCAAAGAAAAAGGCTGGATGAGCATTTACAATCTTGCCCTGATTGTCTTTCCGAGTTTCGACTCCATCAAAGTTCCTTGAATTTGGTTAAACGGATCATCAACTTTGAGGAATCAGAGGATTTCTGGCAGGATTATCAAGTGGATGTAGGAAGGAAAATCCCTTCTCCTCCCTTATGGCAGAAGCTTTCAGGGAAGATGGAAAATTTAGCCAGCCTCATCAAAACCCCACTTTTTGGTCCCCTCCCCGCTTACGTATTTTCTTTCGTCCTTTTATTATTCTTGGCTGTAGGTCTCTATCCGAGCCTTTCTCCCTCCAAGCATTCGGAAAGTTTCGACAGCGACTTGGTGGTATATGAGGGAGAATTGCTTTCAGCAGTGGACGATGGGGGTGTGACCATTTATACGGTAGTGAGCAGATAGGGTTTTGAAGATTTGATCAAGATCGGCCTTGACTAAAGAAAAGGAAAGATATCTGAAAATTGCTAAGGTTTAACAGAGCATGAGCTTAAAGCAAGATAAAGCCTGGTTTGGTTTATTGCTCACCGGGGTGATGACTTTCCTGGGGGGATGCGGAAATGACTCTCTGCGGGAATTAGAAGAAAACTTAGCCACAGTGATGAAGGAAGCAGGTCCTTCCGTAGTTTGCATCGTGGCTAAAAACGACAAGACCGGGAACACAAAGATCGGCTCCGGAGTCATCCTGGAGGGCGGATATATCCTCACAACTGAAAATATCTTGGTCAACGTGAACAACATCACAGTGAAATTGCAGGATGGGACTGTAATCCCCGACGACGGAGTGAAAAAGGTGTTTTGCGATTTTGAAACCAATGTCAGCCTGCTCCAGGTGGAAGCAAAAGATTTAAAACCAGTCAAAATCATGGACGAAGGAAAAATCAGAAATGTGACTTTGGGGATCGCTTTAGGCAATACCAACTATTCAAAAGGTTTGCAGGTCAGTATGGGTACGGTGTCACATTCCTGGATAGGAGGAGCGGATGCCTATGATGAGAACTTGTTGATCTGGAATGGGGCGAAAGTCCCCTACCCTTGTGGCACCCCGGTCTTCAATTCCAAGGGCGAGTTGGTGGGAATAACCGAAGGAAAACCTAAAGAAGAGGATGGTGTGGTCTTCATGCTGCCGGCGACGACCTGCATGCGAGTAAGCGAAGTGTTAAGAAAAGATGGTCAGGTGAGGAGGGGATGGATCGGGATTTACGCAAAAGGCAAATGCGGTGAATCTGACAGGGCCAAGGTTGGAGCCGGAGTTTTAATAGACGAAATTGCTGAAGAGAGTCCCGCCTTCAAATCTGGATTAAAAGCTGGAGACCGAATCATCAAGTTCAATGGAGAACCCATCGAAAATTCAGCCCATTTGCGAAAACTGGTCTCTGCCTCCCAGGTCGGTTCTCAGGTGATCCTGACTATCATTCCTGATGGTGAGAGGAGAGCGAAACAAGTCCTCATTAAAACTGCACAGTACGATGGCCTGGGAATGAGAAGATGCCCTCACCGATCAATCTGACAATTAATTCTGATTGGAACTTTCACTATATTTTGATAGTATATTTAGATAGAAGATTTGAAACTTTTGTCTGAGGCGTAACTTTCGATGTTTGTGTTTTCTAAGACAGGAGGTCGAAACCATTTAAAAACGGGGAGGGAGGAATGGTCATAGATCCCATTTGTCTCATGGAGATAGATGAGAAGGAAGCCCCTGCCAAAAGCGTCTATAATGGACAAACCTTTTATTTTTGTGCAGAGGGCTGTAAAAAGAAGTTTGAGGAAGATCCGGAAAAATACATAGATGTAGAAAAGAAAGAATAACCCCAGAACTTATTAACTAAACGATTTTGAACCAATTTAAGCCGGTTACGGGTCGGGACCAATTTATCCCGACCCTATTGGTATCCAAAGGAAAGATTTGAGGCATGCAGGAATTTGGATCGAGAAAAAGTAGAAACATCCTGTGGGCTTTATTCTTTGGGATATTAATCGGGATAGGCATAACTCTATTTTTGCTTAACCCGAACTTCTTGAAGAGGTCGGTAATCATCGAAAGACCAGTTTATCCAAAACACACCGACAAGGTCTACACCGCTTTATCG
>LJVD01000048.1 GCA_001304225.1 candidate division Zixibacteria bacterium SM1_73
CCGCTGCGGGAGACAACCCCCACGTTGCCTTTTTTGTGAATCTGTCCCGGCATGATGCCCACTTTGGTCACTCCAGGGGTGATCAATCCTGGGGTGTTGGGGCCCACCAATCTGGTCTTGGTGGTCTTCAGATAATTATACACCTGAAGCATATCCACAGCGGGTATGCCTTCACTTATGCAAACCACCAAATCCAATCCCGCATCTGCCGACTCGTAGATGGCATCCACCGCGAATTTTGAGGGCACATAGATTACAGAGGTGTTTGCTCCGGTAGCCTCTGCGGCTTCGGCAACTGAATTGAAGACCGGGACGCCTTCAGCCTTTTGCCCACCTTTGCCGGGTGTGACCCCCGCCACAATCTTGGTTCCATAGTCCAGCATCTGCCGGGTATGAAAAGTCCCATCCCTACCAGTGATTCCTTGAACTACAACTTTGGTTTTTCTGTCAATCAGAATGCTCATCTTAAATCCTTTCCAAAATAGAATGTTTTGAAAATATATTCCCGAAGTGTTGATTGAAACGCAAGAGCATGAACTACCTCTCGAACATTTTCATCTGAGAAGTTCCGGAAAGCTCGATGGCTTTTTTGACTACCTCTTCCATGGAGGAGGTGGCGGTCAAGTTGACTTCTTCCAATATCTTTCGTGCTTTATCCTCATTGGTCCCAGTCAATCTGACTACAATAGGAACTTGTGGATTCAGCTGCTTGACCGCATAGACTATCCCGTTGGCAACGTCGTCGCAGCGAGTGATTCCGCCGAAGATGTTAAACAGAATAGCTTTAACGTTTGCATCTCTCAAGATAATGTTCATGGCGTTGACCACTTTCTCGGGATTAGAACTTCCACCAATATCCAGGAAATTGGCAGGCTCTGCGCCGAAACGCTTGACCAGATCCATGGTAGCCATTGCCAATCCGGCTCCATTTACGATGCAGCCGATGTTCCCATTCAATTTGACAAAAGAGAGTCCCTTCTCCCTGGCTTCCACCTCGGCTTGTTCCTCCGCATCCAGATCCCTCATCTCCTCTATTTCGCGATGCCTCGCCAGTCCGCTATCATCTATATTTATCTTGGCATCCAGAGCCCAGACCTCTCCCTCGGCGGTGGTGATAAATGGGTTTATCTCTGCCAGAGAGCAATCATTTTCACAAAAGGCTCGATAAAGCTTCAGTATCACCGGATAGGTTTGATTGGCAATCTTCGTATCGGAATAAAGTTTATAAGCCAGATCTCGCGCCTGAAATGATTGTAGCCCCAGCAAGGGATTCACCTCTAATTTGTGAATTTTCTCCGGAGTCTCTTTTGCCACTTCCTCGATGTCAATGCCACCCGCAGCCGAGACCATGATCACCGGCTTTTTGGTATTTCTGTCAACGATCACCCCGATATAAGATTCACTGGCAATGTCTTTGCATTCGGTCACCAGAACCTTTTTCACCGTCAGCCCCTTGATCTCCATGCCCAAGATTTGGCTGGCCATCTCAAAAGCTTCGTTTGGGTCATCGGCCTTCTTTATGCCTCCGGCTTTGCCCCTTCCACCCACGTGCACTTGGGCTTTTACCATAACCGGCTTACTGATTTTCGCCGCTATTTCCTTGGCTTCCTCGGGAATCGAAGCGACCTCACCTTGAGGAAGAGGGATGCCGTATTTGGCAAAAATCTGTTTGGCTTGATATTCGTGAATCTTCATCTTGACTCCTTTGTGTTTTATCAAAGATCGTTTTATCATCTCACTCACTACCCCCACAAAGTGGAGAGGGGGACGGAGGGAGAGGTTATCTTCTATCTCTGATTTTGCGATGTAGTTGAGATATTCTTCAGAAAGAATTCTGCCTCTTTTAAGAGAATCTCCTTCTTATTTAAATCCGGATCATCCAATACCATCTCCAGAAGATGGTTCAATATTTGACCAATCAAAGGCGAAGGTTGTAGATTGAACTTGTCCATGATCTCGTTTCCATCGAGTTCCAAATCTTTTAAGCCAAATGGAGGTTTTCTTTCTATTTCTAATCTTGTTCTTTCTTCCAACTCATCCACATCTCGAGTCTCCCCACCTTTACCTTGAGCCACCACGTCAGCCCTGCGCAGGTTCAGAAGGGGGAAGATAAGCTCCTCCCCCATTTTTCTGATCAGTCTTCTTACGCCTTTATCAGTCACACCGGTTGTGAACATGTGCTTCTCCACCAAGAGCGTTACTTTTTCTATAATCTGGTTAGAATAGCGGAGTCTTTCAAGAATCTTTTTAGTTACCCTGGCTCCCTTTTTGTCATGACCATAAAAGGTGGAACCTTCCTGAGTCAACTCTCGACATTCTGGTTTTGACACGTCATGAAACAAAGCTGCCAAACGGATCACCAACTCCCGGGGGGCATTATCCACTGTTAGGATGGAATGCTCGAAAACATCATAAGCATGATACCCACCTGGTTGGTCTACCCCTATCCCTGCCTGTAGCTCAGGAAAAATTCTTTCCAAAAGACCAGTCCTTCGCATCAATCTGAAACCGCTGCTGGGATATTTTGCTTTCAACAAAAGCTTATTTAATTCCTCTTGAATTCTTTCAGGCGAAACAAAAGAGATCAAATCCACATTTTCACATAGACTCTCAAAAGTCCTCTCCTCCAGATCGAATTCGAATCTTGCTGCAAACTGCACCGCTCTCAACATGCGCAAGGGATCATCCTTAAAAGAATTGGGGTTGGTGATCCGAATCAATCTCTTCTTGATGTCTTTTTTGCCTCCTAATGGATCCACCAATTTTGTTGTGGAGAGATCCTCGGCCATTGCATTTATGGTAAAATCCCGGCGAGACAAATCGTCTTCCACTCTTAAACGATGATCGAACTCGACCGTGAAATCCTTGTGTCCTGGACCGGTGCTGTATTCTTTTCGAGGCATGGCGATGTCAAAAACGTTTTTGCCATTATACTTCTTATGGGGCGCAAATTTTATCACTCCGAAGGATTTGCCCACTAAGTCAACTTTTCCAAACTCTCTGAGGAGGGAACAAAGATCCTTCATTGGTATTCCGGTCACCAGATAGTCCTTATCCTTGTCCGGAAGAATGGGAGATATATATTTATCCCTTACCGCTCCCCCTACTTCATAGATTTTCCCTCTGTCCAGAATAGCTTTTATGATCTCGTTACTCAATCCTGCAATTTTTTCCATTTGGTTTTCAATATTAAGCAATAGCAGATGGTTTAATGAATCTAACTGTGTAGTTCCAGAAATTACCTATTACCTCATCTAAGGCAAACCCAGTCCTTTTCACTGCTTCGATGGTAGTTGATTTCAAAGGATAATCGGGATCGGGCAAAAACTCTGTTACCGCCAGAACCCCACTTGGTCGGAGCACTCTTTTAATTTCCTGAAGTGCCCGGTGCCGATCAGGTATCTCCTGAAGAACGGTTATCATAAAGGCCAGGTCGAAAAAATCATTTTCAAACGGCAGTTTGTAGGCATTACTCTGTATGGACTTAATATTTTTGATGTTTTGGTTTTCAGGTCTGTTCAGCTTGGTTTCCAACTGTTTCAGCATTTTTGGCTCAATATCAACGGCATATACTTTGCCTTCCTCGCCAACAACTCTGGCGGCAAACGTAGTGAAAGCCCCACTACCGCATCCCACCTCCAAAACACGCATCCCCCTTTTTATTCCGCTTCGTTCGATTACTTTGTCCGCAGGTTGCAGTTTTCTTCTGAAATCACTATCCAGAAATTGCCCCATAAACGCAGGAGCCGGAAAATGAAATAGTTTCCTAAATATTCTAATAATTACCTGATATAATGCAAAAAGACCCAAGATCATTAATAAGATTTTTATTACCATAATCTGAGTGCCTGCAATAGGGATGTTCTAACGTCTTGAATTTGACCAAATAGCTTAAGTGAACTATAAATCCATTTTTATTTCTATATATTATGAAAGAACCTTTTTCCTTACCTCATTCCTTGCCTCCTCTCCATTCTATGGAGAGGGGGTTAGGGGGTAAGGTCTCATTTACTCATTTAAGAACTATTCTCGTTCCTGCATTCTTTTTCTTCACCGAATCATATGCTTTGGGTATGGAGGTGATAATCACCTCTTTTCCTCCTGACTCCAAAAACTGGATGGCTGCCTCTATTTTTGGACCCATGCTCCCAGCTGGAAAATGTCTTTCAGCTAAATATTTTTTGGCTTCCTCTACCGTAAGCCTATCTAAATCCTGCTGCAGGAGAGTGCCATAATTTAGGGCAACCTTTTCCACCTCAGTTAGGATCAGGAGCAGCTCCGCGCCGATATCACGAGCCAAGACGGCTGAGGCACGATCTTTGTCAATAACCGCATCCACTCCTTCAAGCTTGCCATCATTTTCCACATAAACCGGAATCCCCCCGCCGCCAGCAGCAATCACGATGATACCTTTTTCCACTAACGTTTTTACAGTTTTTTTTTCCACGATCTCTAAGGGGATGGGAGATGGAACTACCCGTCTCCACATCTTACCGCGATCTTCTTTCACCACCCAACCATTCTGTTTGGCCAATTTTTTGGCTTCTACTCTTGAATAAAACTGCCCGATGAATTTGCTCGGTTGTTTTATGGAAGGATCCTCTTTGTCCACGATGACCTGGGTTACTATGGTGACGACCTCCCTTTTTATCCTTTCTTTATTGAGCCGATTCTGAAGCGACTGCTCGATCATGTAACCCATTCCTCCCTCGGTGTCCGCCACACAAATTCCTAAAGGGAGAATGGGAGCTTTGCCCCTGGCGAACTCCACCCTTAGGACGGCATTCCCCACCTGAGGTCCATTGCCGTGAGTTATGGCCAGATTGTAGCCATCCTTTATCAATTCTACAATTCCCCGCAGGCTCTCCCTGGTGTTGGAGAATTGTCTGGCAATGGTGTCTTCTTCACCCTTTTTGGTGATGGCATTGCCGCCCAAAGCTACTACCGCTGTCTTTTTTCTTCGCATAAACTACAGAAGGTCTCCCCAGGCATGTCGATTTTGGAAAATCGACCTACGGCTTTTGTTTTCTTTTCAAAAATATTTCAACTGCTTCTTGTAAATCGGGTTTGCCTATCTCCTGTAATTCATATCGCACACGGATCGACGGTTTATTGATCTTTAGTATTTTGGTCAAATCCACCGGAGTGGCTATCACCACCGAATCGCAAGGGATCGAGTCTATAGTTCTCTCCAGATCCTTTATTTGCTTTTTGCCATAACCCATTGCTGGAAGAAGTGCTCCTATTTCAGGATAAGATTCAAAGGTCTTTTTGATCTCGCCTTTCACCCAGGGTCGGGGATCCACCGTGTCTTCGGCCCCAAATTTTTGTGCAGCGATTACTCCTGCTCCATAGGTCATTCCCCCGTGCGTCAGGGTGGGTCCGTCTTCCACTACCAAAACATTCTTACCGCGAATTAGCTCTGGTTTCTCGATGTATATGGGAGATGCAGCTTCTATCAAGACAGCTTTGGGATTCGCAAATTTAATGTTTAATCTCACCTGTTCTATGTCTTCATAGTCGGCGGTATCAATTTTGTTTATCAGAACCACGTCTGCTAATATCAGATTTGTCACGCCCGGAAAATAAGAAAGTTCATCTCCTGGTCTATGGGGATCAACCACGGTGATATGTAAATCAGGCACAAAGAAGGGAATATCGTTGTTCCCGCCGTCCCAAACCATAATATCAGCTTCCTTTTCTGCCTCCCTCAAGATCACCTCATAATCGACGCCGGCATAAACTACTGTCCCTTGCACGATATGAGGCTCGTATTCTTCTCTCTCTTCAATGGTGCAATGGTGCTTGTCCATATCTGAGATTGAGGCAAAACGCTGGCAAATTTGCTTGGTCAAATCGCCGTAGGGCATGGGATGCCTTATCACTACCGGAATTTTGCCTTTTTGTTTTAACAATTGACATACCCTCCGGGTGGTTTGGCTTTTACCGCTTCCGGTCCTTGCCGCACAGACAGCAATCACCGGTCGCTTGGATTTCAACATGGTGCTCTTTTTTCCCAGTAACTTAAAATCTGCACCCCAGGCAGTTACCAGCGCACACCTTTCCATTACGTATTGATTTGAGACGTCGCTATAAGAGAAGACCACCTCATCAATTTTGGATTTCTTTATCAGCTTTTCTAGATCATCTTCAGATACAATGGGAATGCCTTTAGGATAGAATTTTCCTGCCAGCTTTGCTGGATATTTTCTCTTTTCGATATTTGGAATTTGCGTAGCGGTAAAGGCGATCACTTCATACTGACGGTTATTCCGGTAGAGTACATTGAAATTGTGAAAATCCCTCCCTGCTGCCCCCATTATCAAAACTCTTTTCTTCTGCATAGACCTTCCTTACTTTAAGAGTGAAATGTCCGAATAACTCCAAGTACGAGAGTTTTCTATTTCTTATAAGAACACAGAAACAGCGTTCAGGATCTTGACGAATCTAATCTTCCTGGTTTAAATGCTGGCGGGCGCCCATCCTTTGGTGTTAGCATATCACAAGTGGGGCGCCCACCTTCATTTACATTAAACGAAAATTTATTCTCAAAAGTTAAGGCATTATATCATCGATCTGAGCTTTTTGAAGCTTTCCACTGAAATCAACATAAATGGCTTTCCATTCGGAGAAAACATCCAGGGCTGCAGTTCCAGCTTCTCGATGTCCGTTTCCAGTGTGATTGGTTCCACCGAAAGGAAGATGAACTTCAGCCCCGATGGTGGAGGCGTTCACGTAGAATATTCCGGTATAACTATCTCTCATAGCCTGGAAGGCTTTGTTTACGTCCTGTGTATATACCGAAGCGGAGAGTCCATAAATGGTGCCATTGTTGATATCTATGGCCTGCTCCAAGCTATCGCAAGGAATGATAGACACCACAGGACCAAAAATCTCCTCCTGGGCAATTCTCATCTGAGGATCCACATCTCCGAAAATGGTGGGTTCATGAAAATATCCATGTTTGTAATCTCCGGATGTCATTCGGTTACCGCCGCAGAGGAGTTTTGCCTCTTTTTTGCCGATCTCCACATACTCCATAACCGTATTCAACTGATCCTCACTAATCGAGGGTCCCATCTCTACGGCTGGATCCAAACCATTCCCGATCTTTAAAGCCTTTGCTCTGGCTACAAATTTGTCGGTAAACTCCTTTACAACTTTCTTATGCACTATTACCCTGGAGGCTGCCGTGCATCTCTGACCGGTGGTGCCGAATCCTCCCCAGACTGCTCCTTCGATGGCCAGATCTATTTTGGCATCATCCATTACCATGATAGCATTCTTCCCGCCCATCTCCAAATGTGTGTGTTTGAAACTTGGAGCACAGACCTCTGAAACAGTCCTTCCTACCGCGGTCGACCCAGTAAACGTAACCAACTTAACATCATCCGACTTCATCAGGGGAATTCCTACCGCACCTCCTGATCCGGTGACAAAGTTGACCACCCCTTTGGGAATTCCCACCTCTTCGCAAGCTTTCACCAGATTGTACGCAGAAAGTGGGGTGTAAGATGCTGGCTTAAAAACCACCGTATTTCCGCAAACCAGAGCTGGCATGAGTTTCCAGGAGGGAATGGCCATGGGGAAATTCCAGGGAGTGATCATAGCACACACTCCCAAGGGCATTCTTACTGACATCATAAATTTGTTAGGAAGCTCAGAGGGAGTGGTCTCTCCGAATTGCCGCCTCCCTTCACCAGCCATGTAGTAGCTCATGTCGATGGCTTCCTGTACGTCCCCACGCGTCTCCTTCAAAACCTTACCCATCTCCTGGGTCATCGGACGAGCAAAGTCCTCTTTTCTTCGGACTAATGTCTCACCTAACCGGAAGAGCATCTCGCCCCTCTTAGGTGCAGGAACCAGTCTCCATTTCTTGTATGCTTCCTTCGCCGCATCGATTGCCCTTTTGACGTCCTCCTCGTTAGAAGCTTGGAATACCCCTAATAGCTCTCGGGTATCAGCTGGATTCCGATTCTCAAAAGTCTTCTTAGCCACCGAATCGACCCATTCACCATTGATGAAGTTCTTATAAACCTTGGCGTCCGCCATATTACCTCCTCGATGTTTTTGAGGTTATCTTTTTGAAACCTGAAGAATTCTAATTAGACCATTCAAATGACACTCAGCCTTTCCGATCGAAAATCACATCTTACCCACAAATGCGGGATTTGTGAAAGCTCAAATATACAGCTTAACTCATCACCTGTCAACTTTTTTAAACAATTTTCTTTGCGATTTCTTTCAAAAAGTTGGCAACGACTTTTCCCGCTTGACATCTACATCTGGCGACACGTCAATCACTTAACTTTAGATGAGATACAAACTTAGTGCGTTTTGTAACAAGCTCGGAGAAAACATTGAACAATAATTGTTGTTCCGGGGTGCCCTTCAGGGTGAATCCCTTCAGGATGAACCCTCACCCCGAAACACGAAAGTCAGGAGTACGCATACCCCCTGACCGACAATCCAAGGCAGCTTTGCTGGGGTGTTCCCGCCTTTGGCGGGAACCTGAAATCCCTTCCCCACATGATCCCCCGCCAAAGGCGGGGGAAAAGACAACAAGCTTTTTATGGTTCACCTAAAGGTGAACACTCCAGATTCTCCTCTACAATTAGTTTTCAGGGCTCTCACGAAAAGGTCTTGACAAAAGATGAAGCAAGAAATATATAAGCAACCAAGAAAAATGAAGAAAAAATTAAACCGAAAATTCTACAATCGTCCAACACTGAAAGTCGCCAGAGAGCTTTTGGGAAAATACCTGGTGGTTAAAAAAGAGGGGACCTATGTTTCCGGAAAGATCGTAGAGACTGAAGCATATATCGGTCCGGATGATCCTGCCAGCCACGCCTATCGAGGGATGACTCGTCGAAATAAAGTCATGTTTGGCGATCCAGGATACGCCTACGTCTATCTAACCTACGGGATGCATCATTGCCTGAATTTTGTCACCGAAAGAAAAGGATTTCCAGCCGCAGTCTTGATCAGAGCTTTGGAGCCTTCGGAGGGAATCGAAATAATGAGAAAAAGAAGGAAAATAGAGGATTTAAAAAACCTGACCAATGGTCCTGCAAAGGTGTGCCAAGCATTGGGAATTGATAGAACATTGAATGGAGCAGATCTCTGCTCGGATGTAATCTATGTTGAAGATCGAGAAAACGAACCCGCCAAGATTGTGTTCACTTCCCGAATAGGAATTAAAGAAGGAAAAGACAAAAAGTGGAGATTCTACATAGAAAACAATGAGTTCGTTTCCAAATAACTTAGATAGTTGCTCGTTAGCGTCCTATTTTTCTCGTTGACTTTCTCCTGTTGATCCTTTACTTTCAAATATGCAGACGTATATGTGTTAAAGAGCAGGTGAAAAGCAATGGAGATGATCCTTCAATTTTTAATCATTGCACCGCCCATACTCTTCGCTTTGACCGTGCATGAATACGCACATGGATGGGTGGCTTTAAAGTTCGGTGATCCCACAGCTAAGATGGCTGGAAGATTGACCTTGAATCCATTGTCCCATCTCGATCCTATTGGCACCATTATGCTTTTTCTGATTCACCTGGGATGGGCAAAGCCGGTTCCGGTCAATCCATACTATTTCCGCGATCCCAGAAGGGATATGATGTGGGTCTCCTTTGCAGGACCTGGAGCGAATATCTTAGCGGCTTTCGGTTTTGGTTTAATTATTCGTTTTTTGAATCTCTTTCCAGCAAACCCGGATTTGCAGTCTTCTCTCTTTGGCGTTATTGTCCAAATGATAGTCTTCGGGCTGGTCATAAATCTGATTTTGGCTTTTTTCAATCTGATTCCCATCCCACCATTGGATGGGTCGAAAATATTAGCAGGAATTTTACCTCCAGAATATGAGGAGCTTTTTATGCAATTAGAAAGGTTCGGACCTTTCTTACTAATCGGGATCATCTTCATTGGTCGAGCCTTGCATATTCCAATACTATGGGGAATTCTATCTCCTTTTGTAAGCTTTTTCAGCTATCTTTTTGCTGGCGCAGATCTCAGTAGGTTTCTGTAAAATCCCTCTCCCCGATGGGGAGAGGGCAAGGGTGAGGGGGAACTATGTTCAAACTCATATTCTCACCATTTATCTTGAGCATTTTTTTGATCATCAACTGTGCTCCCAAGCCAAAAATTTTGCCTGAGGAGAGGACGCCGCAAAATGTTTTAATGTGTGCGGTTAAGAATCAAATGGAATTTGAAACTTTTGCCTGCATCGTGAATCTGAAGCTCAAAGGGACAAAGACGAAAACTTCAGGCACGGTTGAGTTCTTTTATAAGCCGCCTGATCTTTTTTCATTTTACCCTCGATCATTTTGGGGAGCAAATACTTTCAGAGCAAAAGGCGAAGATGACACTCTGACGATTTATTTTCCCAACGACAACGAGTATCATATTGGCAGCTTTTTTGACTTCGAAAAAAGTGCGCTGTGGGGTTTAAAAATGGATTTGAAAACTTTTTTGGAAATAATCACCGGCGAGGATGGATTAAGTGAAGAAGATGTGCATTACGCTGGAAAGGATAAAAATAGCTTCATATATGAATCTGAGAATGAAAGATGGGTCAAACGATACTGGGTTGATTTTGGAAGATGTCGTATCACCAAAAGCCTGTGGATGGATAAGAAGTGGGGTGAAGCTTATCAGATAGAATATAAGAATTTTGCAAGACTCCAAGAGGTAGAACTGGCAAAAACCATACAAATAAAATCAAGTGCCAAAGAGGACGCAAAAATAAAATTCATCGAGCGCAAATTTAATCTTCCCATCCCGGAAAAGAAATTCCAACTCAAAATTCCTCCGGACGCCAAAAGGATTACTTTCGAATCTAAGCAGAAATAGCAGATCTATTGGGAGAGATGCTCAATCCTTGTCCCAACTCTAAGAGAGGATCAAATGTGTAGTTGCCCAATTCATACCGCTTTTAGCGGTATCCCGCCAAAGGCGGTGATTGGGCACTCGAAAGCTTGATCAATCAAGCAACTACACCTTTAAAATCTTTTTCTTGGTTTTTGGGAAAAGATGGAGGGGGGTTTTTGAGAGCAAAATTGGTTGACTTTTGTACCCCATTGTGTTAATATTACGCTCAATAACTCAGGTGAGAAACGGCATGATATTTAAACAAATAGAACATATGGGAAAAAGACTCTTGGTGCGCATCTTAGGATTTTTCCTCAAACAGGAAAAGCTTACTCCCAAGGATGTGGATCTTTCCTGCATCAGAAGGATTTTGGTCATCAGGCAGGACGATAGAATTGGAAATTTGATCTTGACCACTCCCCTTCTTTCTGCCTTGAGAAGACTCTTTCCAATGGCCCAGGTATCTTATCTTGCCAGCAAAACCTTTCATACCCTTTTTCACAATTCAACTTTGGTAGATCAGATTTTTGTTGCAAAAAAAAGGCAATACATTTTTCATCCGCTTTCCCTTGTCTCCTTTATCAGGAAGATAAGAAAGCAGACGTTTGATTTGGCTTTCGACGCAAGCGATGAAAATAATTTTTCTCTCAATAACTCTTTTTTAGCCCATCTTTCCGGGGCAAAATATAGAATAGGCTACGAAAAGCCTAATAGCTCACTCTTTTTGAACCTGGAGGTTCCTCCATCTCCTCTGCGAAGACATGCGGCAGAAATGCATCTTGATCTATTGAGATTTTTGGTGGGTAACTTCGAGGGAGACGATATAAGAATTGAAGTTGATACAGAAAAAAGAGACCGTGTGGAAGAATATCTCAACCAAAAGAACGTATCTACTGATGATTTTTTGATCGGCATAAATGTCGGTGGAAGAGGAAAGAAGAGATGGGATTTGGAAAACTTTACCCAGTTGGCAGATTGGATAACGGATAGTTTCGACTCGAAGGTGATCTTTATTTGGGGACCTGAGGAAAAGAGCATGATCAAGGGAATAACTCTAAAAAATGAGGAGAGGCAAATCTTGTCAGATTTGTTTCCTCTACCGGTCTTGGCGGCTTTGACCGAAAGGTGCAACCTGTTTATCACTGGCGACACAGGAGCTATGCATCTTTCCGCAGCGGTCGGAACACCAACTTTGGCTTTGTTTCTGAACTCGGATCCAGCCAAATTCGGACCTCAAGGAAAAGCTCACAAAATCATCTATCCGTCAGATGGCAAAATCCCAGTTGAAATAGTGAAGAAAGAAATAAAAAAGATAATGAAGTCGAGGATCCAAGTTAAGGAGAGAACGCAGTAAGATCAATTCAATTGATTGGTCTAATTTATTGACATTCAAGCAGATAGGTCACATTATATGAAGCTTTACCTTAGGCTACTTTCATTTCTGAAACCTCATTTGAAGCATCTGATCCTGGCCATGATCTTCATGGTTCTTTTTGCCGGCATGAGCGGCTTTTCCGTGACTATGGTGGTTCCTCTGACCAAAATAATTTTTTCTGAACAAAAGGGGATTACCCAGGATGCTTCCGTAGATGAGGAAATTTCTCCAGAAGATGAGGAGAGTTTGGTGGTGCTTCTTCCCAAAGTTTTGAAAGAGAAATTCAATCAGCTGATTCTCGGGAAGACAAGGCTGGAGACTTTAGGGCGTTTTTGCATGTTGGTATTTTTGATTTTTCTAATTAAAAATCTGTTCTGGTATGGGCAGAGTTTCCTGATCGTGAGGGTGGAGCAGGGTGTGATCATGGATTTGCGAAACAAACTCTACGGCCATTTTCATCTTCTGCCCTTGGAATATTTTCACGGACAGAAGACCGGTGTGTTAATTTCTCGCATTACCAACGACATCACTCTGGTCAGGGGAGCTGTGGCTAACGGCTTTGCCCAGGTTCTGCGTCAAGGATTTTTGGCTCTGGTTTATCTGTTTTTGGTCTTCTGGGCGAGCTGGAAGTTAGCTTTGATAGCCTTCCTTCTCTTTCCTCCGGCCACCCTGATAATTGGAAAATTCGGACAAAAGGTGAGAAGATCAAGCGTCCTAACTCAGGAGAAGATGGGTCATATGACCTCGGTATTGCAGGAGACCATCTCCGGAATCCGAGTGGTGAAAGCATTTGTCATGGAGAGATTTGAGATCAAAAAATTTACCGATGCTGCAAGAGATTATTTCAAAACCATGGTCAAGCTCACCCGCATAGGCTCTTTGGGTCCGCCTTTGACTGAAATCTTAGGCGTATTCGCTGCGGTTTTGCTTTTGTGGTTTGCAGGCAGAGATATTGTGACGGGGAATTTGGATCCGGGCAGATTTTTCCTTTTTCTTTTCGCCATGCTTTCTTTAATGCAGCCGGTAAGGACCTTGAGCCACCTGAATATCGATATTCAGCAGGGGCTGGCTGCGGCCAAGAGAATTTTTGAAGTTCTGGATACCGAGCCCAAGACTAAAAATGATCCAGAAGCGATTGGAATCAACTCCTTGAAGGACAAGATAATTTTCCAGAACATCTCATTCAGCTATGATAGTAGCGATAAAGAGGTTTTATCCGATGTGGGCTTTGACGTGAAAGCAGGTGAGATAGTGGCCTTAGTAGGTCCTTCTGGAGCAGGGAAATCGACCTTGATGGATTTGCTTCCCCGCTTCTATGACCCCACTTCCGGAGAGATAAGAATTGACGGTATAAATGCCAAAAAAATCGATTTGAGATCGTTAAGAAATTTGATGGGAATCGTGACTCAGGAAACCATACTTTTTAACGATACCGTGTGGAACAATATTGCCTATGGCCATGATCACGCCTCCAAAGAGGAGGTTGAATCCGCCGCAAAGGCAGCTAATGCTCACCAGTTCATAATGGATATGCCCCAAAAATATCGCACCATAATTGGAGATAGGGGAGTTAAGATCTCTGGAGGAGAAAGACAAAGGTTGGCAATTGCTCGTGCTCTTTTCAAGAATCCACCTATTTTGATATTTGATGAAGCTACTTCGTCTTTGGATACAGAATCCGAAGCTCTGGTTCAGGAAGCGATCGATCGTTTGATGAAGGGACGGACCGTCTTTGTAATTGCTCATCGGCTTTCCACCATTCAGAATGCTGACAAGATTGTGGTCTTAGACGACGGCAAAATCGTGCAGATGGGTAATCATAAGACCCTAATTCAACAGGAGGGATTATACAAAAGACTTTACGAGATGCAGTTCAAGATTTGAGACTCCAGTAGGCAGTAAGCAGATTTCAAACCTAATAGGAGACCATTATGTGGGCAACAATTCTTATCATTTTGGTGGTTTTAATTTTAATACTAAGCATAATAAAAATCTGGCTTGATCTCAAAAGGAAAAAGCCAAAGGGTTTCATAATGAAGGAGGGCATCTTCCTTTTGCTGGTAGTCATCGTCCTTTTGGTGATCGATGTCAAGTTTGTGAAGGAAGTGGAGATTGTGCAAAAAGAAGAGCCCATTCCTAAATTAGAAGAAAAAATGGACTTAGAATCCGATCCGGTGAAAAGGCTTTTGGCTCAGCTTCAGGATTACATCGACGGTTTGGACAAAACCGATAAACCACAGTTAAAACTCTACTTTAAAGAAGGA
>LJVD01000049.1 GCA_001304225.1 candidate division Zixibacteria bacterium SM1_73
GATAGTCATCGATGCTGGAAATGGCATGGCCGGAAATATAATTCCCAAACTCTTTTCTCATCTTCGGTGCGACCTCATCCCCATGTTTTTTGAGCTGGACGGCTCCTTTCCACATCATCTGGCCAGTCCTATTGAGCCTGAGAACATTGCGCCTTTAAGAGAAAGGGTTCTTGCGGAAAAAGCAGATTTGGGAGCGGCTTTTGATGGCGATGCGGATCGTATGTTTCTGGTGGATGAAAAAGCTCAGCCATTGGGTGGAGACATGATCACAGCCATGGTGGCTAAAAATCTTCTAAAGAAAGAAAAAGGGGCTACCATCTTATACAATCTCATCTGTTCCAAGGCAGTTCCCCAGATCATAGAAGGTTCCGGAGGTAGGGCCATCCGCACCCGCGTAGGACACGCTCTGATCAAGCCTCTGATGAAGAAACACAACGCCGTCTTCGGGGGAGAACATTCCGGACATTTCTATTTCAGGAACAACTGGTTTGCCGATTCGGGGCTGATAGCCCTTCTGGTCTGTCTGGAGTTGATCTCGGAGGAGGACAAGCTTCTTTCGGCTTTGATCAGATCCATTGATCCCTATTTCCGCACGGGAGAGATCAACAGTCGGGTGGATGATATTCCCAAAAAGCTAAAGGAAATTGAAAAGCATTATTCTTTCGGTAAAATCGATCGTTTAGATGGGATCACCGCCGATTTTGGGGATTGGTGGTTCAACGTAAGACCCTCCAACACAGAGCCACTTTTACGTCTCAACATAGAGGCAAACACAAAGGAGAAATTAGAAAAGAAAAAACAAGAGCTTTTGAAGCTGATCCGTGGATAGGAGCCATCCAGTTCATGTCGAGGTTCACCGCCAAGATGCAGATTCTTCTTGTCGGATCGATTTGGACTCAAGGAATTGCGGAAAAGTTCGATAATAGAAATAGAGTTTCACGTCAAGGGGGAGATTGGTTAAGGGTGGTTTGAGATAGAGGTTGATTATGAGCCATGCAGCAAGAGTTTTAGTGGCGGATGATGATGACAAGATCCGCACTCTTCTATTGGACACCCTTTCGGCTTTGGGTTACAAAACCATTGGGGCCAAAGATGGAGAGGAGGCTTTAGCCATTTTGGAAAGGCAAAAGCCGGACGTGGTTATCTCAGACATTAAAATGCCCAAACTGAATGGGCTCTCTCTCTTGAGAAATATCAAAAACAAAAATCCCAAGATCCCAGTTTTGATCATCACCGGCTACGACCTCACCTATACCAGAGATCAAGCATTAGAGAGCGGAGCGGACGGCTTTTTGGTCAAACCTTTTAGAATTGGAAGAATTGAGGAATTGATGCAATCAGTATTAGGGATCAAGGGTCATTCAGATGAGGAGAGACCATACAAGCTCAAAAAGATTTTGATTGTTGAAGATGATGAAATCTTACGCATCATGCTTACTGAAACCCTGAGCAGCTTGGACTATTTCCCCATTGGAGTGGAGGACGGACAAATAGCCTTAAGTCAGCTGAAGACCCAGGACTTCGATCTGGTGATCTCAGATATTCGTATGCCAAAAATAGATGGGATGAGTTTACTAAAAAATATCAAAGACACAGTTCCTCAACTTCCGGTAGTATTGATCACCGGCTTCCCCTCATCCTATCCCGCGCAAAGAGCTTTGCAGGAGGGAGCGGACGGCTATTTAGCTAAGCCCTTCCGCATAGAAAAGATGGACGAGCTTTTGCGTGATCTTTTGTATGAAAGAGAACGCGCATCTGTTCAGTCTTGACAAGTAATATCCTGCTAATAAAAGATTCTTCTCAAAGCAATTCTTCGCAAGACCCTATTCCTTTAAATCGCTATTTTTGACTTTAAATTAAATGTTATGCCAAGTTTTTTTATCCTTGACAGGATGAAGAGGGTCAGTTATCATTTTTTATAGAGATATTGAACCGAAGGAGTGACAATGGCTATTACCTTAAAAGATGTGGAATATGTGGCGAATTTAGCCAAGTTGGAGCTATCCGAAGAGGAGAAAGAAAGATTTCAAAAAGAACTGGATAATATTATAAAATATATCGATCAACTGAACGAGGTGGATACCGAGAATGTCCCCATCACCTCACATGTGATTCCTTTGCAGAATATTTTAAGGGAGGACAAAGTTTTACCTTCACTCTCAGCGGATGAGGCTTTGGCTAACGCTCCCGAAAAAAAGGACGGTTTTTTTAAGGTGCCCAGGGTTATAGGGTAGAGGGTTTGAAAGTTAGAAAGTTGCTAGGTTGAGAGGTTGAATGCTGGCGAAATAGCATCATCAGCATTTTTTGTTCACAAATACTCTAAGCTGTTGAAAAGAGCGGGGGTGAAGAACTATAGTTACTTACGGTTAACATCCCACAGGCGCAGGTCCCTCTTTGAACAGGTAGTTTATCAAATGGACCACGTCAGCTGAATTGAGCACTGCATCTCCATTGGCATCTCCGGCTTCATATACATTGGGCGCAGGTCCAGCCTTGAAAAGGAAGTTGATCAGGTAAACGACGTCAGAGCTATTAACAATTGTGTCTCCATTTGCGTCACCCGGATAATACCAAGCTCCTTTTTTAAAATAGACAGCTTGCGCATCTGGCTCATGTCTGTTGTCCACCCATACCATATACAGTTTACTATTATCTTTAGTGATCCTTGGATCTCCTGATTGATAAGGAGCATCGGTCAATCTTGTTTCTTCTAACCAAGTTGCTCCTAAATTGGTGCTCCGCCTGTGGTATATTTCCACATTACCATTTCCTGTATTATGCCTCTCGTCGTGCCAAACCACATGAACCGAGGATTTATCAGCACATACATCAGATTCAATGCATAAGTGATTGTCAGTTAACACCATGATAGAACCCCATGTTTCACCGTTGTTCGTGCTTCTTCTTAGGAAGATATCGCCAGTCCAACCATAAGGGGAGTATTTGTAATCGAACCAAGTGATATAAACTGCACCGTTATCGTCTGCTCCAATTGAGGGCCACTGGGCAGTAGAACTGTCCATATCAGAGATAAATATATCATCACTCCAGCTATCCCCCCAATTTGTGCTTCTATTGCACCATATTATCAGCCCACTCGCATGAACTACATATAGCCCTGCATAGTTATGGACCATTTTTGGAGAAATACCATCTGAACCCCGTTCTGAAACAGGTATCTCTCCGCTCCATGTCTCGCCCCAATTCAAGCTCTTCTTGAAACGGAGACAATGGTGTCCATCTATATGCTTCTGGTAAACCACAAAAACCAAGCTATCCTTCACAGTAATGGTTGGGCAATACAACCCATAGTAATCCGGCCCAGCTAATGCAATTGGGCAGATAGATCCCCAATTCGTTCCTCCATCTGTGCTTTTTCTAAAATATATACGCTGATCTTGTTCGCTGGATGCCTTAGCCCACACCACATATACAATGTTATGCTCGACTGCTATATCCTGCATAAACGATCCATAAGTGTCTATTAAAGACAAAGGTACAGTATCGCCCCACGTTATTCCACCGTCAAGACTTCTTTTGTAAAAGACTTCATACCACTGTTCCCACACCACGTGGATTGTATCTCCATTTACGGCAATTCTGGGGCTATAAGGGGTCAATTCAGAAAAACTTACCCTCTGATCCTCGGTCCAGACTTGGCATTCTTCTTGTGTAGAATCCATCTTAGCCAGAGAAACAGCGATTGGCTGGGGGAGCGTTGCTCGTGGGTTTTTTACAATGTAATCCCTGCCCCCGCCTCTGGCGGGATTTTCAACAAAATATTTCCTGTCCCCAACAATACGCCCATACTCAGAGTCTTCAGCGTAAGCAAAAAGGCAGATTGAAAACACAATGAGCAAAGAGAATATGAAAAAGCCCCTTTTCATAGTTCTTTCTCCACGCTGTTAGGTTTGTCTTCCTACTTATAATTTAAGCATTCTCACTCAATTCGTCAAGAAAAATAATTTTGGGGCAGTCTCAGCAAATTTCAATTGACTAATCTGAGCTGAAACGTTATATTCAGGCAAATTAAATATCCGAAAGGAAAGAGAGGAATATGAACGCATTAATCACGGGAATCACAGGTCAGGATGGATCTTATTTGGCTGAGCTTCTTTTGGAGAAAGGCTATAAGGTCTTTGGAATGGTGAGAAGGTCTTCGACAGAGAAGTTCGAGCGGATTAGTCATATCCGGGATAAGATCCAACTAAGGCAAGCAGATTTATTGGATCAACTTTCCCTGATCAGATTGATTGAGGATTGTCAACCAGATGAGATATACAACCTTGCGGCTCAATCCTTTGTCCCCACCTCTTGGGAACAGCCCATGCTAACCGGGGAGTTCAACGCCCTGGGTGTAACCAAGATGCTGGAGGCGATCAGATTGGTGAACAAAAAGATCAAATTTTATCAAGCCTCCTCCTCGGAGATGTTTGGCAAGGTCAAAGAGGTGCCCCAAAATGAGAAGACCCCCTTTTATCCCCGCAGTCCTTACGGGGTGGCAAAAGTGTATGCTCACTGGATCACGGTCAATTACCGGGAAAGTTATGAGATGTTTGCGGTGAGCGGAATTCTGTTCAATCATGAATCACCCAGAAGAGGGCTGGAGTTCGTCTCCCGCAAGATAACCGATGGGGTGGCCAAGATCAAATCAGGTTTAGCCAAAAAGCTCTTCTTGGGCAACCTGGATGCAAAACGAGATTGGGGATATGCTGGCGATTATGTGAAAGCCATATGGCTCATGCTCCAACAAAAAGAGCCGGAGGATTTTGTGATCGCCACCGGGAAAAATCACTCGGTCAGGGAGTTAGCTCAAATCGCCTTTGAGCGTGCGGGCTTGGATTATAAGAAATTTGTGGAAGTGGATCCGAAATTCGTAAGACCAGCAGAGGTGGATGTCCTCTTAGGCGATTCCTCATACGCCCGAAAGAAATTGGGCTGGATAACTGAGGTCTCTTTTGTAGAGCTGATCAAGATGATGGTGGACGCTGATCTGGAAAGATACAAGCAGATCTTGAAGGACAAATGAAATTCGGATTAACCTCATAATGAAGGTTTTGATCACAGGCATAGCGGGATTTGTTGGCTCTCACTTAGCGGAGCTTCTTTTGAAATGGGGAGAAGAGGTATTTGGGATATGCCTGCCAGATGAGAGTCTTGAGAATATTCGAGGGATCAAAAAAGAATTACATTTAACCAATTGCGACATCACTGATTTTGATCGGCTCTCTTCTGTGGTTAAAAGAACAAATCCGGATGAAATCTATCATCTTGCAGCCTTAAGCTCGGTGGGAAAATCCTTTTCTCATCCTGTGGATGTTATAGGAGTGAATATTCGAGGCACCTTATACTTATTGGAAACTCTGAGAAATATGAGAAAAAAAGTGAGAATTTTAATCGTTGGCTCAAGTGACATGTATGGAGTGGTGAAACCAAAAGATATTCCCATAACCGAAGAAAAACCTCTTCTGCCGGTGAGCCCCTACGGATCGAGCAAGGCGGCTTCCGATCTTTTAGCCTATCAATTTTTCAAATCTTACGGAGTCCAAGCCATCAGAGCCAGAGCCTTCAACCACGCCGGTCCAAGACAGGGGATCGGATTTGTGGTGCCAGATTTCGCCTCACAGATAGCGAAGATCGAGGCAGGTATCCTACCTCCGGTTATGAAGGTGGGCAACCTGTCCAGCAAAAGGGATATCTCTGATGTGAGAGATATTGTAAGGGGATACCGGCTTTTGATGAAAAAAGGAAAAGCTGGGAAAGCCTATAATATCTGTTCAGGAGAAGCATACAGCATAAAAAGTGTGCTGAAAATCCTGATCTCTTTGTCTAAAAAGAAGATCAAAGTGAAAACCGATGAAAAAAAGAACCGACCTGCTGAGATCCCTATTTTGATGGGGGATAATTCAAGGATGAAAAGAGTTACCGGATGGAAACCGAAGATTTCAATTGAAAAAACCTTAGAGGATACATTGAATTTCTGGAGGAGAAGATACAGTTAAGTTAACGGTAGGTCCGAATATAGAACAACCGATTCGTCATTTATTTATCGCAGGAGGAACGACCTTGTATAAAACCTTAGAGCAGAAGATCAAAGACAAAAGCGTATTGGTAGGAGTAATTGGTTTAGGGTATGTGGGGCTTCCTTTGGCCATGGAGTTGGGAAAGGAGGATTTTAAGGTCATTGGAATCGATATAAGTAAGGAAAAGGTGGACCTGGTGAATTCGGGCAGATCCGATATCGATGACGTCAAGGATGAAGACCTCCAACCATTGGTAAAATCCGGAAAAATTGAAGCCACCACCGATTTCGCGGTTTTGAGAAAAGCCGATTGCGTGGCCATCTGTGTACCTACACCATTGAGCAAGACCAAAGACCCGGATGTTTCTTATATCTTGGCGGCAGTGGAACAGGTACAAAAGTATCTGCACCCTGGCCAGCTGGTGATCTTAGAGAGCACCACCTATCCCGGAACCACAGAGGAGTTGATCTTGCCCAAATTGGAGAAGACAGGACTTAAGGTGGGCAAAGATTTCTTTTTGGCCTTTTCTCCCGAAAGGGTCGATCCGGGGAACATATCTTATACCACCAAGAATACGCCGAGGGTGGTGGGAGGGATAACTCCTCAGTGCACCCAAATAGCCAAGTTTTTCTATGAACAGACCATAATCAGAGCAGTTCCCCTCTCCTCCACCAAGAGTGCGGAGATGGTCAAACTTTTGGAGAACACTTTCAGATCGGTGAACATCGGGTTGGTGAATGAGGTAGCTTTGATGTGCGATCGATTGAAGATTGACGTGTGGGAGATAATCGAAGCTGCCAACACCAAGCCTTTCGGATTCATGCCCTTCTATCCAGGTCCTGGATTGGGCGGACATTGCATCCCCATCGATCCGCACTATCTTTCATGGAAACTAAAATCTTTAAACTACTATGCCCGATTCATTGAACTGGCAGGTGATATCAACTCCCACATGCCCGAATACGTGGTGGAGAGGGTAAACCGAGCCTTGAATGAAAGAGAAAAAAGTCTGAAAGGATCTAAGATACTGGTCTTGGGAGTGGCGTATAAAAGGGACATAAAAGATGTGAGGGAATCCCCGGCTCTGGATGTGGTAAAGCTTCTGGAGAACGGAGGAGCCAAAGTCAGTTACAATGACCCCCATGTTCCTTCTATACGCATGGACAAGTCAGTGATGAAATCGATCGGATTGAGTCAGGATCTACTTAAAACTGCCGATTGCGTGGTGATCCTCACCGATCACACAGCTTATGACTATGACTGGATTGTAAATAATTCACAGCTGATCATGGACACTCGGAACGCCACCAAGAACGTTAAACAGAGTCAAAAGAAAATTGTGAAATTGTAAGGACCCCTTGCGCAACCTCAAGGGAGTGTTGAAAATCCCCTTTGGCAGTACTAAATGCCTTGCCCTATGGATGATAAGTAATTGTCTCCCATAGGGGCGGGAATTAATCCCGCCCCGGAGTGTGGTTTTTTCAACAAACCCTGAAGGTTGCGGCTGCCTTTTTCGCCTGCCTGGTAGCCGGAGGAGACATTAGCTTGCGTGTTTCAAAATCTTTATCAAAGATCATATCCTTTTTCAGTGAGGTCTCTGAAAAACCACTTCAAAGAGGCAGACTGGAGTGTCCATATGGACCAAGTCAAACCTGTTTGTCTTTTCCCGCCCAGCGGGATCTTGAGGACAAAAAGTCACAGGTCAAGTTAAAGCTTAACACTCCAGAAAAACATCTTCCTATTTAACTTTTTAGAGATCTCTCAGTGTAAACTTGACCCAACTGAATTTAAACGGAACTGGAAGATTTTGAGAAAAAAAATCCTCAGAACCATCTTCTTATCATCCTTCCTGCTTACCTCTATTTTCTGTTTTATCTCAGAGGCCACCCTATTGGAAAACATCCCTTTGGACAGTTGGGTCTATTCCACCATCGATGAGCTTTATACTCAAGGCCTGTTTCGGAAACTCCATAGAAATGTTAAACCCTATACCAGGGGAGAGATAGCTTCACACATCTTGGAGATAAACCTGAGGCAAAAAAGGCGTGAATTGGAACTAACCCAAACTGGGCTCTGGCTTCTTGAAAGGCTGAATCAGGAATTTCGAATAGAAATCGAAAAGCTTTATCAAGAAAGATCCAAAGGGGATGAAGGTGGTCATACCCTAAAGTATGGAACCGAGCTAGTATTTTTTGGTAAAGCTGCAGGAAACGACAGTTCTTATGGTCGTTTGCAGGCGAAATTCGATGCAGCGCTGCAATTGGACAAAAAATTGGTTTTGAAAGATCGGGTGATACTCGATACCAAGGGAGAAGGCGAAAGAAGATATCGGGGAAAAAAATGGAAGAGAGACTTGACCGGGGTTCTGGACATCGGGTATGCCCAAATTGACTTAAAATATTTCTATATTCTCTTGGGGAGGGATCACCTCAGATGGGGACCAGGAAAAAGGGATGTGCTTTTGCTTTCCGATTTGGTTCCCCCCTTTGATATGCTCAAATTAGAGGGGGAACTGGGATCCTTTAAATTTATCTATTTTGCCACCGTTCTGGATCAAGTTAAGGTTTCTTCCTATGGGGAATCCGCCGAATCATCATCCGGTTTTTTTGCCAAAAGATATCTCTCTGGGCATAGAATAAATCTGAAATTGAAATTGGGATTGGAGATGGGAATCTCCGAGGTAATTCTTTACGGTGGACAAGACAGAAATCTTGAGCTTTACTATTTGAATCCTCTTTTGCCTTACTATGGTGAGCAATTCAACCAAGATGTGGATGACAATCCTTTGTGGAGCTTTGATCTGGCCCTAACCTGGTTTAAGAACAAGGAATTCTACACAGAGATCTTAGTGGACGATTTCCAATATGATTTCAAGTCGGAACCACACCAGACCGGGTTTCAAATTGGACTGAACTACGCCCAGATTTTTGGCTTGGAAAAAAGCTTTATGAATCTTGAATATACCAAAATAAATAACTGGGTCTATGGGCATAAAAAGCCCTGGAACCTTTATACTTATCATGGTTTCGGAATGGGGAGCATTTTGGGACCCGATGCGGATAGGCTTTTTTTAAAGTTTGTCTATCATCTGAGCAAGGATATAAAACTGTCCTTTTCCGAAGAATATAAAAGAAAAGGAGAGGGGAGGATCAAGCCGCACCAAGCTTCAGCTGTCCCCCACCCCAAGAAATTTCCCTCCGGAGTCGTAGAATATTCAAATCGGATAAGATTTGAAACCACCTATCAACCCAGTCCGAATTTCAGATTCGATTGTGCCTGGGGTTATAAGAGAATCAGAAATGTTCAAAATGAAGGCGGCAAAAAGGTGGAAGATTTTCTGTTGGAGATGAGATTGAGCCTAAATTTATGGAAGGAGAGAAGATTTTAACTTGGAGAGTCTGAGTCTTAAATCATATGCCAAGATCAATCTTTGTCTGCAGCTTTTAAAAAAGAGAGAGGATGGCTATCATGAGATCTTCTCGGTTATGCAAGCCGTTGATTTACACGATCGGTTAACGTTTCACAAGCCCGAAAAAGGTATAACCATCCAATGTGATAATCCAAATGTGCCTAAAGATGAAAATAATTTAGCTTATCGGGCGGCGGATTTGATTTTTAAGGAAAGGAACCTCACCGCTGGAGTGAGAATTGATATTGAAAAAAAAATCCCGGTCTCAGCCGGACTGGGAGGTGGAAGTTCAAACGCCGCCTTTACATTAAAAGGGATAAATCAGCTGTTTGATTTGAAACTATCTCTTCAACAACTCCATTCCCTGGCCTCCAGATTAGGTTCTGATGTCCCCTTTTTTCTGTATTCAGGACAGGCTATAGCAAAGGGTAGAGGGGAGAAGATAGTGCCGATAAAGTTATATAAAGACTATTGGTTAGTTTTGATTTGCCCTAATCTGATGATTTCTACTGCATGGGTTTATCAGAACGCAAAAATTGACTTGACAGCTGAAAAATGGTTTATTAACTTAGACTTTTGCGATAATAAAGTAGGTTTTTTTGAAAGTTTGAAACAATTTGACAATGATTTGGAGAAGGTGGTGATGAATCGGTATGAGATAATCAGCCAGATCAAGAAAACTTTGGAGAATTCCGGCGGAATAAAGCCATCCGTGTCGGGAAGCGGACCTACCGTTTATGGTCTCTTTGAGAAAAAACCACAAGCAGAGGAGGTGGCGACAAAGCTTTCCCAAGGCAATTGGCAGGTATTCATGACCCGACCGATCGCCTTTAGTAGTTAATTCATTCAGCATGAATTCTCTTCACCTTTGGCCCTACATTCATTTGTGAGGAGATCTCAGCGGGTTGTAAATAGCCAGAAGGCGAAAGTAGATTGTGTCAGCAGATATAAACCGTACCTAAACAAAACAACATCAACCTTTGCTTAGGAGGAAGAGAAAGTGGAAATCACCGAGGTTAGAGTAACTCTGAGGGATGAGCCCAAGCTCAAGGCATTCGCCAACGTCACCTTTGACAATGCTTTTGTGATTCGGGGCATGAAAGTGATAAATGGAGCCAAAGGCTACTTCGTCTCCATGCCCAGCAGGAAAAGGAAAAACGGAACTCATCAGGATATCGCTCATCCCATCAACAACGAGATGCGCAGGATGATCGAGGATAAGGTGCTGGCAGCTTATGAGGAACAGCTGAAAAGCAAAGAGGCTGCTGGAGGACAGTGAGTGGTCAACAGAGCGAATTTTGCTCAGACGAGCCCAGTAGTTCGGGTGTCTTGCCCGCCATAGGCGGGTCTGTCTATGACGGAAGATTTGGGGCGTCGTCAAGTGGTAAGACACAAGACTTTGGATCTTGTATCCCAGGTTCGAATCCTGGCGCCCCAGCCACAATGAAGTTCGCAGTTCATGGTTTATGGTTCACAGTTTATGAATGAGAAAATAGAGCTTATAAGTGGAAATTCAAATAGACCGTTAGCCCAGAAGATAGGCGATTATTTGAAAATTCCTCTTTGTGATGCGGAAATCAAAAGATTCTCGGATGGAGAGATAGCGGTCAAGATAAACGAAAACATAAGGGGTAGGGATGTTTACGTCATTCAGTCGACCAACCCCCCTGCTGAAAATCTGCTGGAGCTTCTGGTGATTACCGATGCTGCCAGAAGAGCCTCAGCGGAAAGAATAACCGCGGTCATTCCTTATTACGGCTACGCTCGCCAGGACAGAAAGGACCAACCTCGCGTTCCCATCACCTCCAAATTGGTGGCTAATCTTATAGCCGTGGCAGGGGTAGACCGGGTTCTTACCATGGATTTGCATGCGGCTCAAATTCAGGGCTTCTTTGATATCCCCATGGATCATCTATTTTCCAATCCGGTCTTTTTCGATTATTTTACAGATTTCCAACCCGACCATTGGGTGGTGTTGGCTGATCTGGGAAGTATAAAGATGGTCAGAAATTTCGCCAAAAAACTTGCCATGCCTTTTGCCGTGTTAGACAAAAAGAGACATCAGGCTAATCAGGTGGAGGTCTTAAATATAATAGGTGAAGTGGAAGGTAAGAACATAATCATCCGGGATGATATCGTGGACACAGCCGGAACCCTAACCCAGGCAGCAGATTTTCTGGTCAAGCAGGGAGCAAAGGAGATTTATGCCTGCTGTACCCATGCCGTACTATCGGGAAAGTCCTTGAAGTTAATTGAGAATTCATCCATAAAAAAGGTTGTGATTTCAGACACCATCAACACCGAAGACAAAAAGCTTTCAGGCAAATTCGAGATGACATCTGTAAGCAAAATATTCGGAGAGGCCATCCAACGCATTCATAAGGGCGAATCGGTAAGTTCGCTTTTCGAATATTGATCCAAAAGGAGAGAGCTGATGAGAGAGATTATGCTCAAGGCAAAAGCGAGGGATAAGTTTGGTAAGGAACATGTGAAAAAGCTAAGAAGAAAAGGGGTAATCCCGGCTGTGGTCTACGGAGCGGAGATATCTCCTCTTCCTCTGGAAGTGGAGGCCAAGTCGTTTCATGCCCTTTTGAGATCGGGTCTGGGAGAAAATGTTATCATCACTTTGAATATCGATGACCCCAAAAATGGGGATAAGAAAGTTTTAATCCGAGAAATTCAACGGGATCCGGTATGGGGGAATATTCTACACATAGATTTTCAACAGATCTCCCTCACCAAAAAGCTCACCATCAATGTGCCTGTTCATCTGGTGGGAACTCCCCTTGGAGTCCAACAAGATGGAGGAATCTTGCAGCACGTGCTCAGGGAATTGGAGGTAGAATGCTTACCCACAGACATTCCCGAAAAGATCGAAGTGGATGTGAGTAATTTAAAGATAGGGGACTCCATCCACGTAGGGGACATCAAATTGGAAGGGGCGGAACTGCTTTCTGATCCACAAGGCTCCATAGTGAGCGTGGTGCCTCCAACGATCTTCAAGGAGCCGGAGGTCGCTCCTGCTGCAGCCGCAGAGGAGCCAGAGGTAATTACTGAGAAGAAAGAAGAGGAGGAGAAGGAGGAAGAAGCTAAGAAGAAAGAAGAGCCGGAAAAAGGCGTAAAGGAAGAAAAACCAGCCGGACCCAAAGCCCCTGAAAAAGAGGAAAAGAAAAAGGAAGGAAAATGATTTGTTCCTATTGCACCTGTTTCAACCTCAAATCCAGGAGAAAATCATTTTAGCTCTCCTTCCTAAGTTTTTTCATTGTAACCGATTTGCGAACCAAGTTGAGATGGGAAAAAGACTTATATGTTCAATATGCTTCACCGGTCTTCTGATTTTTGTAGCTTTATTCGGCTGCAGCAGCACCCAAAATAGAACCGAGGAGAGAGCCAAAGAAAGGGTGATCCAGTTCATTCGCTTAATGTCAGGGGACCGAATAGAAGAGGCAGAAAAGCTTTTAAGCAGAAACCGCGCGCAAAGTGAGAAGATGGAGTTTTTCTTAAACACTTATGATAATCCGGAGCTCAAAGACACAAGCATTGTGATCGAGATAGATGATCTAACCTTTGCGAGAGATGACACAAATAAGGCTATGGTGTATATCACGGTTCGCAATGAAAAACTCAAATTTACCAAGAGGGCTAGTATATACATGAAGTTTGAGAAAGGAGATTGGTATATCGGAGAATGAAAGGCGTTATATTAGCAGGAGGATTAGGAAAAAGACTTTATCCCTTAACCAAGATCACCAACAAGCATCTTCTCCCAGTTTATGACAAGCCCATGATCTTTTATCCCCTGCAGACTTTGATCAACGCAGGGATAGATGATATCTTAATCGTCACCGGAGGAAATCACGCCGGGGATTTCTTAAGGCTTCTGGGAAATGGAAGGGACTTCGGGCTTAAGCATATAAACTACACCTATCAGGAAGGAGAAGGGGGGATTGCGGATGCTTTAAGTTTGGCAGAGCATTTCTCAGAACATGACAAGATGGTGGTTATCTTGGGAGACAACGTAATAGAGGGAAACATAATCAAGGCGGTCAAGGATTTCAGAGAGCAAAAGGAGGGAGCCAAAATCCTGTTAAAGGAGGTTCCCGATCCGGAGCGTTTCGGGGTGCCCGAAATAGTTGACGGCAAGATAGTCAGGATTGAGGAGAAGCCCAAAAACCCTAAGTCGAATTTTGCTGTGATCGGCATCTATATGTACGATGGCAAAGTCTTCGACATTATCCAGACCCTGACCCCTTCAGCTCGAGGAGAATTGGAGATCACCGATGTGAGCAACGCTTACATAAAAGAGGGGAGGATGACTTATGATGTCATCGAAGGGTGGTGGTCTGACGCTGGCACCTTCGATTCTCTCCTGCGGGCAAGTGAATTGGTGGCAAAAGGGGGAGCCAATAAGAAGAATCTATAACAGGTCCGGTCCAGGTACGGCTGAGTGGCAAAATCATCGGGGAGTTTTGCTGTGATTCATGGAGTGATAACCAAAAAGCTGAAGGTGATCCCGGATGAGCGGGGACATCTGATGGAGATAATCCGAAAGGACGATGATTTATTCATCAGATTTGGACAGGTTTACATGACCACTGCATACCCCGGAGTGGTCAAGGGCTGGCATTATCATAAAAAGCAGATAGACAACTTCGCAGTGCTCAAAGGAATGATCAAGTTAGTCTTATACGATAATAGAGACGATTCTCCCACTAAGGGTGAAATAAATGAGTTCTTCTTGGGCGAACAC
>LJVD01000142.1 GCA_001304225.1 candidate division Zixibacteria bacterium SM1_73
GCTTTGGGCAGGCACATATCTTTTGTATACCCTGAGGATAAACACGAGTTTCTGGAACAAGAAGTAATTAAGCCTCTCAAAGAGAAGGGAGAGCGCGAAGTTGAAGTGAGGATGCGAAGAAAATCGGGGGAAGACTTCTATGTTCACCTTTCGCTCTCGCTGCTGAAGCACAAGGAGGGCTCCGCAGTTGGTATGATCGGTTACTCGATGGACATCACTGACCGGAAGCGCGCTGAGGACATGCTCAGACAGACTGCCGAGCAGCTTGAGATTGAGCGAGAAGCGCTAGAAAGGAAAAACATCGCACTGAGGGAAATACTAAACCAAATCGACGCAGAAAAAAACACCCTTAAGCAGCAGGTCGTGACTAACGTCGAACAGGCGATAATTCCCACTCTGCTCAGAATGAAAGAATCAGCCTACCCGTCTCAAATCAGGAATTTCGAGATATTAGAAAAGGATCTCAGAGAAATTGTCTCGCCTTTTCTTGACACCCTCAGGAATAACTATACTAAACTGTCTCCAAGGGAATTAGAGGTTTGTCGCCTAATCAAAAACGGAATGACGTCAAAAGAGATAGCCGGAGCATTGAATCTGTCTCTGATGACGATTCACAAGTACCGCGAGCTAATCAGGAAGAAACTGGGCCTGGTAAACAACGGCACAAATCTCCAGAGTTATCTGCAATCCCTCTGATTGCCAATGAGGCAACAGTCATTCATCCGTAACTTATTAGCGTTGTTGTTCCCCGCCGTTTCGTCGAAACGGATTGGCTATACTTCTGAATCTTTCTCGTCATTCCAAGGCGAATTGAGCGAACTTCGGCCCGTCAAAAAAGCTATTTTTATACATTAAAGGCCCTCCTGTTTTCTTTAATCCATCTTCCGTCTGTTTTCGGTTAAAACAAGACAAAAGCCATCTCAATGTAACTGCCCTCCGCCCTTGTCAACGAAAAAATTCCTCTTTTCATTAAGCATTCATCTCCCTGTGCAATTTTTGAGCATTTTCGCTCTTAGTGGCCAAAGAATGAAGTCGTAATGTTCTTATCTCAAACAGTCAATGATTGGTATTTGGTCTCTGCGCACAGCTATTAAAATCGGATCAGATAACCTTCCGGTTCCGTTAGCCAAGCGACATCAAACGCACACCGATATGCCGCACAAGGCAAGATGCAGATGGTCTGCGATTACCTCGCATGAATGGCAGATAGATTTGCTCTTCAGGAGTATGGGAAATTCTTGGATCCCTTTGAAAGAGCTTGACACAGACCCGTTTAGAAGTGTAACCAGTTGCATTAAGTATGAAAGAACCTGCACAAAAATCTGACTCTATTGCTCTTTGATAAATTTACCATTTCTTTCAGAACTGACATCTCTTAATGACATTCGAATTATTCGTTTTCGGTATTATCTTAGATTCCAAGCAGTTACCAACCCTCTAATCTTGAAAGAGCTCTTCTTTTGATCTTATTTGTGCTTCTCTTTTCATATTAGATATGGATATATTCCAGTGGCATATATTTTGCTCATTTTCAAGATTGAAAAAAGGAGGTTTGTCTATCGGTCAACTGATAAGGAGGCAAAATGCAGTGCTTCTTTTATGGAAGGATGAGAGAGGAAAATGAAGCAAGTGCCCACAACGGCGTGGTTTCCTTTACCATACCAGATTTGGGAATCGTCTTCAGAGCTCAGTTTAAGGGAGCTCCTCAAGAATGTGAATATGCCAGCCTTTTGGCATTACTTGAATTCATTGAGATAAACCCGCATCTTTTCAGGAACAAGACCGTGGAAATTTTTGGGGATAGTTTTGTTGTGGTGAATCAGGTAAATCTGCAGATGTTTTGTGATAAAAAGCTGGAGCCTTACCGGAACATGGCTTTGGTTTATAAAAAGAAGATTCCATACAGCTTGAGTTGGATTCCTCAGAATGAAAATCCGGCGCAAGCAGACGTTTCTTATGTGGTAAATTGATATGACTTTTTGATAAAGAAAACTCACCAACACCCCCCTTCTGCCCGAAAGAGCCTCCACCGTCCCCCGGAGGCTCTTTTTTTATTGACAGAAATCCCGCCTTTCGCTAATTTTCGATTTGCGAACTAAAGATTTTAGATATGTTTAAGGCAAATGCTTGACACCTGCTCAAACAGAAGAGACAGTTTCATAGGTTTCGCCCTTCATGCTTTTGGCGGATGCCGTCAGAGGTGGGAAACTCCTGATTAAAAGGAGTCAATTCGTTCTCCCGCTTTTGAGGGGATCAGGATGAATCCGTAAAGATTTTATCCTTTTAGCATATAAGAATTCTCTTTGGCATAACAAGTTAAGAAAAATGAAATATTTTGAGTTGTTGAGTAGAATAAAATCCGGCAAGATCGATCCTTTATATCATTTCACCGGTGAGGAGGATTTTTTAAAGGAAGAAGCCTGGAGAAAGATATCTTCGACTCTGATCCCCGAGGATTTGAAAAGCTTCAATTTAAATCTTTTGTATGGTTCGGAAACCAGTGCGGTCGAGATCATTAATGAAGCTTCCACCTCGCCCATCAACTCCGAGAGACGATTGGTGGTGGTCTTTGATGTACACAAACTCTCCCCATTTTACAGGGATGTTCTTCTGTCTTATCTCCCCAAACTCCCTGATTTCACCTGCCTGATATTGGTTTCTCCAAAACTGACTTCCAAAACGAAATTCTATTCAACTTTGGATAAACTGGCCACCACGGTTGATTTCCCACGATTGTATGACGATAAAATTCCAGCATGGATTGAAGCCAAAGCCAGAGAATATGGTAAAAAGGTAGAAAGGAAAGCATTGCAGATCTTACACAATTATGTGGGGAACAATCTCTCAGATCTTGCCAACGAGATTGAGAAATTGGTCAGATATTTGGGGGATAGAGAATCGATAAATCCTTCTGATGTTGAGTCAGTTGTAGGTCTTTCCAGAACCTACAATAAATTCCAGCTCATCGACTGCGTAGGGGAAAGGGATTGCAAAAAGGCATTGGAGATTTTAAAAAATCTCTTTCTAAGTGGAGAAAAGCCTGGTACTGTAATTTACTGGTTAACCGAACATATTGAGAAGCTGATTAAGGCAAAAAGCTTTCACCCCCAGAAAGGGGAGTCTCTTGCCTCGATTCTTAAAGTCCATCCCTATTTTGCTCAAAAATATCCGAGGCAAGCAGAAAATTTCAGCCAAGACGAATTAGAAAAAGGTTTAGTTATGCTCTATCAAACGGATGTTGATTTAAAATCAAGCCGGATGCCCGATAAAATCTTGATGGAGCTTTTGGTTTACAATTTATGCCACCTGTGATACCTGAAGGATGACGAATCACGAATGACTAATATGGAATGTTTCCGAAATAACATTATGGTCAAGCCCGTCATTGCGAGGAGCGAAGCGACCGAGCAATCTCATTTGAATTCCAACTATTTAGAGATTGCTTCGCCCCCCCGCCAGAGGCGGGGGACTCGCAATGACAGATCATTATAGCATCATTTTGGAAATGATTCAATATATCTCTATGAAGATTTCTCTAAAAACCAGGGAATAATTTATAAACCTATTTGTATTATTTTGATGGAAGGGTCAATGGTGGAGTCCAAGGTTAAGATCGAGGATGATGAAACACTAATTGCCAAGGCCCAAGAAGGTGATTTATACTCTTTCGATCTTTTGGTGAGGAAGTACCAGAAGAAGATATATACTCTGGCCTATCGTATCATGAAAAATCACGATGCGGCAGACGATATCGCGCAAGAGACCTTCATCAACGCCTATTCATCCATTAGGTCCTTTAAATTGGGCTACAGTTTTTACACCTGGCTATATAGAATCTGCATGAACTTGAGCATAAATCATTTGAAAAGGCAAAGATTTGTGATCTCAGAAAGTCAATTTAAAGAAGAAGCCAGTCCTTTAGAAAAGGAAACTGCCAATGAGGATCCTTTAGCTCTTCTGGTTCAGAAGGAGCAGGAAAGAAAAATAGAGGAGATTGCTAAAACTCTAAGAATATCATTAGGGACGGTGATGTCTCGTCTTTTCAGAGCAAGGGAGAGACTGCAAGAATTGTTAAAGGATGTGATTTTAGACAAGTGAATCTTTAGATGTTAGTCTAAATGTGACGAAGCTCGTATCGAGGTTCGAGATTTGAAGTTAGAAATTCGAGAGTTTTCCGAACATCGAATCTCCAAAAACGAGCTTCGTTACGGGCATCGATACCGATAAACGAAATACGTTGAATCCAAGGGGTGATCAAAGTGAGATGTGAAGATTTTGATGAACTTATCCATCTTTTCTGGGATGGACGGATAAATGAAAGGGAAAGAGAGGAGTTGGAAGGGCATCTTTCGACTTGTAAAAGATGCAAGGAAAAATTAGCCCTTTTAGAGTCGATAGAGAAGGGAGCAAAAGGTATAAAGATAAAAGAGCCTTCCCAGGAGTATTGGGACGCTTTTTCGAGCAGGGTAAGGGAGAGGATTATTGCCCAGAAGGAGGCATCCTTTTCGTTTAAGCTGAAAAAAGCTCTTGAGAATATTTTTACTTTTTCTCCGCTGAGGGTGAAAATTGCAGCTGGAGTGATGTCGATAGTCTTCGTCTTCATTGTGGGAAAGCTTTATTTTGATTACCGAGGAAAAGAGATTCTCCCTACCACACCAAGGGTAGAGAGGAGAGAAAAACCAGCCCCTCACGCTCCTGAACTTAAAAGGGAAACTGTTCCATTAGAAGAAGGGGCTAAAAAGAAAAAGGCTATTACTCCTACCGATAAATCAGAAATACCTGCAGTTCCTCAAGTTATTCCAGAAGAGAAAACTATATCTGTAGCTCCAATAGAAGAGAAGGAAGAAAAAAAAGATGAAATTGGTCCTCCCCCCGAGGAATTAAAAAAGTCTGCGGCTCCCCAAATTGTTTCGGAAGAGAAAATCACACCTGGAATAGTTGAGCCAAAAGAAGAATTTTTGTCGACGGAAGCATACTCTACCGGAGCCGGGGTAGAGGAAAAAGGAAAAGTATTGGAACAGGCAGCTCCACCAGAGCCCAAAGCAAAGGAAATGGATGCAGTGAGGGCTGCAAGAAAACCTCCCGCAGTGGTTTTTGACCGTGCAATCCAAGCCGCTTCCGAAAAGGAGTATTACGTTATAAATGATAAAAAGCTTCCCAAATTGAAAGAGGAATATATCCATCTGCAAGAAGATATATTAAGAGAAACAATAAAAAGCTGGATGGTCTATATCCAGGAGAATCCCAAAGATTCTTTGGCGAACGAAGGTTATCTCCAGGTAGCCATAGCTTATTATCTTTTGAGCAAACTCACCCAAGATGAATCTGATATTGCACAGAGTATTGAAGTTCTAGAAAAATACGAAAAGCAGGTCCCAGACCCGAAAACCAAAGAAGAACTGAATAAAAAGCTCAAACAATTAAGAGCCTTGAAAGAAAAATGAAAAGTTTAGGAATATTTCTTTTCATGACTTGTATAAGAAGTAGAATTGAACATTGAATTTTGAACTTTTAACCTCGAAAGGAGGTCGTCATGAAAAGAGGATGTATATGGACCCTGGTTCTGGTTTTGATCTTTGGATCAAATGCGTTGGCGGATGGTTTCATCATCCCTATGCCGCCCCGCCCACATGAACCCTTCCCCCCGAATCTGTCCATCAAGTATCATCACGTGGACATAAGGATCGACAATCAGATAGCGCAGACTGATGTAGATCAGGTCTTCCTAAACAATTATCACAGAGACCTCGAAGGCACGTACATATTTCCTATCCCCGAGGATGCTTCCATTTCCAAATTCTCCATGTTCTTAGGAGGAGAGGAGATCAGAGGTGAAGTTTTGGATCGAAGGGAAGCCCGAAGAATTTATGAGGACATCGTTCGCAGAAAAAAGGATCCCGCTCTTCTGGAATATTTTAAGGATGGAATGTTTAAAGCCAGAGTTT
>LJVD01000050.1 GCA_001304225.1 candidate division Zixibacteria bacterium SM1_73
CTAAACCTAAACAACAATAACATTCTCTTGAAGCTGGCACCCAAAGAGAATAATGCTATCTACTTAGCCGCTTTTGCGGCCTCCACCGGCCTGGCCACGGCCATTGCCCCTATATTGGGAGGCTTACTGGCAAATGAACTTAGGGGCACGGCTGTGGACCTGGGTTTTGCCAGAATCCATGATCTCCATTTTGTTTTCCTGATTTCAGGTGTGTTGCGATTCGTCAGTCGTGTCTTTCTGCAAAAGGTCACCGAACCTGAAGAAAAACCCGTGGGAAAAATGATCCGAGCTTTGGGAAGGCTGGGCACCATCAATGTGACCAAAGGATTTGAGCCCTTGCTCAACTATGTCTATCTTGCATCTTCCCGGATCACCGATTTCATTGAAAAGAAAGACAATTCACAGAAGAACGGGAAAACTGGCAGGACTGACGAAAGTTAGATCAAGAACGCAGGAAGAAAACTTATATCGGAGGCAATGAGCCTGGCTGGAAATCAGGCGGCCGTAGGGCCTTGTGGGTTCGAGTCCTGCGCCCTCCGGTATGCACCGTGGTGAACCATAAGGTTCACCACACCGCATGGTGCATACCACCGGTATGAACCATTCGGTTCACACCTCCGGCTTTTTCTGTGCTTACCCGCAAAATCCTCACACTGTCCTTCAACTTAGTCCTAGGGGGGAATTTTTTTCCAATGATATTATACACTTCTTCTTCACGCAGACTAACGATGTTGCAGGTGTGTGTTCAAGGCCTAGGATAGCAAAAAATTACCCCGCTTCGCCTGAGACGAAGAGGGGTAAAAACCTTTGTTCACATCAGAGCAGTTTTGCTTTGATTAATCAGACTTTCCACTAGTATCCGCTTGGGTAGAGTCAACTTGAGTAGTATCCACCAGGTCAGTGTCTGTTGGGGAATTGTAACGTTGAGACGATTTCAGTTCCTCAACGCGCTTATCCCATTCTTCAAACAGTTCCTTCAATCGTCCCCACTTATTTGTTATACAACCCTGTTCTACAGCCTCTTGCATATCTAAATGGATGAAGTACAGAATCCAATCCTTACTTACTTCTTCCTCCAGTGCATCCACCATCATTCCGAACCTGGTGCAATTATACCAGATCTTAGACTGCCTTCCAACGCCAACCGGAGCAACATCAGTACCAAAGATCAGGTTCCTAAGAAACTCTCTTAGTGCGCCTTTAAACGCCTCTTCAAGATGTTTTCCAAGATTGTGACTGTTTTTTGCAGTTACTACTTCAATACTCTTTGTAGCTCCTCTTGAAGCCTCGCAGCTGTCCACCCCAGCTAACAGGGTGAGCAGGAGAAGGAGACAGAGGACCACCCAAGTAGTAGAGATTTTGTTTCTCATGACAACCTCCTTATTTTAAACTGAACCGAACATTACCAATTGCCGGTAAAAAGACCAGCCAAAAGGGACTTTTGATCCAGAAATTTTTCACAAATTCTTAAATTTTTTTGGGACACTTTTTGTTTTTGAGTAGTCTCTTTAACGAGTTTAATTGAGAGGCACAGATGTGATGTTGGATAACCTGGAAGAAGCGATTAAATTTACAGCTCATTGGATGCGTAGACATAATGAAAGGGAAAACTGAGACAAGGAGAGATCATGAAATCCAAGAAATTCAAATACGGTATAGACCCGGTTACCGTAGGCCGGCAGGCGCATGCCAGGGTCTTCGACCAACCAGTTACTACTAGTGCCGATCTACCAGGTCGCAAACTACAAGAATTCATTCTGCAGGGTAGGCCAGCTGAGTTCCGTAAGTGGCTTAAGCGCCACGATCCGGATTGGGAAAAAGATGCGCGAGCCCAATACTGCGTGGGTGCGTCCTTTAAAGCTGATCGTCAATACAACAAAGCTGAGAAATGCTATAAAGCCGCACTACAAATGTGGCAAGCTATTGGCGATCCCAAGAAAGTGTCTTTTGTTCTTCAGGAGCTTAGTGTCATCTCTCTGGCAAATGATGACCACAAATCCGCTTGGCATTATTTGAATGATGCCATGAAGGTTTTGCCAAATAGCTTCACCTCCCATTACAACCGGTTATGTCTTGCTTCGATGGAACGGGATGAGAAGAAGCTTCGAACAGCGTACCAGGAAATGAGTGACCTATGTAAGAAATGGTACCAAGATCCCAATGCAGAGCATCTATTTTTAACGGATGGAGAACTTCAGTTTCTTAGGGATGAAGTGCCTGATCTGTGGCAACAGATCAAAAAGCAGACAAAAAGGAGGCTAAAGCCATGAAAGCCAAAACATACCGGTATATCTTTGTAATTGTAATGATTGTTCTGTTAACTGCAGTGCTAATCGCAGGGTTAGACGCATTGACATGTGAAGACGCACTGGCTCGCGCTACTTGGATTCCCGGATATAGTGATTATTGTCTTGAAGATGCGCTGATTCGTGCGACCTGGCTTGCATAGTGGTCATTCTCGACTTTAAACCAAGGACGAATGCGTTATGGGAAAGATAAAGGATATGAGTGATGCGGAACTGTGGGATGCATTCTGTGACAAGCCCAGCGCGCTTAGCCGTCTAGTTGCGAAGGAAACATACACCCGGCTGTTAGAAGGAATTTGCCCGGGCATTGATTCAGTATCCAGCCGTTGGAATCATGACGACTATAAGGACGTTACCCAGGAAGCAATGATTGACGCTTTTGAGGGGCGTCATACTTGGTCACGCAAAGGTAAGCTATTTAGTTGGGCTTTCACAATCGGGAAAAATGCCGCCAGAACTTGGCTTAGGAATAAGAGGAAGCTCAATTTGGTTGGTATTTCATCTACAGAGGCCACTGTAAAGGATGACAAGCTGAGAGCAGATGCGTTGTTGGCAGCGAAAAGAAAAATTGCACAGATAAAAAAGGAGTTAATCGATAAGGCGCCACCCGACGTGCGAAGGCTTGTCTTAGCTTTAATTAACGAGGAATTCCGTTCTCTGAAGAAAGCAGCCGAAATGCTTGAGGTGCCTCGAAGCAAGTTCTACAGATGGCTGAACAATAACCCTGCGCGGAAGAAAAAATTTGAAGTAGTTCTTTCCATGGACAAGGAGACTCGTGATGCCATCAACTGGCTTCACAGAAAGGCTAAAGCTGAAGGGAAAGACCTCTATGGAAGTGAAACAGATGTCGCAGCCTGATCCGAGTGCGGCTACCTTTCTGCCCTATTGCCCACTTTGAAAAAAGGGTAAGTTTTTCTTTTAATAAACATTTCTTCCCAAAGGATAAACACCAAGATCTTATTGCATAAACATTATGTGTAGAGGGTTCTTTTCCCACTGAGTGCTACCAATGAGGTACCTCTATCCTAACTACAAAAAGGACAGCCACGCCTCGTGCTGAAACTCGGTGCGAGGCAAGGGCTGTCCCTATAATAATATCTTCTTTTTTAGGTGCCTTGAAATAATACCATGTTAGACGTTGCCGGTGCCTGTCGCACCGTGCTTATACAGATGCTCGATGTAGCCGATGTCTACCTTCTGAAACAGGCGAATCGGAGGAAAAGGAGAATATAACATGTCGATGTCTCTTTGCTGATGCCGGAACACCCTACGCAGATCCGCTATGGAACATTCCTCCAGTTTCTTGCCCAAATCGACCATGAGCAATAAGGGAACTTTGGCATTGGGCAGGCCGTCCAAATAAACCTGGCCCGGCAGGGAGGTGGGAGCATAGAGAGCGAAATCCGAGCGAACAGGCTCTGATTTTAGCGATTCTTCCGATTTCAACTCAACATCGTAATAACACTTTTCACAGAGTATATCCTTCAGGCTGGAAACCCGATCCGTGATTTCATCCTCATAGATAAGCGCCAACTTCTTTACGTGAACGCTGGAGCGATAGATATCACGAAACTTAAAACCATGTGCTCGGCATTCTTCTCGCACAGGTGTTTTGTGCTTCTGACACATCTGCTCTAAGGCAAGGTTAAATGTGCTTGTCTCCTCACAAAGGGCAGCAGACTCTGCCTGATCCAACTTCTTGATCCTTTCCAGGATAGCATCACATTCAGGGCAGAGGGAGGGTGACATCTCGGCAAGCGCTTTTGTCATCTCTGTCATACAATTCAGATGGGAGGTAAATTCCTCTTTGACGCGAGCAGGCATTTCTGACCCGGCACACTCGCCTGAGACCCCTGCTACCGAGGCAAAAATCGTGGGGAGCGGTCGAAGCAATTGAAATGGCACAACAGAAGCCCTCAGTGAAAAAAGGATCGGCTGCATCATCCTAATCTCCTTCCTTCTAAGTTTAAATTTGATTTCATCTTATATTCACCGAAAATTTTGGCTCGGAATCGATCCGTGCCCATTATTTCTGGTAAAACAATAACTTAGCAACTAAACTGACAAAAAAAGCAGGTTTATTTATACCTTTTTTGTTCTCATTAATAAAATATCGGTTGACAGATATGAATCAAAGTATTATTTTTAGGTGAATGCGTATAATGATTCATATTTAACATCTGTTTTTCATATTGGTAAATATTTGAACAAGTGGTCCATACTTCTGGAGTCTCAGGTTTCAATCTATATTATCTGGACTTGTCAACGCTAACTGTTTGTGGTTCAACGTAATTTCAAGGAGGCTTGGGAGGGAAACATGGAATTACAAACCTTAAGAGGCTTTTACTGGGCTGGTGTGCACGGCAGTTTCTCGAAGGCAGGAAGAACGCTCAATATTGGGCAGTCTGCCATAAGTCACCAGGTGAAGTCCCTGGAGGAGGAATTGCGTGTCAAGTTGTATCAAAGAGAGGGACGAGGTATCTCTTTGACTCCTGAAGGCAAAGTGCTTATGGCTTATGTGGACATAATCTTACAAACCCTGGATAACATTGAGACTCATTTTGCCGATCTCTCAGAGACCTCGGAAGGAACTGTCAATCTTGCCGCCTACCGAGGAATAATGCAATACAAACTGCCTGCGATAGTGCAAAATTTTAAAAGAAAAAATCCGGAGATTCGCTTGGTGATTTTGCAAAAGACCCTTGATTCCGAGGTCTTAGATATGGTCTCCTCAGGAGACATCGACTTCGGAATAACCTCTTCCTGGAACGACTTTGCCGATATATCCTTCTTTGAAGTCTGGACATATGAAATGTTCCTGTGCGTGCCTGCTAATCATCGGTTAGCCGGGCGACGCACAGTCGCCTTAAAGGAGATTGTTCGTGAGCCATTGATATTGTATGAACGGGAGAATTCCATTCATAAAAGAATCGAAAAGGTGTTCAAGGAGAATAACTTAGGCTACAATATCGTCATCGAGACCGGAGGAGCCACAGTCATTCAGGAGTATGTAAAAGTTGGCCAGGGAATATCGATTGTTTCCGGGCTGGTAACACAGGCCCAAGAAGATCAGTCATTATCGTACATTCCGGTCACAGAGCATTTCGGCAAACTTGGATACGGTATAGCTATCAAAAGACGCAAATACCTTTCCCTGCCAGTCAGAAAATTTCTCCAGGAGATGGGATTAGGCGAAGCATTGGCCAGCCAAAACTGGAAGATTTGAAGGTCAGCCTAAAAAAGCGGATTAGAGTCTGTGATTTACACAGAAGTCTCTAAAAAACTGCTTGTGGTTCGACTTTGCGCACCACCCTGATCTTGCTGAAGGGAAGAGGATAATTTGGAGTGTTCACCGTTAGGTAAACCACATAAAAGCTCCTTGGCTTTCCCCGCAAGGAGGGATCCTACGGTATGAACCATACGGTTCATACCTGCGGAAAAGAAGTTTCCCTCTGGATCCGCAAGGACAGGTCAAGCTAAAGCCCGACACTCCATCGTAATATTTCCCGATTCGATTTTTTTAGGGGTCTTATACTGGAAAAAATTTAAGGGGGCTAGCGGGCAGATCTATCAATTCATCGAAGAAAGTAACTGCAAGACAAACATAGCGCTGTTGTCGGCGGCTACTTTGAAAAATTGGTTCAGTTCCTCTTGAGCGGTGCTGGCTCCTGATCCACCAGCCAAATCCGAGCAGCTTCTGATTACCAGAATGGGGACTTTATTTATATTCGCCACCTGAACCACCGCCGCAGATTCCATATCCACAATCTGGGCATCAAGTCTCTCTTTGAGCCATTCTCTTTTTTCCATCTGATCAATAAACGAATTACCACTGGTTCCGATTCCGCCAATCCTTAGCTGTGGAAGCCTTTCACCTATTGGTTGAAATCTATCCTTTGCCTTCTCTGCCGAGATCTCAGCTATCTTTAGCAGGTTTTTATCAACCGGAAAAAACATGACATATGTTGGTTTTGATTCGCCGGGGAAAACTATCAGGATCGATTCCGGGGAGAAGCCCTCTTTGTTGTAAATTCCATAATCATGAGTGACCCACTTTTCAGGGATTACAACATCTCCGATATGATTGGCTGAATCTATGCCCCCGCAGATTCCGGTGAAGATTATCTTTTCAGGAGAATATTGGTCAATCAAAAGTTGGGTGATCATAGCTGCATTGGTCATCCCCACACCACTTTCCACAACCACTACATCCTTTCCCTGAAGCCTCCCTTGCCAGAATACTCGCCCATTGATATTCAAGCTGTCAGTCAACTCCATTTTGCTTCTCAAAAGTTTTCCCTCTTCCGAAAAGGCGAAAAGTATTCCTACCTCTGGCTTTTGGGAAGTCTTTTCGCAATATAGAGAGAAAACAAATAGAGCTAATAACAATGGGATGAGTAAAGCTTTTTTCATTTCGTTATTATGTGTGCATTATGAGTTTTGCTATCTCAGTGCTTAGAATTTGCTGGAAATGGTTCGAGGTATCCGTCGGGACGAAGAACTGAATGGAACGAGACTTCGGCGAAACTCAATTATCCATATGCGAATCCTGAGAGAATCTTTCTTTTTCCAATCCCTCTATTCTATTTTCAAAATCTTTGAGCTTTTTGTCAAGGTCTTCTTTGTGATCCAGAATCTTCTTGAGGTCGCTTCTTACGAATTGCAGATCCCTTTTTATTGCTACGAGGTCATTTCTTATCTCCGCTGTAGGGTCTTCCTCGTCCCGGAAGAGTCTCTGGAGTTCGCTTACTCTGGATTCAGTTCGGGAAACCGTGGTCTCGAATTGTTCCAAAAGCTCCCTGGTCTCCTCTCCTATGGGTCCGGCGGAAATCTGGTTTCTTAATTCGGCAATTTCCTCTTTGAAGTTTTTTCCCTGGTTTATAATGTCGGTTATGGATTTGCTGAGCTGGCTCAAATGGAGGTTGATCTTCTCAAGTTCCCTTTCCATCATCACTCCCAAAGCCTCGACCGCCTCCCCCACCTCTTCTATATCTTTTTTTTCTATCTGCATTTCGAGCTTTTGAACAAATTAGCTTTAAGTCCCTTTAGTTGGCCTTTGCAAAGACCATTTTATAATTGATTTGGCTTCTCGAAATCTGGCAAGATTACTGGGAGCGCCCAGGACCACCGCAGCAATCTTTGTCCCATCTTCATCTTCCACCAAAGCGCCCAGACACCATCCGGAGGCACCGTTATATCCGGTCTTTCCACCTTTGACATTCAAAGAGCTTAAAAGAAGCCTGTTGGTATTTACAATCTGATGTTGTCTTTTTCTTTTTTTGTAAATGGTAGTGAAAGTATAGACCTTCTTGCCTGTGATGCAAGCGACTAGGGTGTCTGTCAGGGCAAAAGACAACAGCCTTGCACAATCCAGCGCTGTGGACCGGTTACTCTTATCCAGACCGGTGGGCTCATAAAAACAGGTGTTTTCCAAGCCGATCTCTTTTGCTTTTTGGTTCATCCTGATAACAAAATCCTCAAAACTCAAACCCGATACTCTCGCCAAAGTTTTGGTGGTTCGATTGTTAGAGCACATAAGACTGGCATGAAGAAGATCTTTCAAAGTTAATACTTCTCCCACTCTGAGACGAGACCTGCCAGCAAATTTTGCGTCGCTCCAGGCGATTTTGGCTGTGTCATTCAAATAGAGATTTTGCTCCAAAAAGACCAATGCGGTCATGAGCTTGGTCAAGCTGGCTATGGGAAGCTGTTTTTCCATATCCTTTTCAAAAAGTATGTTCCCTTTTTCTATGTCCACAACCAAAGCTGCTTTGGATCTTATGTGGTGCAATTTGTTTTCCAAAGCTGTTTTGGTAAAATGAAGTTCTTTTAAGGGAATTGCCTGATCGCATTCAAAATCAGCCTCCTTCACAATCTCCACTTCATCTGGAGAAATGAACAATTCACCCCATGGGACCCCTGAGATCAAAAACAAAGCTATAAAGGGAACTAAGAATTGAATCCATCTTTTTAGCAAGCTTTCCTCCTCCGATCTTGCTTTGAGTTTATCTTAAATGTTTGTATCTCTCCTACATAGTAATTTTATCGGCGAGATGCTCGTTTTTTCTTTAAAAATTATAACAATTTTTAGTTCCCTTCATTTCTTTTGTTTCCTTGTTCCCTGAAATCTAACCTTTCCACATTTGGGGCAAATCCATTTTCTCTGCTTATGAAAAGGCCTTTTCAACTCTTTCATCCTGGTTTTACACCTGGGGCAGTACATCGGTTTCAAATGGATTGTTATTTTGACGACCTCGCAGTCTGCTTCGTCCCTCCCCCCGACAGATGGGAGAGGGGGACCAAAGGGGAAGAGGTCATTTCAACAGCACCATCTTCTTAGGTTCGGAGAAATCACCGACCTTTAACTGGTAGAAGTAAACTCCCGAAGCTACATCTTTCCCATCATCGTTCTTCCCATCCCAGATCACAGACTTGTAGCCTGAAGAGAGCTCTTCTAAAACCAGGGTTCTCACCTTTCTTCCCAGCACATCATAAACGTGCAAGGTGACAAAACCTGACTTGGCCAGGGTGAACTCTATCTTGGTTGTGGGATTGAAAGGGTTGGGGTAATTCTGGGAAAGACCAAACTCAGAGGGCTTTTGTCTGTCACCGGTCTCGTCTTCGACATCACTGGAAGTTTGAACATACTTTATGGTGCAATAGTCATAGCCTATCCCACTACCGCCATCACTATGTCCGGTGATATAGACATTGTAGGAATCGTCTACGGCTACGGCACTAGGCCAATCAGTGCCATTTCCCGGTCCGTTGTATAGTGTCACCCAAGCAATGCTTCCGTTAGGAAGATACTTGATGGTGGCGTAGTCGTAACTCCCAGTGACACCGCTTACTCCAGTAACATAGACATTACCAGAATCATCCACAGCTATGGCAAAAGCCTGATCCCAACTGTTTCCCTGTCCGTTGTACCTTCTCACCCATGCAGTGTCTCCACCAGAATAGTACTTTATGGTAGCATAATCAAAGTTTGTAACTCCCCCTACACTCATTCCAGTCACATAAACATTGCCAGAAGCATCCACTACTATGGCATAAGCCTCATCAAAGTCGTTCTCCGGTCCATTGTATCTTCTCGCCCAGGCAGTGTCTCCATTTGGACAGTACTTTATAGTGGCGTAGTCCTCGAATGCTCCGGTGCTACTGCTATAACCCGTCACATAGACATTGTTAGAATCATCCACGGCTATGGCAAAAGCCTCATCATAGCCATTTGCTGGTCCATTGTATCTTCTCACCCAAGCAGTATCTCCATCCGGATAGTACTTAATGATGGCATAATCCCACTCTGTTTCACTGCCCCAACTCGATCCGGTCACATAGACATTGTACGAACGATCTACGGTGATGGCTCTGGCGAAATTATTGGAATTTCCAGGTCCACAGTATCTTCTAACCCAAGCAGTATCTCCATTAGGATGATACTTTATGGTGGTATAATTAAGGTGCCACTCGCTTTCTACACTACCTCCGGTCACATAAGCATTGCTAGAATCATCGACAGTTATGGCATAAGCCTCATCTCCGCCGTTTCCTAATCCGTTATATCTCCTCACCCAGACGGTATCCCCGTCCGGATTATACTTTATGGTAGTATAATCATAGTCTGTCCCACTGCCTTTGCTTCTTCCGGTAACATACGCATTGCCAGAACCATCTAAGTCTATGGCATAAGGATAATCCCACCCATTTCCCGGTCCGTGATATCGTCTTACCCAGACAGTATCCCCTTCCTGATTATACTTTATGGTAGTATAGTCACAGCCTGTCCCACTGCCTTTACTAAATCCTGTAACATATACATAGCCGGAATCATCTACAGCTATAGCAGTAGCGTTATCCCCACCGTTTTCCGGTCCATTGTATCTCCTCACCCAGGTGGTGTCAACGTCAACAGCCCGGGCAAATACTTCGGCTTCGCTCAGTATCTGCAAAACTGGATCTACAAACAACAGAAACAGCACCATCCCAAAAACAGCCTTTAGTGGTTTTAACATGGCACACTCCTTGTTTTTTTACCCCTTGTCTCCCCTCTCTATCCCGCCTTTGGTGAGATCGAAAGGGCAACAAAAGGAGAAAGTTTTGAGGTTTATGGTTTTCCCCTCCCTCGATGGGAGGGGGTAGGGGGAGGGTGAGATAAACAATTCTCCCTTATTACTTCTAATACTCCTCCCGTATTCATTAGCACTTCATTATTCCAAAACCTAAGAACCCTAAACCTTGCTCCTTAAGCCAATTATCTCTTTTAATATCCTTATCTTTTTGTAATTGATGCTGACCGCCATCCAACTCGATCACTATCCGCTTTTCAAAAGAGACAAAATCTACTATCTAGTTTCCAATTGGCTGTTGTCTTCTGAATTTGATTCCACCCATCCGTTTTGCTCGTAGATGTCTCCATAACAATCTCTCTGCGTCAGTGGACTTTTTTCTGAGGTTCTTGGCTATCTTAGTAATATTGCCAGACAGCTTTTTCGCCCTCTCTCTAACTCTCCCCCGTGAAGGGGGAGAGAACCCGTTTTCCCCCTCCCTTTACGGGAGAGGGCAGGGGGAGGGTGAATTGGCTGTTAAATAGTCGCGATCAGTTTTTGATCACCTCTCCCTAGCCCTCTCCCGTCAAGGGAGAGGGAACTCGCTCTCATTTGATAACATGCAGAAAATCACCCAACAAAAATTGCATTCTCCCGATAAGCAAAGAAATTCGTGACATGATGGTATAACCGAACGTTGCTCCGAAAAATATCATCAAAAACCAGGTTCCCACTCTTGCAGTTGCTCCAAACCAACCTTTGTGTTCTTTGGAGAAAAAGAAATAAGCCAAGGTGGTGGCGACAGCAACAAATATGATGATTCCATCCACTGTGGCAAAATCTATCATGGTGGCTTGCATCTGGGCTAAGATCTTCGCCTGTATGGTAGCAGGGATGGCCACACCTGCACCTGCTCCGATGATCAAAGCAATCGAGATTCGAGAGAGCCAAACATATTTAGGCAAAAACCTGGCAAACATGAAAAGTCCCAAGATTCCAGGAATAATATAAACAATTTTTCCCTCTTGGAAAATAGGATTTATCAGTTTAGGTGTGACCGTGGTATTAAATGCTATCACCAATATATAGCCCACCGACATACCCACCAAGAGATGCTCTGCGAATTTATAGAAAGGATTATCCTTATACAAGAATGAAAAAATACACAGAGTTAAAAAAGCTGCGATCAAAGTCCCGATTTGCATGACTAATTCCGTTCGCAGTCCACCGACCGCCGACCGCCGCAATAAATGACTTTGCGGCGGACTGCCGACTTGTCCTGAGCGAAGTCGAAGGACAGCAGACGCCGGTCTATCCTGTGAATCTTCTCCTCAAGAAATAACCCATGTTTCCTAAAATTACCAAAAGAATTATCATCAGATGGCTTACCGATTGGGCATCCATTCCCCTTTGTCCGATGCCCGGTTTTTCGATCAAAATCTCGTATTCAGCTGCACCCTTGAGTCCGCCCAGAAGTCCTACAATCTGACCGGAAGCAAGAAATGGATAGAAGCTGGTTGCCATAACCGCTGTCACCGCAGCGGAGACCTTTTTGTGATAGCGAGAAACTGCATAGTCTACCCAATAGGCGGGCATATCGCCATCCGCCACCGAGATTATCAAAGAAATATCTTGATAATTCTTTATCCCTTCCATCATTGGAATCTGGTCCAAAGAAATATTCTTGTAATCCTGCGGAAAAACCCTCTTTATATCCTCGCCCATGCCTAAAATGGCAGCTTGATATTGAGGGCGGAATCCCAAGAAGACGTAATCCTTACCATATACCTTATTATGTTCCGCAGCTACTTCTCTTAGAATCTGGTCTCCTATGGCAGTCCCTTCTGCCAAAAGCGCAAATCCTATCACCTTCAGATTTTTAGAAAAACAGTGACGGAGTATGGCCACCGCCATCGGCTTTACCTCAGGAAGAGAGGAGGCTTCGTGATCAAACGAGATCATCACCACTGAGTCTGAATCCAACTGGTCTATCTCTTCATATACCTGCATTACCTCTGATGTCACATAATTGGGCAGTCCCAGTCTGATCACCAGAGGGACGGCAACAGAGAGGGCGATTAATATGAATATCAGTTGTCGATTTATCATCGAATCATGGACAAATTAAGAAATAAAAATGAAAAAATAGAAACCACAACTTAAAGGTAAAAACTCTTCCTTCCATACAGACATTTTGTCAATTTTGAATTGTAGTTTTCCATTTTGCTCTTTGAATTCTGCAGTTGCTTTATCTTCTCCCCAAGTAGGTTCTCTCGATCCCCAAGATTATTCTTAACGAAGTTGAGATGGTTCCCAATCCGATTCCGATATAAAGTCCTCTTTTGGCGGCCATGCTGGGAACACTTAAAATCCAGTTGGCTGTATCAGGAACCCAATGGGAGATTAGATTTCCTAAAGGGACTCGTCCTAACATCACAACGGTGGCGGTCAAAAGAAGCAGGGTGGCCTCCCAGCTTCTGGCACGGAATCCGCGATAGGCGGCTGAAGCCACAAAGAAAGCCAAAAGCGAAAACATGGTGGCTTGCATGGGTGCCTGCAGATTATTGAACATCCAAAGAAAAGGAGTATTCTCGCCAGTGCCTTTCCAGAAACCCAGAATGACCATAAGACTCAAACCTGCTAAAGCCACCAAATTATAGCCCCATCCCGCTTGAGTTTGAACGACCTTCTTTGTGTTAAGTCGGATGTAGCTGGCTGCTCCTACCAGCAGGGTGAACACAAAAATTATCTGCATCCAATCCAAAACGTTCTCATAGGCTAAAACCGACAGCTTGTGCGGAACAAAGAATTGCAACAGCATGAAGAATCCAAAGACAAAACAGACGGTTATGGGAATAGCTCTTTGCATATTTGCTTTTTTGATTGCACCAGCACCTAACTTAAGTTAGGTGCTGGTCTTCGGATTTCAACCAATCGAGAACAGTTTGATAAACCAACTCCATCCCAAGATTCCTGCAATTCCTCCAAGCAACATGAGAAATACAGCCAGCGCCTTTAAAAAATCCTGTCCTTTGATGCTTCCCAGGATTTGTGGATCTTTGGTCAAATAACCACTTGCCACAAAAAGCTCTTCTCCGATTAAGGTGTAATCGCAAGCCACAATGAAAAAAGAAAGCTGTATGGTGGAATCGGTTCCGGCTATTTGAATGGCACCGATTGAATTTCCGGTTTCAGCTAAGATCAGAGCTTCCGCCTCAAAGGTACCCAGAAATAA
>LJVD01000143.1 GCA_001304225.1 candidate division Zixibacteria bacterium SM1_73
GGCACTTGTGAGAATCAGTTTATTAAAATTGATGAGAATGGCTATTGCGAAGATCTCGAAACACAGGAAGATATTGAGTGATTGGTTTTACTTCAGGGAGGTTCCCTCCTTTCTGAAAAACTCGGCGGGTGCTGGATTTAACGTGGACATTACCTTGCACCAGCACCCGTCGGGAAAGGAAAAGATGAGCTGTGAAGATTGTGAATATTGGAATGGTAAATGCACATATCCCGATCGAACGCAAGCTTATAGGCAATGTCAGGAAGTAAGTTATCGTTTAGAATTAGCCAAAGAGGAAGATGAAAAGGAATACTGGCGGAGGAAATGGGAAGAAGAATATTATAGGCAATGAATCCGTCGGGAAAGGAAAAGATGAAAGTTTGAATAAACTACAGTTGACAGACGAGCAACTTGAAGAATTAGCTGAAGCCGGACTCGTCCGGTGGATAACTAATAACTTCCATACAATCTTGGGAGAATACAAAATGCTTGAGACCAAAAAGGAACTAAAAAAAATTCAAAGGCAGAACAAGATTATCAACATCGCAAGAATGACTAAAGAGACAGAAGAAGAACTCAAAAGACTGAAAGGAAAATCTTAGCCTTCCCACCTCGGCCTAAGGAGAAAAATGAATTGGTCTCGTGCTTATGTCTGTGGTGCACTTGCTACCGTTATGGCTTTGATGCGATTTATCAATGGCCCATTGTTTGAAATCATATTAGCAGACATTCTTTTAATCCTTGTTATAAGTGTTTACGCTGGTTTTAACGATGAGGAGAAACCAAAATGATCCCCCAAGGCGAATCCGTTTCCCTTATCAGACCGCTTTTCCAATTTCAGGTCTGGTCCCTTTCTTTTACAATCATATATTCACGGGATTCGCCACTTCTACGTAGTAACGTGCCACGTCCGCCCGTCTCAGGCAGCCCTGCTATAAAAGTTGAGGCGGGCGGACTGTAAAAAAAGGAGATGAAAATGTGGACTGAACCCAAACACCATCCAGTGTGGTATGTCTTTGGTGCTTTCATCGCCTTCGTTTTTTCGGTCTGGATGTTCACATGGGTAATAAACTGAAAGGAGGTAAAACAATGCCATCTGCTATTCGAAAGATATGAGGAAAGGAGGTGAGAAAGGGTGGAATTTCAGGGAACAGTAAACAAGGTTGAGATGACCACAAAGAAAGATGGGGAAATCGAAAAGGATTATCTGAAATTAACAGTCTTAATCCCCATCAACAACAAAACGGACTTCGCTGGGTTCGCAAAGCATTACCACAACATCAGCGAATTTACAATGGAATCCCTACAGGGAGAGTTTGGTGTATAGACTAAACTAAAAGCTCCCCTTCAGCTATCATCCGGGGAGCTTGGAGATAAATCGCTAACTAATATACGGAGGAAAAGAGAAAATGGCAACTAAAATTTTAGAAGAGTTTTTAGAGGAAGTCGCACCCGAGGAAGTCGGTGCGGAAGTAGCACTGGAGAATCCACAGCAAGCGGATTATCAGCTCCAGAAAATCAAAAAGATAAATGCAGAGATGGACGCCGTCGAAGACTTTGCGAGATCCCAGATCGAAGCCATTGAGAATTGGAAAGATGGACGGCTGAAAACCTTGCAGGGTCGTTATGATTGGCTGGCAAAACCTCTGGAGATTTATATTCGTGCTCTCCATCGAAAAACTGAAGGCAAGCAGAAGAGCCTTGACCTGCCTACTGGCAAGCTAAAACTGAGGGCAGACCAAGACCAGTATGAATATGATGAAGAGACTCTCTTTAATTGGGTTGTAGACAACGCAGATTATGCTGAGAAATATGATCTGGTCCGGGTGAAAAAGTTTGTCGACAAGAAGAACATCAAGGACTTCGTCAAAACTACTGGCGAGATACCCGAAGGTGTTATCATCACACCTGCGGGAGAACCTCGGTTCTATATCGAGTTTAAGGAGACAAAAGAAGATGCCACTGAAAAAGATCGGTGAGTTAAAAATAAGATGTAAAAACAAAGATTGTAAATTTTATCACCCGAAGAATCTTTCTTTGGCCTGTATGTGGTTGCTTTTTAATGTGAATAATAAAAAACGAGAGATTGTTCTGTGGTGTGGTAATTATAAAGCTAATAAGGAGGTGAAAGAAGATGGACCATTCTAAAGACAAAACAATAGAGACCCTTCCAGTGCCGATTGAAAAACCACAGGTCATTGCTCCGCTCGTATCTCCAGAAGAGGCAATAGAAATGCTTAAGCAGTATCAGCAATTAAAAGCTAAAATTGTAGAGCCTGGGGATATTCAAACAATTAAGGGCAAAGATTTCTTGAAAAAATCTTACTGGAGGCGACTGGCGAAATTCTTCGGCATCTCATTGTCATTAGACAAAGAATGGAGGGAGAAAAACGAAGACAACACATTGACTTTTTATGCTGTGATAACGGCTACTGCACCTAATGGACAAAGTTGTGTCGGCGACGGTGCTTGCAATACTGGAGAAAAGGGTTTAGAAAAGACAGACCATAATGCTCGTGCTATTGCTATCACCAGAGCAAAAAATAGGGCAATATCAGATTTGGTTGGTGGTGGTGAAGTCTCAGCAGAAGAGGTTAATGAAAATGATTCGCCGACTCCAAGTTCGACTCCGAAAGACATTATAACCGAAAGTCAATACGGTGATATGATGACGCTAATGATAGACTCAAACGTGAAGCCGCAAGACGTATTCTTGGAATTCAAGAAAAGGCATAGTATTCCCAGCTTACAGAGAATACCGCAAAAGCATCTGAAAGAGGTTTTGGAGTGGATCGAAGAGAACGCAAAGCCCAAAGAGGAAAAGAAGAAATGATCTGCCCAATCTGTGAAGAACCACTCGAAACCCAAGGAGGCGAAAACTGTTTATTGGAAAAGGTCTGCCCCAATGGGCATAGGCAACTGCCTGATGGCACTGTGATAATCGGGCATCTGGGTGAAAAGCCAGTCTTCGACTGGGGTGGAGACGACTCAACCTAAGCCCGCCGTGGCGTGAAAACGCTGAGGTGGTCGAAGTAGCGGGATAGATGTAGACTCGGCAAAACGAGCCGTCCGTAAATGCGGACTTAATAGGCAACCGTTGGAAGACCGGAAGAACCCATATCGGTAACCGCAGAAGGTGAACAGCCCAACACGGCGGGCTTTGAAAGAAAGGAGAACAAGGTGAAAAAAGTAAAAGCTGATGGCTTAATTCCAGACACAAAGATAACGGAATTCCAATATCTACAAGCAAAGGTGACGGTTTTAGAAGAAGTAGTGCAACTCATATCAGACATTTTAAAGCAAAACAATTTAAGCTTTAAAATGCAAAAATTTCCCATTCAAGATATTGAAAATGCCATATGGAAAAGCCTTAAAGAATAACCCATGCCCGCCGTCCGATGCGCCTGGTGACGTGGATCCTTGAAAAACAGGAGTGGCAGTGTTTACGATAGCTATCCCAAGTCTGCCTGAAAACAGAACCAGATAAGATAGCCGGCGGGCTTTGGTGAAACCAGGAAAGGAGAAAAGCGTGGCAAAACCACAAATTAAAATCAGAAAAGATCAACAAAATCCAGAATCAGTTGAGCTACTTGCTAAATCCATAGTTCAAGTTGCCGAAGCATCTGAAAAGTTACTAAATGCCGGATTGACGAGAAGAGCTATCATTGTCTTGCTTCAGGATGGAATCGGATCAACCAAAATAACTAAAAACCAAATTCGGCTTGTATTAGAGAATTTGCCGCGACTTAAAGCGTGGTATGTAAAATAAGGGCAAGCTCGTGGTGCTCATGTCGACGGCACGAGCTTGCCCTGAAAGGAAAAGATGCAAATAACAATTGACCTCAATAAACAGGAGATTGAAAGAGTCAGAGAAATGGCTCGGATAGGATTTGTTTTCGATGAACATACCTCCATCTGGGAAAAAATTATAAGGGCAGTAATCAAAAAAGATTTAACCAATCCAGAAACAAGAAAGCTGGAGAGCTGATGTACCGGCTTACCCGAAAGGAAAAGATGGCAATATTCAAATACGGAACTTCAAAAAATCACAGAGGTAAAAATAAAGTCTAATTTGGATAGAATATTGAAGGGGAACTGAGCCAAGAGTTCCCAGAAACGAGAAAGGATGAGAAAGAAAAAATCTTGGGAGTATAAAAAGAGAATAGAAACCGAGATGGTTTGCAATTGGAAACCACATATAAGAGAACAGACCTCTATTGACAGTGCAGACTTGGGAGAGTTGGATAAGGGGGACATAATTATAATTATGGGGCGGGTTTTAGAGAGCCATACACTTTTTAAAAAACCTTGTCGGAACAAACAAAGCAGGATTATCTATGAGGTTCTTCAGACTCGCAAACTTATTAGATAAAATGGATTTTGAGGAGAGGGGATGCCCAGACACGCACAAATTCTAAAATCCTTTTTTAAGGATAAGGATATTAAGGCTTTATTGAAAGAAAATTCGAATGCGGTTCTATTATATCTTTACTATTCAGTTACCTCGGAAAATTTGATCGGATTATATCAAACAGATGAAGAAGATGATAGGGTATCGATACGGTATCCCCTAAAGAAATTCGAAAATTCAAAAAAGTTACTCGAAAAACGAGGCAAACTTCGATTTGAGGGGGGGTGGGTCTGGATTGTCGGAAAGGCGAATTTTGTAAAAGGTCCGAAACAATGGGCATCCGCTTATAAGTTATTGAAAGACATACCGGACGGGCTTCAAATCAAAAAAGATTTTCTTAAAAAGTATGGTAAAATTTTAATAGGGTATGGATACCCTATTGATGGGGTATCTCGTTCTGCCCTATATATACCTATACATAAAAAAAGAAATATAAAAGAAAAAGATATATCCCCCGATTTTTTGGAGAGAGCAAATTTCCTCAAAGAAAAAATTCTCCAGAACAATCCCAAGGCAAAAGTCACAGAGAGCCAAATTCAAAAATGGGCGGACGTAGTTCGCCTGATGGTCGAACGTGACAAGCGAACTCTGGATGAGATTGACAAGATGATCGACTTTTCTCAAAAGGACGAATTTTGGAAGGCGGTAATTTTAAGTATGGGCAATCTTCGGAAAAACTTTGATCAGTTGACGATGCAGGAGAAAAGGACAAAGCCAAAAGAAGCAACATGGAGAGATAAATACGGTGACAAGGGATGAATTTGGAAAAATCGCACAAAGGATAGAAGCGGTATACCGCCAAGAGTTCAACGATCTTCAGTTTGACGAATGGGCGGATAACTTCAAAAACGAGGATTATCAAATAGCACTTGAGGCTTTCAATTTAATGAAGAATGAATACGCCTACTTTCCTATGGTGGCTACATTTAGAAGCTATATCGCTAAAGCCAAAGAAATAAGAGATCAAGAACAAGATCGTAAGATCAAAAATAAGGCAGAAGAAGCAACGCCGATGGATATGGATAGACACAAGCGATGGATGAGATATATTTACTGGATATTAGAGACAAGGCAATTTCCCAAAACCCCTGACGATGCACTGAAGGCTAAAGAAAAATTCGAGAAGGAGCATCCAAATTGGCAGCCGAAATTCAAAGAACAAAAGCGGGGGGTGCAAAGTGTTGGAGAGATTTTGAAAAGGAGGTCTTAATGGGACTGATTGTTGATGGAGATAAACTAAAAAAGAAACTTGAAGAAGGGGAATTAGATCAAACAAGTTGGGATGATACTATTTGTCATCTTAACAAAGAGGAGCTTCTTAATGCAATTGTGGATTGCCAAGCCGACATCCTCTCCCCTGCCGAGATCGAGCGGGGGATTGAGTGGTTTGAAAAGTATAAAAAAATAAATTTACAATTGACAGGTACGGAGATCACTGACCTTTTGCGAATGATTCTTAAGCAACCACAAAAAGAGAAAAGGCACCCTTGGAATCCAGAAATCTTCAAAGAGGAGAAAAAACACGATGCCCAGAACACTGAAGGTTGAGGCAAAACAATCACTTGTATGGTGGGTGCAGGATTGTCCTCTATGTGAAGCTGAAATCGCACTTTCAGATTGTAAGAAATGCCTATGTCATATCGGTTTCGTTTATCTTGATTCACGAGGCGAAAAGCGTGGTGTTATCTGCGGACTTGCCGAGAGATTGTGGAAAAAAGAAAAGAAAAAGCCTGCCCCTCACAAAACAGATAAAAACTTAAAGGAACCCTAAACAGCCTAAAAGCCGAGGGGCAGGCTAAAGAAAATGGATTTTAAATATTTTATATGTCCAGCAAGCAAATGGAGTTTTGAGCAAGGATCGCTAAAACAATGGGTGGAATCTTTTTGTCAAGGTAGAACATTAAACCTTTTTGCCGGTAAAGTAAGATTGGCTATATCTGAAATCAGAGTAGATATAAGCGACGAATACAAACCAGACTTTTGTATGGATGCCCATGAATTTGTAAATCAGGCAATCCAAAAAAACCAGAAGTTTGAAACCATAATTCTTGATCCACCTTACAATGTGCGAAAAGCCAGGGAGAAATATTGTGGTAATTATGTTGGTAGACTAAGGCAATTGAAAACCAACCTTTTAAATCTTATTCCGCTTGGGGGCAGAGTAATCAGCTTGGGTTATGATTCTGTTGGAATGTCTGTATATAGGGGATTCAAAAAAAAGGCAATTTGTTTAGTTTGTCATGGTGGTGACCATAATGATACAATAGGCTTAGTTGAGGAAAGAATTCGTCTTGATTTGTTTAACGAGGATAGCCGAGGGGCAGGCTTCGGAGGAAAAGATGAGACTTCAAGTCGGCACGAAAATAAAGTTCAG
>LJVD01000051.1:0-13383 GCA_001304225.1 candidate division Zixibacteria bacterium SM1_73
AATTCAATTCTTGCCCCAGCCTTTAAAATCGAAACGGAAAGATTTATGTCTTTCCGTCTCGATGACCTTTTCCACTAATTTTACGGTATCCTCTAAGTTCTTATTTATCACAACATAATCATACTTCGACCAAAACTTTATCTCCTTTAATGCGATTTTCAATCTCTTCTCTACTTCGCCCCTACTATCGGTTCCTCTCCCAATGAGCCTTTCTTTCAATTCCCCTAAAGAGGGAGGAAGAAGAAAGATCAAAACACTTTCTGGATATTTCTTCTTTATCGCCATTCCTCCTTGCACATCCAAAACGAACAAAGCAACCCTGCCTTTCTTTTGTGCCTGATCAACAAATTTTCTTAAGGTCCCATAATATTCGCCGTGCACCTTTGCCCATTCCACAAATCCTTTCTTTTTTCTTATCTGGTTGAATTCTCTTTCGGGCACAAAAAAGTAATCCCTTCCTTCTTTTTCATTTTTTCTTCTCTTTCTGGTAGTTGCAGAGATGGAATACAGATAATCTTTGTGTCTCTTCAGTATTTTTCGACAAATGGTGGTCTTTCCTCCTCCCGAGGGAGAAGATAGCACCACTAAGGTTGCCTTTTTCATCTTTTCAAAAAGTTCAAAATTGAAAATTCAAAGTTCAGGATGAATCTTGAATCCTGAATTTTGAATCTTGAACTGATTTTCGCTTTTTGCCTATTCCTCAACGGTTAATTCACCTTGTCCGCCTAAGGCGGGCCTTGCTTCTGCCCCGAGTTGGGGAGGTGTGATAAGGATCCTGCAGATTTTTGCTCTAAACGAAAAGCTATGGTCTCACAAGCCAAAGCCGATAGTATCACATGATCTGAGGTGGTCACCACCAGGCTTCTGGTCTTTCTGCCTTCGGTGGCATCCACAAGCTTTCCCTTTTTTTGCGCCTCATCTTTCAGTCTTTTGGAAGGCTGTGACCCGAAGCAGATTACCGCCACAATCTTATTTACCGAGACCACGCTGCCATAACCGATGGAAACAAAAGGATATTCCATTTATTGTTTACCCAAACAATTAAATTTCTAGGCTTGAAACGATAGAACTTGTCATCATATATTGAATTCCAGATTGTGTGAAAATCGCAAAAGCAAGCTTTTGCACTCCTCAATCGAGTGCCTGAACAACTTTTTTTAATAATTCCTGTTGCGACATTTATTCAGACGCTCCAAGAGTATCTTTTTGAATTCTTCGTCTGAAAGATTGGGGAATCTCTTACGTAAACCGTGAATGAAGAGTTGTCTGGTAAATTCAGACAACTCAATTGCCCTAAGTAATCTTTTTTCGGATGACATTTGCCTAAGCACGTGAATGTATATTCTATGGTTTGGACTTTCTTTGGCGTTCATAAAGAATTGAGAGTATTCTTGTAGCCGTCCATATGGGCGCACTCTGAAGAATGCGGCTACAATATGTTCGTCACGGACACCCGCGTCCGTGACGCTTTAGGATAACGGACAAGGTGTCCAATACCAGCCCAGAGGCTACCTTGTTATGTGCTGTTTGCATATTCTAATGAACCCGTTAGATCGGTGTTTTTCGCCAGTATTTCTGGCCATCTCCTAAAATCTTCCTCCGTAATGTTTAATACCGAAGAAAGTTGAGCGTCGGAATGGGGTTGCTTAATAACAATTCCTTCCGGTTTAGATAGAAGGAAACCAAGTAGATCTTGTAGAGGTATTCGACCGTACCATCTTATAACCGCACCATCTTGCCAAGGGATAAATTGCAGCAAACCTATTTGTCTGTCATTTTCATCTTTAACTCCCATTGAAACTGGAGGCTTTGGCTTGTTTTCAATGTGCATTTCTGAGGGTGCAGGTTTGAGCTGACGTTTTGTATTGTGCTGATATGCCTTAATTATCCTAACTTGTTTCGGGGCACCCTCCAATATCGTATCAAAGGGTGGAGTGCTTGGTCGACGTGGGTAAAAGGTTAAATGGGATAATAAATTACAAAAAAATCTGTTTAACGAGAATTCACCATCCTTGTGAACTATCAAATGTACATAAAAAGGAGGAATTTGAAAATCGTCACCGCAAGGTGTGGCTAGTTCACCGGCAAGATTCTCTTCTCCCGGATATGATATTCCGTAACTAAGTATGCCCTTATCAAGAACAACCACCATGTCTGGCCACAGCCTTGATTCATAGTCCTTGTTCAATTCCCCTATATTGTCTGCCAATGTTTCAAGGGAAGTATCTGAATCAAACCCAAAAATTACACCGAAGGTCCCAACAGTTGCTAATTCACTACCGGTTGACTTTTGGTCCAACTGTGAAAAAGGTCGTTTCTTTAACTGTTTACATGATGCGATTTTTTCGTAACCATCTTTGATTTCACTTTTGTTCAAACATGTCTTTACCTCAATTACAGAAGCAACTGTATCTGCTGGGATTATTTGTGCATTTTCGGCGTAACGATAGATGGGACTAGAAAACACATCATAAATGATCACATCCGTTTGCTTGCTAATGGTATTGTCATTATCAATTATTATTCCCGAACCCGCACAAAATCGATGAGGAAGATGTGAATTCAAAAATGATTTTAAAATATTTTCCACTTCTATGCCTTTTTCTGCAGAATGTGGTTGAGAGGAACGAATAAATTCGAATTCAGTTCTTAGTCGTTTTGCTGCGTCAGAAAATAATTTTGAGATTGTCGGTTTGTCCATCTTTATTCAATCTTCAATAATTCACCTGTTCCAGCAAACCTGTTGGAGAAACTCTCCTTCATTTAGGAAGTTCTCTCTTTAATCTGGTTTTCTCCATCTTCAAGTTTGGGTCTCTTCGTAGGCTTTTCTCCTTGCTTTTTTAACAGCCTTTTCTATATCCTTGACGGCTAATTTTGTCTTCTTAAAGGTTTCCGCAATCTTAAACACAGCCTCCAGTCTATCTTCCGGGGAAAGCACAGAAAGAATGTAATCCTCAGGACTGGTTTTTGGTGTGGTTTTCATAAAATGCCTCCTTCAAAGTTCATATTTGATGTTCTCCCTGTTCGTCACGGACGCCCTCGCCCGTGACAGAGAAGGTAACGGACAAGGTGTCCGTTACCAACGCAGAGATACTACTTCAAAAGCAACATCTTTTTACTGGACACAAAATCATCAACTTGAAGCTGATAGAAATACATCCCACTTGCAACACGCTCCCCAGTACCATTTCTGCCATCCCATCGGACAGAATATTTATCAACGGGTTTATGCTTATTCACTAGGTTTCTGACAACTTGACCCAAAGCGTTATAGATTTTCATGTCGACGACTCCAGCTTTTGGGATGAAAAACTCAATGCGGGTCTCGGGATTAAAGGGATTAGGGTAATTTTGCCATAGCCACACTTCTTTTGGCATCTGGCGCTCTTCGGGAGTGGACTCGACTCCGGTTGTTTCTATCTGAATGACCTCAATATCGTCATACCGTCCTGCACTGTCGGAGCACCTCAATCCCACACGCCCCGGCAGCCAGTTTTCCACCAGAATAGTTTCCAGAAGATACACCTCAGGCTCCGACAGGGCGGCTTCCCATGCCTTAAATTTTATGGTATCTCCGTTCATGTAAGCCTCGAAGTAATACCAGGTATCTAACTTTAAGGCGCGATCCAAATAAGCAAGAAGTGTATCCCTATCTTGAAAGTTATCATAGATATACAGCCCGTTATACGGTGGCATAAATACGTATCCAATATGAAGGTCTCCTTTGTCAACTCGCCCCAGAATATGTACTGTGCCTGTGTCACTGAGCCCGGTGATCTTCACCTTCACCTTCACGCGGTAATTTGACAAAATGGGACAACTATCAGCTATAGCAACCGCGTCGAAAACAGCACTATCCGATTGATCTAAGGCATTGCTCTCGTCGTAGAGAATAGTCCAATTGCCGTCGCCTCCAAAAGTCCAATCGTCGGCCACACCATCTTCAAAATCGTCGCTCCAAATAATGGCCTGACCTCTTCCTGTAATAAATGGAATTAGTAGCAAAAACAGAGCTATTGATATTACAATCCCTATCCCCCTAAATCTCATAATCAGACCTTCGTTAACCAAGATAAATTAGCAACTCCACATCGAAATGCGTAGAGGCGTTTCGGGTATCTGTAACTCCTCACATTATTGTGTTTATGTAATCAAATTTGGCTCAACGTCAATGTCTCCTATCTCCTTAGCTAGACGAACCCGCACCTCCATCTCTGGGGCTTCGGAATCTTCAATCCAAAAATCCAAGCCATTATTATTCTATATTCTGCACCTGCTCTCTTATTTTCTCTATCTCCTCCTTCAGGAAGATCACCTTTTGTGAAATCCGGGCATCGGAAGCTTTGGCGCCGATGGTGTTGGCTTCCCGGTTCATCTCCTGCAAAAGGAAGGTTAACCTCTTTCCCACTGGCCCGCCTTCCTCTAAAGCCGAAAGGAATTGCTGATTATGACTTTTGAACCTGACGCATTCCTCGGTGACGTCACATTTTTCCGCCATCAAAGCCACCTCCTGCTCGATCCTTTGTTCATCCACTACCATATCAGCCAAAAGCTCAGATACTCTAAGTTTCAATTTCTTTCTATAATTATTCACATTTAGAGGAGTCAAGTCCTCAATTTCGGAGATGGTCCTGTCCAGATTCTTGACTCTTTGTTTTAAATCACTTGCCAGACGAGTCCCTTCACTTTTTCGCATGGAGTTAAATTCTTCCAGAGCTTTCAGGGTAACTTCATTTACCACCTCCCAAGCTTTGTCTATGTCATATTCCTCCTTTTCGACTTTGATCAAATCGGGCAAGTTCAAGAAATGATCCACCCGGACTTCACCTGAAAGATTGTACTTTTCCTTCAATTGGGCAATTATGGTTTGATAGACGTCTGCCGCTTCCTCGTTCAGTTTCGCATAGGATGCGAGGGGCAAGCTCTCTTCCCAATTCAAAGTGTAGCTGATTTTCCCTCTGGTAATAGTGGAGAGGATTATCTCCTTGAGTTTCGATTCCAAAGGACTAAGAGATTTAGGCAATCGAAATTGAATCTCACAGAAGCGATTATTTACCGAGCTTATATCCACTGAAGCCTTTACATCTTCTTTGACCAACTCAGCTCTGCCATAACCAGTCATGCTGGATACCATAGAAACTCTCCTGAGACAAAATTCTATAATAACTCAGTAAATCCATTTGTCAACCAAATTTTCCAAATTCTCATCCTTTTTGTTCAAGCCCCCCAGTATCATTGGGATTAGGCACAGTCCGCTTCAGGATTTCATTGATGTTTATATATTACTACTTTTCAGAGCAAACTATGTGAATGTCCCCCGCCTCTGGCGGAGGGACTGACTATGACAAATTATTATAAGACTATTTGGAAACCATGTGCTAAACTTAGTCGCATTGTTTTCGGCAAACCTCACATTTGCCATCACATGGTTCAACATGAATGACAATCTCTGATTCTCCCAATCGATTCTTGATGTCTTCCTCCAGGTGATCACACAGTCTATGGGCATCTTCAATCTTAATATCTTTAGGGAGGACCAAATGCAAGTTTATCAAGGGTATACCCTTTTTCCTTTGAAAGGTCAACTGGTGAAATTCGATGAAATCTTGTGTGTGTTCGTTGAGTGCTTCTTTGATGATTTGCTCAGCCTGACGATCCGGCAGCACCTTTGCCCTTTGGGTCAAATCGATTTTACGATCAACGAAGTTTAGTCCTTCGGCAGGTTCGGTATGGACAACTATGTCGGTGTTGGGAAGGACTGATCGTATCTTTCCTTCGACCTCGCTGGCTATCTTATGGGCTTGTTCAAAGCTGGTGTTTTTGTCTAAAGAGATATTCATATCCACGAAGACCTGCGAACCTGACCTCCTTAAGCGCAGACGTGAACACTTGCTAACCCCTTGAACCTTTTCCACCATCTTCTCGATCTTTTGCTTTAAGCCTTCAGGAGCGCGATCCATTAAAACATCCAGAGTTCTTTTTCCCAATCTATAACTGGCGATGATGACGAAGATCGCCACTCCCAGTGCGGCTATGGAGTCTCCTATCGGAAATCCAAGCTTGGTAAAAATCAAACCTGCGATTACAACCAAAGAACTCAAGATATCGGTGGAGAAATGAAGTGCGTCTGCTTCCAGTGCTTGGCTGGAGTACTTTCTAGCTGCTCTTGAGAGTGCTCTGGAACGCGAATAGTCGACGATAATCGCGGTGATCATCACCGCAAAACTGAGGTACGTCACTTGCACTTCCACTGATCTATAGAACATGCGGCCGATCGCTTCATAGATTATCCAGATGCAGGTGAACAGAAGAAGGACGATCTCTGCCAAAGCAGAGAGACTCTCAACTTTCCCATGTCCATAATGATGTTCTAGATCTGCAGGTCTGCCAGAAATCCTTACTGCTAAGAAGGTTATAAGTGCTGCTCCGAAATCCAAGGCTGAATGGGCTGCTTCCGAAAGAATTCCCAAGCTTCCGGTAGCCACACCCACTGCCAACTTTATCCCCACAAGAAAAATCGCAGCCAAGACCGAGATAAAAGCTACTCTGCTTTTTTCTTTCTGCGAAGAGCTATTTGTGATCATACCACACTTCAAAGGTTTTGCCACAGTATAGAAAATCCACACTGAGAATCATTCATCTCTCAAATTATCAAGCATATGTCTCTATGGTCTGCATAGAAGTATTATAAAACACAAAATCTTCTTTTCCAAGAGAAAACAAAGGCCTCTGAATGTGAGAGTTCTGAGTCTGGAATGTCAAATAGAGAACAGTGGCCTGTCGAAAAAAATCAATATTTCGTAAATGATTTATATGGATCCATGGTTTAAAGAACTCGTACAGCTTTATAATGAGAAAGGAAGGAAAAAGAAAAAGCCCCCACTTTTCCAACTAAAGAGGCGGCATAGGTTTCTCTTTCTCAAAAGGGTACGCCCTGTTGTCCATTCTCCTCTGTCCTCCCCTCTTGACACAAGAGAAAGGTAGCTGTTGTAAAAGCAAAAAAAATGCCACCCTTAGTGCAAAAAATAAAAACCACTTACTTTGTAAATAAGTGGTTGTGACATAAAAGACAAGTACCTTTGGTCAGTGATTTGTACTTGTACCAAATCGTCTCAGGATTCGGATTTTTCGAAAAATATTTCGAACCCGCGAAAAGATTTTCGAGTTAAAGGGGGGTTATATTGTATTTTTTTATTTTATATCTGAGTAATGCCTCGTCGATATTCAAAAATCGGGCGGCTTTGGTTTTGACCCAATTGTTTTTGGCTAAAGCTTTTTTTATCTGCTCCTTCTCATATTCAGCCAACTGGCTCAAAAGCGAGGTATGGTTGGATGATTTCCCGTTATTGAATTTATCCAAGTTGTCGACCAAAAGCTCGAAGGAGATTTTACCTTCATCTCTTACAAAAGCTAACAAGCTTCGGATATCATTCTCCAACTCTCTCACATTTCCTGGCCAAGCATAACTTAAAAAGAGCTTTATAATCTTGGGATCGAGTATACAAGAGTGAACCGCTCCATTGGGGGCATGTTTTTTAATAAAATGTTCCACCAAGAGGGGGATGTCTTCCCTTCTTTCCCTTAAAGGAGAAAGCCTGAACCTAATTCCGCTCAAGCGATAATAGAGATCACTTCTGAATCTTCCTTCCTCCACTAATTCTTCTAAGTTTTTATTGGTTGCAGCTATGACTCTGAAATCCACTTTTCTCGGTCTAACCTCACCTAACCTTACGATCTCCTTTTCCTCCATAGCTCTTAGGAGCTTCACCTGAATGCGCAAGGGTACCTCTGCAATTTCATCCAGATATATGGTTCCTCCAGCGGCTTCATCCAGGAGCCCCTTTTTATTAGAAGATGCCCCGGTGAAGGCTCCTTTTTTATAACCGAAAAGCTCGCTTTCAAAAAGACCTTCAGGCAAAGCAGCACAATTTACTACCACAAATTTCTTATTCCTCCTACTGCTGGTAAAATGAAGGGTTTTCGCTAAAAGATCTTTTCCGGTTCCCGTTTCTCCCTCTAAAAGAATGGTGATATTTGTATTTTTCACCCGTTGGACATTTTCAAGCGTTTCCAACAACTGAGCATTTTTGGTGACGATGTCTTTGAAGGAAAGTTTGGGAGAAGATTCTTTTGATCTTTCTATCGTAGGTAAAAGAGCGTGGATTTGCTTATCAAGTTCTGAAACCCTTTTTAAGTCCGTTTTTTCATCGGTGTGTTCAAAGATCTTTTTGGCTTTATTCAAGAACTCCAAAGCACTCTCATATTCCTTATTCCTGAAAAGGAGAAGGGCAAAAGCAAGATGAATCTTAGCCAAATAATAGGGAGAATTCAGTTCCGAAGCCAAATCCTCTGCACTGCCCAAAAATTTCATTCTCTCCCAAAAATCAAAACACTCTGAGTTGCTTGCCTCCAGGTATGTCTTGGCTAATTCGAATTTGACCCCGATTTCCCGTAAATTTTTCATGGCTCGGGCGAAGTTTTCTTTAGCTTCGGTCTTTCGATCTTTTTGGCCATATATCTGGCCAAGAATTCTATACACTACGGCTTCTTCTAATCTTTCACCTAAGGACTCTGAAACCTCCAAAGATCTTTTACAGGAAACCAAAGCCTTCTCCAAATCGCCATTCCTCACCTGAAGTTCGGCCAAGAGCCTGGTGGCTTGGCTAATGATTGCGCTTTTGGGGGCGATTTTTTCTCCAATTTGGAGAGCTTCTGAGTAATGCTTTTCCGCATCCTCAAAATCATTTTGGAGGAAGTCCAATTCACCCGAATATTCATGATAGATGGCCAATTCTCGAACAAAGCTATTCTTATAGATAATCTGGTAAGCCTTTTTAAGATACCCCTCCGCCTCCTTAAATTCCCGAAGCAAAATTGACACATAACCCAGGGATAAAAGGCAACGGCAAATGTTAATTTCGTCTTTATGCAATCTGTTCAGCTCCAAGCTCGCAAGCAAATGTCTTTTAGCTTGCTGCCATTCATCCTTGGTCATATAAATGGTGCCCAGATTGCCGGTCAAACGAGCTTTCATCCTGCCATCTTTCATTCTTTCACAGTAATTTAATGCATCATTTATATAATAAATAGCTCTATTAAAATCGGACTTGATGAAGCAGATACGGGCCAATTCGTTGTAAGTATCGATTATCCCATTCTGATCGTCTATACGACGATAAGTGGACGCAGTGTCTATAAATTGAAGTTCCGCGTTTTTGAGATCACCGAGATGGGCATAAATGATCCCCATAATGTGCTGGACTTCGCCCACCCTTTTGTTCTCCTTAGTATTCCTCAGGATTTCAAAGGCCTTTTGGGCTTTGGACATAGCCTCATTTAACCGACCTAATTTGTCCAAAGCTAGCGCTCCAAAATAAGAAAGTTCTCCCGCTTCAGTAGAGAAGTCATCTATAACTTTTTGGTTCTCTAAATCCCTTATCTCCGCCAAAGCTTGCTTGAAATTTCCGCCCTGGAGAAGCGATTCTACTGCAGCTAATTTAGTATTTAGAGCCAGTAAATAGTTGTGTAAATTTTTAGTCATTTCCTTTTTTAGCGGGATATCGAAATTGCATCTTCTTCGGAGCTTGCCGAGTCGTCTCAAAACCAGACTTGATCTGATAAGCTCTGATCACAAGTAATTTTGTCGGGGTAACTACAATCCCGATTCCAGAACTCATCTCCAGGGAAATCGTGTCATCAATTGCAGGACATTCCAAATCCTGCCACGGATGCTCGCCCGGATAGCGATCCTCCCACCAGGGATCCATTCGTGCCTGACCGTGGTTGATCAAGCAAAAAAGGAAACCCAATAAGATCAAACTGGTGAGAATTACTCTAATCTTCATCTTTCCAGACCTCCTTCTCCTATTATACAATTATATTCCACCTATGTTAAAAAGAATTCTATTAACTTCCACCCCTACTTATCCTTGTGAAACTCTTCTACTCAACATCCGAGATCCAAATAGACGAACCTCGGTCGATCGAGGTTCAAGGGATTTTTGAAAAAAAAGCTGAAAAGTCCATTTGTACTTCGGATTCGAATAACCATAAAAGGCAAGTCAAATAGCTCCCTCTCTTCAAGCAGACTTGAATCCTGCCAGACAGTCCTAAGTTCCGACGAAGTCAAACCTGTCCTCCATGACTGAACAGCCATTTCGCAAAATAATCACAAATTCTTTTTTGTCAAGACAAATTTTGTAAATTCTTTAAATTTTTCTAAATTGCGTATTTAAACTGTTTATTTCCTAGCAAGTATCAATCCCTCAACCATCTGCGATCCTTTCTTACCCAATTCATTGCATAGCTTTTCCCAAAGATTCTTCTTTTTACGCTTAGAATACCTGCTGAAAAATGTGGACCCGCAGCGACAACGAAACGTTTTCTGGTGCATCTCAGCAGAGATATATAATCTCTCAAAATGAGTCTTTATCCACTTCTGACAATCAGACTTGCTCTCGACAAATAGTAGAAAAAATCTCAAAATTTGGCAAATTTAGACCATCGACACTCAACCTTATTGGGGCACAAAAAAATATACTTGATAAATGGAGCTAAGCAAATTATAATAAAAGGGTCAAAATTAATTGTGCTCAGAAGGATAGAACTATTGATTTTCAGTGGAAGAGAGCCAACCCGCTGACTTATTGAAAGAGTGAAAAAGAAGAAAACAGAGAAAAGAAAAATACGCAAAGCCAAGCTGAAAGCTCACAAGGCAATCATTAAATTCTGCGTTGTTTTTCTTGGGCTGTTGATTATTTTAACCACTACTTTCCCCTTCTTAAGCGATAGGTTCAATCCTCAGCTCACCTGGCTGATGGTGGTGACCGCAGACATGACTGGATTCTTGTTGAGACTTTTTGGATTAAGTGTAAATGTAAGCGGGCGAATAGTAAGTTTAAGTAACTTCTCCATGGAGGTGGTGGGGGAATGCACCGGGCTTTATGAAATGTTAATCTTCTTGGCGGCAATGATTGCTTATCCTGCCAGCTATAAGAAGAAATTAATCGGCGCTTTCTTGGGTATCCCTCTGCTCTATGTGATCAATATAATCAGAATGATATTTATTGGCGTTGTCGGAAATTGGTCTCCCAAGACCTTTGACTTCATGCATTTGTATTTCTGGCAAGTGGGAATGATCCTGATCATCGTGTCCGTCTGGGTCTTGTGGATTGAGAAAGTGGTCCATTATTCGAAGTCTGGATCTAAGGGATGAAAGAAAAGCTGTGGGTCTTCATAGTTAAGTTTGTGGCGGTCTCTTTGACCCTCTTTGCTTTATGGTATTGGAAGGGACAGAGCTATTACATAAAAATTTTGGATGGTTTTCTCACCTTTTTCTTAATAACTCTCTCCGGACTTGATATAGAATACTTTTCTTACCCGGTTGACATTTTCAACAACCTCATCCCTTTCGTCTCCTTGATGATTATCACTAGGGATATAAAACTCAGACAGAGGATATCCAAATTGGGATGGGGGCTTTTGATCTTGATCTTGTGGCATATGATTTTGTCTCAAGCCATATATTTTTTACACGACCAATACCAGAGAGCCGCAGAATTATATGAAAAATTAAGCGTCCCCCTTTATCTTTTCAGCGAAACCTTGCCCTTTTTGCTGTGGATACTTTTTGCCAGAAAGCAGGTGGTCGATCTTTTTATGCCTCGGAAGGTCGCGGCCAAATAAAATGTAAAACTCTGTCCGGGAGTGTAGCTGCTCGATTCATCGAGTCTTCAAAAAGCCCAATAAATTTGGCAACTACAATCTTACGCTTCACTATTTGGGTTCCGAAATATGACTTTGACATTTCTCGGACGATCTCTTGGTGAAATCGTCAATAAACCAAGAGGGATTGTCCATGAAGATTTCATGCATAATCCCGCCTCTGGCGGGAAAATCCAAAAAACCAATTAATTCAAAACAGGAGAAATCAATGGAAAATAACTATTACGTGACTGAATCCAACCTAAAAACCAAGACCTCTTTGTGGCAACAAGAGATCAAGCCTTACAATCTGCATAAGATGAAGCCTGAATTTTCCAAATCCTGCCTTTTGGTGATCGATATGCAGAATTTTTTTCTTGATCCTCAGAGCCCCACTTTCACTCCGGGGGGGTTAGCCATATTGCCCAACGTGACTAAGCTAATAAAGGTTTTCAGAAAGAAAAAGCTCCCGGTGATCTATACCGCTCATGTGCACAAAAGCAAAGAGTTAGACGGGGGAATTCTGGGTTGGTGGTGGGAGGGAATGATTATCGAGAATACTAAGGATGCAGAAATTCACCCGAAGCTAACTCCTCTGGCAGAGGAAAAGGTCATTTACAAGCACCGTTATAGCGCATTTTATAACACCGATCTGGAGATAACCTTAAGGTGCCTCAACATCACCGATCTGATCATTACTGGGGTGATGTCCAACCTGTGTTGTGAATCGACTGCACGGGACGCGTATTTCAGAGACCATCGGGTGTTCTTCTTGTCGGATGCCACGGGGACGGTAGACGAGGACCTACATTTAGCCACACTTAAAAATTTAGCTTTTGGATTTGCCTATGTGACCATGACCGAGGATGTTTTGCGCGGACTATACAAGGAATGATTTTTTGCTTGCTTGTTCTGTCAGTAGCTATTCCGGACAGTTGTGCCAATCAGCTCGGAAACCAATCGAAAAGAATCTTGACAAAGTTGGACAAATGATTACCATTCGGTATATGAATAGAATGGGTTTATTAGGAAATCGGGCTACAGCTAATATATTCACGCGTGGCATTGAGGAGTCCAAACAATGAAGCAAGAAGATAGGTATGTGAAGCTGGTCGAGTGGTCTGATGAGGATCAATGTTATATTGGCAGTTGTCCAGAACTTTTCTATGGGGGCTGTCATGGCGATGATCCCCGTGCCGTTTTTGATGAACTGTGTCAAATCGTGGAGGAGATGATCGAACTGTATAAGCAGGATGGCAAGTCCCTTCCTCCCCCGCTTTCAGGTAAGGAATTCGTAAATGCTATGCAGAAAATCGCCTAACAATTCACTTTTGTTGGTGACGGACACCTTGTCCGTTACCAATAAAACGTCACGGACGAGGGCCTCCGTGACGAACGGGAAGGACCTGACACAACACGGGAACGATTTATTATAGAAAGTAACAGTTTGCCATTGCATATTTTTTCGGTAGACCGTATAATCATTGTCAGCGATAAGAAGAATTGATATGACAGAGGAGAAAACGACAAGGGTATGTTTAAGAAAAAGATAAAAGTTTCCAACATCGAGGATTCCAATCAGTTCTTTGAAAAGGAATTCTGGGTAGATACAGGAGCTCTTTATTCCTTTGTCCCCGAGGGTTATCTTGAAAAGATAGGCATCGAACCGACTGCACAACG
>LJVD01000051.1:13398-15405 GCA_001304225.1 candidate division Zixibacteria bacterium SM1_73
TGCACAACGGAATCTGATTCTTGCTGATGGCCGGCAGGATACGAGAATGCTTGGTTTTTGTAATTTTGAGATCGAGGGTTTCGAAGGCAGACTTCCTTGTCCAGTGATTTTCGCACCAAAAGGCTCTCTATTCTTGCTTGGAGCGACAGCCCCAGAGAACTTTGGCGTCGAAGTAGACCCGATTCAAAAAAAGTTGAAGCCGATTCTGGCAATTATTGGAGGATTCTTAGCTTGACAATGACAATCGCTAACAAATGCGTCGAGCGGACGCGATAAACCGCGCATCTCGCGCAAGCCGGTAGGAATGTAATTACAAAATGGATGAACAATTGGAATTTGTAAAATCAATAGCATCCCGGCTTGATTCGGCTGGTATACCATATATGATGACAGGCTCGATGGCGATGGCGATATATTCTGTACCTAGAATGACCCGAGATATTGATCTGGTGGTTGAGGTTAAACCGGTCGATGTTGACAAAATCGTCAGCCTTTTTTCAAAAGATTGTTATATTGATCGGGATAGCGTCAGAGAGGCAGTCGATGCGCACTCGACGTTCAACATCATCCATAACGAATGGGTGGTCAAAGCTGACTTTATTATAAGAAAAGACCAAGAGTACCGCAGAGAAGAATTCGCACGGAGGCAAAAGGTGGTCATTGAAGGTATGACTATCTTTGTTGTTTCTGTCGAGGACCTTATCTTATCGAAGTTGGTCTGGGGAAAAAAGTCACAATCAGATCTTCAGTTTCGAGATGTCCGCCAGATGATATCCACTGTTTCAGAACTTGACTGGGAATATATGAAAAAGTGGGCTGTCTTCCTTGGGATTGACGCTCTCTTAGAAAAGGCAAGGAAAAATGGATGACACACAGGCGAAAATAGAACAACGCTACCAAGAAATGATGTTGTCTAGAACTCCTCTGGAACGTTTGAAGATGGCAAGTAGGATGTATGATTCGGGGAGAAAGCTTGTGATATCAGGAATACTGAAGGGAAGACCACATCTCGATATATCGCGATTGCGTGCACAGCTCTTTTTACGAATGTATGGGAGTGATTTTACGGCCACAGATACAGAGAGGATCATTAAAAAAATTCCTAACATGCAATTGGACAAGCACAGTTAAGCTTCGGGTCAATTGCCCTGTAGGGACAAGAGATGAAGATCGAAAAGCTGGAATATTTTTGGGGCCTATTTGAAGAGCCAGATCTGGCTGACTCTTCTTGAGCAGACTTTCATATCGTATTCGAAAGCCCAGAAATTCCAGATGATGTACATCAGTCATTCATGGATGAGGGGATCGATGAGTTGCGAGGCGAGTTTGGTCTGCCAGGAGTTGGAGAACCGGAACAGGTTGATGTTCTCAAGGTAATCGCTGGAGGCGAGACGTGGGAAACTCGGGTCCTCAATCGGGCCATAACGCTGTTTGCTCAAGATGATGAACAAGTGCGTCGCCTCCATAGGTTTTTTGGTGTCCTTAGCAATAGGGCACGCAAAATTTCTGATTGAGATGAAAGAAATCTCGTAGATCAGGTGCCCTGGGCACCTGCCACCAAGATAAGTCAGGAGCACGTGGCTCTTGACCTGCCGGCTGGACTTGCTGGACATGCTGGACTTCCTGAACTTGCGGATGGCTGTTTTTCATTTTTTTCATCGTTAGGAAATGTATTTTGAGATTGGTTCGAAACTCACCATAAAAGAAGATTGTCATCCCAGAGGATGGCGTAGGTTCCGGCATGGGTTTTCGCCTTTCTGAATCCCATGGAGGAAAGGAGCCCGCCAATCCGGCGATTAATGATTTTAACCGGAAGGATGCCATTTTTTACCTGATGTTTGAGCCCTATGATGGTGTTTTGAATTTGAGATTCGAGACTGACGGTTTCTTCGGGATATAGTTTGGGCAATTCATCTTGTCTTATAGCTTCTATTTCATCCCAAAAGATTTTTTCGGCTTGCGATTTTTTAGCCACTTTCTGTTGAAGCTGGATGGCTTTTAAAGCAT
>LJVD01000052.1 GCA_001304225.1 candidate division Zixibacteria bacterium SM1_73
AAGAGCTTTTGTGAGAACCAAACTGAAAAATATCAAGACCGGTGCGGTCTTGGAAAAGACCTTTGCCGCGGGAGAGGTCTTCGAGGAGCCGGATTTTGAGGAGAAGAGCATGCAATATCTTTACTCCTCCGATAAGGAATATTGTTTCATGGACACCAAGACTTACGAACAAACAAGCTTAACTGAGGATCAGCTTGGTGACTACAAATGGTATCTGAAGGAGAACTCTGAGTATAAGGTAATGTTCTTTGAAGGTCAACCAGTGAATGTGGATCTTCCTGCTTCGGTGATTTTAAAGATCACCTCCACTGAGCCGGCCATAAAAGGAGACTCGGTCACCAATATCACCAAAAACGCCACCTTAGAGACTGGCTTGGTGGTGAAAGTTCCTTTGTTTGTGAACGAAGGGGAGTATGTGAAGATAGATACACGAACCAATGTATATATAGAAAGAGCTTCAAAACAGTGACCAGTGGTTAGTGATCAGTCCATTGTAGTTTGTTTTTAAATTATAACTGGCAAACTTGATTTACTGTGGTCAGCTATTTTTAATCCATCATGCGTCATTCTTCATCAATCCAGCGGCGCCATCTTTCATCTCCTTCAGCTTGGATCGGCACGGATGAATCAGGCAAAGGGGATTACTTCGGTCCTCTGGTAATAGGCGGAGTGAATGTGGACTCAAAAATCAAAAAAATTTTGGAAAGTTTGAGGGTGAGGGATAGCAAAAAAATCTCAGATGGTGTGATCAAGGAATTAGATTTCAGAATACGCTCAAGCTGCATCTATTCGGTGGTGGTGATTGGTCCAGAGAAATATAACCTTCTTTACCTGAAGATGAAAAACTTAAATCGGATGTTAGCCTGGGGTCATGCGCGGGTGATAGAGAATATCCTGATGCGGGTCAACTGTCCCAGGGCTGTTTCCGATCAGTTTGGCAATGAGCTTTTTATCCAAAATGCCCTTTTGGAGTCTGGCAGAAAGATAAAGCTCGAGCAGAGGCCTCATGCGGAAAAAGACCCGGGTGTGGCAGCCGCCTCGGTCTTGGCCAGAGCAGAATTCTTACGCAGGATGGCAAGGCTCTCCCAACAATGTGGATTCGATCTTCCCAAGGGAGCCTCGCCCTTAGTGGATGATGCGGCCAGAAAAGTAATCGACAAATTCGGAAAGGATGCGTTGAATAGATTTGTCAAGTTGCATTTTAAAAATACCCTCAGGCTCGATGTAGGTAGCAGTCCGAAAAATTGATCCTTCAGAAAAATATCCTGTTTCGGCGTAACCAGACTTTTCGTTGAGAGGGAAGATTTCATGTATACCAATTTAGTTGAGGAAATAAAAAGTGATCATGTGTCCGGCGCATCTGAGATTTCTCGGAAGGCCTGTTCTGCTTTGTCTGCCTTTTCCTCCGAGATAAAGACCGGATCCAAGCAGGAATATTTCGATAAACTTCTCAAATTGGGTGTTGAATTGATCTCTGCTCAACCCTATATGGCTTCGGTCTTCAATTTAGTTAACTCCACCTTATATTATGCAGAAGAACTTCTGCCTGCCATATCGCTTGAAGACCTTGGTGAGTTTACCAAAGAAAAGGTAGAAGGGTTTCACTATAATTCTTTAAACTCGATGCAGAAGATCGCCCAATATGGGGAGGTCTTAATCAAGGGGGGGTCAAAGGTCTTGACCTTCAGCTCCTCTGGTTCGATATTATCCATTTTGAAGAAGGCAAAGGAAGAAGGAAAAAAATTTGACGTGACCCTGAGCGAATCCAGACCCATGTTCGAAGGCAGGCTCTTGGCGAAGTTCTTGGGAAATGCGGGAATACCGGTGACTTTGATTGTGGATGCGGCTATGGGGATCTTTGCCAAGGATGCCACTTTATTTTTGATAGGCGCCGATTCTGTCTCGGAAACCACCTTTGTCAATAAGGTGGGAACCCAATATCTTTGTTTCCTTTCCAAGGAATATAAAATCCCCCTTTACGTTGCCTGTGAAAGAAGCAAATTCATCTCGGAGAGCTGGGGGTTCAAACCTGCGGCCCAGGGCGATCCCAAGGAGGTTTTGGATTTTGAACTTTTAAATGTGAAAGTGGAAAACCCATATTACCAAGAGATCCCCCTTTCCTACTGTCGAGAAGTGATTACCAATGAGGGATTTCTTTCGCCTGAGAACATCCCCCATTGCATCCGAAAGACCAGATTGTGTAAGAAATTGATCGATCGCCTAAAAGGTTCTTATACAACAACAAGCGGATAACAAGATGAGGGTTTGATCTTGAAAGAATGCAAAACGTGAAACTACAATTAAAACTCAAAGATTCTCAGCTTTTAGATAGTATTATTGATTCTTAGGATAAACATGGGATTCTCACTTTAAGGAATTTCTTCGACACCAAAAGCATTTTTCTTTTTTAGCTTTGCTTGTTGAGAAACGCTGTTCCGATACATTTTTTGATATGGAAAAGGATAAAGAAAAGTTCAAAGTTCTGTTTGTTTGCACTGGGAATAGCTGTCGGAGTCCCATGGCAGAGGGCATTTTGAAAAAGATGCTAAAGGAAAACAAATTGGGCAATTTCGAGGTCAGCTCAGCTGGCATTGTCGCCCTGGATGGAGCTCCTGCCTCCTTGCTTGCCCTGGAGGTGTGTAAAGCACGAAACGTGAATTTAGCCCAGCACCGCTCGCGACAATTCAATAAACAGATTCTGAAAAAGGCAGATTTGATTTTGGCCATGTCGAACGAACACTTGGAGCAGGTCAGAAAGACAGATAAAAATGCATTAGAAAGGACGTGCCTTTTGAAGACTTTTCCGGAAAGCCACTCCACCAAGACGGGGCAGCGTCTGGTCGCTTCAAATGATGATGGGAAAGAAAGCGTTTTGTATATCAAAGACCCGATCGGCGGGACTAAGGATGATTACCAAAGGTGTTTTTTGGAGATAGAAAAAGAAATAAAAAGAATATTCCCCGAGCTAATTAGTTTAGCTAACCAAAAGAATTTGAAAAACCGTTCCTGATATTCTAAATGAGATTCAGATTTTTGTATCCACCCTCACTAAAAATCATTTCATTTCTAATCATCCTGGTAGCTTTGACTTTTGTTTTTCATAAATTGACACAAGGTCTTACCGATGGTCGAATTTTGGCCCATCCATCGCCCCAGGATAAAACTTCCTCTGATTCGGACAAGGTGAGGTTTGATACTTCAGCTGAAGGCAAGATAGAAATTCCACCAGAACCTCCCAAGATGGAAATAAAGTTCCCCCAGCTTAAGAAAAAAGAGCTGAAGAGGGTGGTTACAAATCAAGCGTTTGGAGTGGGGGAGCGGCTTGAGTTCTCCGTGGGATATGGGATAATCAAGGCTGGCACTGGAGTGATGGAGGTTCCTGAGATCGTGAGATTTAATGGAAAGAGATGTTATCACATTGTCTCTACGGCAAAATCAAACAAATTCTTCTCAGTCTTTTTTAAAGTGGACGATAAAGTGGAATCCTACATGGATGTTCACCAGCTTTATTCCCATGGCTTCGATAAGCATTTAAGGGAGGGGAAATTCAAGGCAGACGTCTCCATGGTCTTCGACCAGGAAAATCACTTGGCCATGTATAACAACAGCCAGGACACGTTTTCGGTGCCACCAAACGTTCAGGACGTCCTTTCGGCTTTCTATTTCTTGAGAACTCAGGATCTGAAGGTGGGACAATCCATTTTTGTTGACAATCACACGGACAGGAAGAATTATCCTCTCGAGGTCAAAGTGTTAAGAAAAGAGAGAGTGAAGGTCCCCGCCGGAACCTTCGACTGTGTGGTGGTGGAGCCCATACTGAAGGCATCCGGCATTTTCAAGCATAAAGGTAGCTTGACCGTTTGGCTGACCGATGATGAGATCAAAATGCCGGTTTTGATGAAAAGCAAGGTGGTGATCGGATCCATCTCCACCGAGTTGATAAGTTATAAATTGGGAGAAGTGGGAAAATATTGAGTGTTTGGTCCCTTCCTACTGAGAAAGGAGTTCCCCTTTGGGTTATAAAAATCCACATTAAATCCTTTACGAGCGGAAAGCACAAAAACTAACCTATAAATAATCCGTAGATGAGACATTACCAGAAAATAGACTTAAGAAAAGTAAAAACCCATTCGATTAAAACTCGAAAAAGCAAGATTCAGATCAAGGATTTTGGAAAACCTCTGAGCTCCCAACATGATTTTAAGAGTTTCCTTAAGAGTTTGCCTAAATGCTTGAAAGCTAATGATTTTAGAAAGCTGTTGGATTCCATTGTAGTAGCCAAACGCAGGGGGAAACCGATCATCTTCATGTTTGGTGCTCACGTGATAAAATGTGGGCTTTCTCCGGTATTGATCGACCTGATGCAGAATGGTTTCATCTCTCTTTTGTCGACAAGCGGAGCCGGGGCAATTCATGACCTTGAGATAGCCCTGTGGGGCAAGACTTCTGAGGAGGTAGAAAAGAGCATTCAGGATGGCTCCTTTGGTATGGCCAGAGAAACAACAGAGATTTTCAATCAGGTTTCTTTATTTGCACAAAAAGAGAATGCAGGTTTGGGAGAGGCGCTGGGCAAAAGGATTTTGGGATTGAAAGCCAAATTTCGAAAATACAGTCTTCTGGCAAATGCCTTTAAATTAAGAATTCCCCTAACCGTGCACGTAGCTTTCGGAACGGACATCGTGCATCAGCATCCGAATTTCGATCCCTCCTCCACAGGTGCAGCAACCCATACCGATTTCAAAATACTGGCTAATGAAGTATCCAAATTAAATAATGGGGGAGTGGTTTTGCATTTTGGATCGGCGGTGATTTTGCCTGAGGTTTTCTTAAAGACGCTCTCTGTGGCTCGAAACATAAAAGGAAGGAGTCGTCCTGACAAAGGAAGGATCGAAAATTTCACCACCGCCAATTTTGATATGATTCAACATTACCGTCCCAATCTGAATGTGGTTTTGAGACCAACCCAAAAGTCGGGACAGGGTTTTTCCTTCAGCGGGCATCATGAGATCATGCTACCGCTTTTAGCTTGGGCACTTAAGGCGGGGGGACATGGGGGTCAACGGATCAAACGGATGTAAAAATGAGGTGACAGAAATTATTACAAAAGTAAGAAATAAATTTACATGCCCTCTCACCCTTACCCGCTCCCAAGGGATGGACCGTATGGTACATCGCAAGGGAGAGGATAATTGCGTCAATTCATTTAATTGGCTTGCTATAATAAAATTCTAAGAGGTTAAAAAATGGCAAAGATCGTAGAATGTGTTCCTAATTTTTCAGAAGGCAGAAGACCTGAGGTAATCGAGGCAATCGTCGGTGAGATCAAATCGGTGCCGGGGGTGATGCTTTTGGACAAGGAGATGGATGCTGATCATAATCGGGCAGTGATCACCTTTGTGGGCGGTCCGGATGAGGTCAAGCTTGCTGCCTTCAAAGCCATCTCCAAAGCCACCGAGTTGATCGATATGAACAAACACACGGGTGAACATCCCCGCATGGGGGCAACCGATGTGGTCCCCTTTATTCCCATCTCCGGAGTGACCAACCAGGATTGCGTGGTATTAGCCGAGCAATTGGCCAAAGAGGTAGCAGAAAAGCTCCAAATTCCCATTTATCTTTATGAGTCGGCGGCCAAAAGACCCGAGAGGGTGAATTTAGCTGCTGTGAGAAAGGGAGAGTATGAGGGACTTAAGGTAGAGATTGAGACCAATCCGGATAGAAAACCGGATTTTGGTCCCTCCCGAATGCACCCTACCGCCGGTGCCACTGCCATCGGCGCCAGGATGCCATTGATTGCTTTCAACGTCTATCTGGGCACCTCATATGTTGGAATAGCCAAGAAGATCGCCAGGGTCATAAGATTTTCCGGTGGTGGCTTACGATACTGTAAGGCATTAGGATTCGAGATAAAAGAGAGAGGATTGGCTCAGATCTCCATGAATCTGGTCAACTATCGCAAAACCCCGATCTTCCGCGTTTTTGAGATGATAAAATCGGAGGCAGAGAGATATGGGGTTCCCATAATCTCAAGCGAGATTGTGGGTCTGACTCCCCAGGATGCACTCTTGGATGTCGCCGATTATTATTTGAAGCTGGAGAATTTTAAAAAAGAGCAGGTCTTGGAAAATAAATTGATGACCTTTGCAGGGGGAGAAAAAGAGGGTTTGGAGGGATTCATTGACCAGGTGGCTTCCTCTTCACCAGCACCTGGAGGAGGCAGCGTATCTGCGGCGGCTGGAGCTTTGGCATCTGCTCTCTCTTCCATGGTATGTCGATTGACCATAGGGAAAAAGAGATTCAAGGATGTGGAAGATGAATTAAAACAAATCTTGGAAAAGGCAGAGGTCATCAAAAAACAGATGCGGGAATTTATAATTAAAGATGCAGAGAGCTTCGATAGAGTCATGAATGCCTTCAAGCTCCCTAAATATACGGATGAAGAGAAAGAGAAGCGTAATGCAGCAGTACAGGAGGCAACCAAGGGTGCGATTGGTGTTCCGCTTCAAGTCATGGAAGAGGCCTTGGAATCATTAGGAATAATAAAGGTGGTGGCGGAAAAAGGCAATCCAAATATGATCTCGGATGCAGGCGTATCGTCACTGATGGCAAGAACTGCAGCCGAAGGTGCATATCTGAACGTAAGGATCAATCTAAATTCGATCGAGGATCAGGATTTTGTCACCAACACCCGGCAAAAAGCAGACCGCCTCAAACACGAAGCTTTGAATCTGGCGAATGAGATTGAAAGAATAGTTGAACAAAAACTAACACAGCCGTAAATATTTGTGATTGGTACTATTTATTCATCTCCGCCCCTGGCGGAAAAGGAGCAATGCAGTCTCAAGGGATTGCTTCGTCGCTTTGCTCCTCGCAATGACGTTTCGTATATGCGTTTTTATTAGAAGATTCGGTGACCGGAATGCAAAAAAAGTGGATAGATTTACACATACATACTACCGCTTCGGACAGCTTACTTATTCCTTCGGAAGCTGTGGAGATAGCAAAAAAATGTGGGCTTTCCGCCATCTCCATAACCGATCATGATACCATTGGCGGTTTCTTGGAGGCTCAAGAAAAAGCTGATGAGCTGGGAATTGAGCTCATTCCCGGTGTGGAGCTCTCCGTAGCTTATAAAGGAGAAGATTTTCACTTTTTGGGCTATCTAATCGACCATGAGAATCCAGAATTTCTAAAAAAGATCAACAGCTTCAGGGAGGAGAGGTCTGTGCGGGGGGAGAAGATGGTTGAGAAGTTAAACGAGTTAGGGATAGATTTGAGAAAGGACACGGTGAAGGCCATTGCCGGGAACGGTTCGGTGGGCAGACCTCATTTGGCAGATGCTTTGGTCAAAGAGGAGTTTGTGCATACTTACGACGAGGCTTTTGCCAGATATCTGGGTTATCATGCGCCGGCATATGTTCCCAAGAAGTATTTGACCCCCAAGGAAGCCATTGAGCTCATTCATTTGGTAAGAGGTGTGGCGGTCTTTGCCCATCCGGGCACTTCTCGATCCCCACACGCTGTCTATGATTTTCTTGAAATGGGGCTGGACGGAATCGAAGCCTATCATTCTCAACATGATGGAAAAATGACCACTCACTATGTGAATTTAGCCAAGAAATTGGGCTTGATTTACACCGGTGGTTCTGACTGCCATGGGAGGAGAAAGGGAAAGGTATTGATTGGAACGGTGAAAGTTCCCTACCGATGCCTGGAGATGCTTAAAAAGGTAAAAGAGGAAAATTATTAAGATCCATGATTGATAACGAATGACGAATAAAAAATGAAAACAACTGGCAACCCGAGCGCAGGCTGAAGGGCGTGTTGAAAAAGCCATATTGTCATTCTGAGGGAGTCCATATGGACGACCGAAGAATCTCTTTGATGTATATGGAGATTCTTCTCCCGCCTTCGGCGGAATCAGAATGACACTCTGTTAGTTCAAGTTTTTCAACAGTCCCTTTAGGTTGCGCCAAGTAAGTTCTCACAAAATTATGTGCCAATCAATCTGGTTCAAAGGAGAAAGATAATGAAGAAAATCTTTATTTTAGTATTTTCCGTTTTCATTTTTGTTTTTCAAAATGCTCAGGCAGAAAGTGTTGGATTGAGTGAGGCTTACGAAAATGAAATTGTGGAAAGGGTCAAAAGTGTTTTTCAAACGAAAGAGGTAAAAGAGATAGTTGAAAGGCCGATCTGCGCCACGCCCCTATTTATGGAGATAAGACACAGTTGGGATAGGTTCTCCGCCAAAACGAGAGAAGTATTGAAATCTTACCTTGAAAGACCAACTTATGAGTTTGAAGAACATACCTATGATACCCCTCAGGGCCATTTCAAGATTCATTACGTCACAGAAGGAGAAAACGCGGTCCCCAATGAACGATGGGTCGATACCTGTGGGCAGGTATTAGAACATGTCTGGGATACTGAAATTGGCGTGCTGGGTTATGATGAGCCTCCCAGTGACGGTTGGCATCCGGCGATCATTGATAATGGTGGTGATGGTAAATATGATATATACTTGTTAAGCTTGGATCAGGGGATTCTGGGATATACATCATGGGATTCTCTCATCTCGACAGATCCGACCTCTTGGACCACTTATATAGTACTTGATAACGACTATGATAACTATCCTTCTTTTCATACCGAACTGGAGTGGCTGCAGGTCACGTCTGCCCACGAATTCTTTCACGCAATTCAAGTGGGTTATGATCCTTATGAATACGACCCCGAAAGAGGCTTTTCCTATTGGATGGAGATGTCGGCTGTGTGGATGGAGGATATGGTATACGATGATGTTAATGACTACCTGGGCTATTTGCAATATTTTTTCAATGAACCCTGGCTTTCTTTGAAGACTTTCAGAGATCAATTCGACTACCATCCCTATGCTAGTTGTGTTTGGCCGATCTTTTTGTCAGAGAGATTTGACACCCTTATAATAAAGGAAATCTGGGAAAACTGTGCTGAGGTTGTGGGAAACAACGTAATTGATCCTCCCTCTCCTGGGGCTAAGTCTGCCACAGACAAAGCATTAGGAGCAAGGGGAAGTAATTTTGAAGATGCCTTCAGAGAATTTACCGTGTGGAATTACTTCACTGCTCATCGAGCCATAACTAATATACCTGGTCGTTTCTATTCAGAAGGCGACCAGTTTTATTACTTTGGTGATCCAAACAGACCAATAATGGTAAAAGTGGATGCCGTCCATGAGGAATATCCAGTAAATGTAACATCCATTCCCCATCCTCCTGAGAACTTAGGCTCCAATTATGTGGTTTTCAAGCCTAACCCAGAACTGGAGGGCGGAATAAAAATTGACTTTGCAGGAATTAGTGGGCAATACGAGGTTTCGGCAGTAGGACATAGTACAGCACTCCTTGAGCCCTTTGATACGACATTCCTCATCAACCCTGTCACCCAAAGCGGAATTGGAAGAGTTTGCGACTGGAACAAGTACACAGAGGTGATCATGATTCCGGCGGTGGTTACCAGAAGCCCCAACGATACTTTTTCATATGCTCATTCAGCTGAATACGACAGCTCATGCCATGGAGAAGGGCAACTGCCAGAGAAAGATTATGTATTACAGAATTTCCCCAATCCCTTCGTTATCAAGAACGAATCCAATCCGACCTATTTCCCCTTTGTTTTATCATCACCAAGCCGTGTGCGGATAGATATACTTACCCTTTCCGGAGAACGGATCAAAACCATCGTTCCCGAACCTGATGTCAAGTGGGGAATTGGAGAATACCTGACGAAAAGCCTCGCTGTGCCCTGGGATGGAAAAAATGAAAATGGAGAATATGTGGCTTCGGGCATATATCTGTATCGATTTAGAACCGACAAAAGCACCGTGATTAAGAAGATGGCGGTGATCAGATGAGCTTCTCGGTCAGGAAGCTTTCCTTAATGGGGGTTCTGGTCGCCTTAGCCATAGCATTGAAGCTTCCCATCCTTTCTATTCCCAATGTTGAGTTTTTTACCTTCGTGATCTTTTCCTCTGGGTATCTTTTAGGCATAATCGAGGGGTTGTTAGTGGGGGTGATCTCCATGTCTCTTTACACCAGCATCATCACACCATATGGCTTGCCTCCCTTGCCCATAGCTTTTGCACAGGTTTTCTCAATGGCTTTGATTGGGTTAGCAGGAGGACTTGCCCGCAAACTTCATTTGGTCACTTTTGATAAGAAACCATCTTCTTTGAGGGGCCTTATGTTTCTTACCCTGGGGCTTTTTGGCTTGGGCTTGACTTTGCTTTATGATTTGCTCACCAATTTAGCCACTGCCTATGTAGTGGGGCAATTTATCCCAGTGATGATTTCCGCCATTCCCTTTGCCTTGGTTCACATCCTCTCCAATATAGCCATCTTTAGCGTTCTGACCCCAGTTCTTTTAAAATCATCCACAATGCTGAGAATATAAAGAGAATTCCCAAATTACAGCATCACCCACCCTGGTCAATATTAAGATTCTTATAGACAAGTGAAACTGGAGTGTCAAGCTTCAGCTTGACTTGAAACTCTTAGAAAATCAAAACCCCAATATGGTTCACCTAAAGGTGAACACTCCAGAATTTATATTTCCGAAGAGTTTTTGAGAGAGATCAAAAAATAAGCTTGACTTTTCTTTATACCTTGTTATTTTTTTCACAATCTTGGTGGGGAGAAAAACGTTATGTTTGAAGTTTATTTTCCAATATTCGTTTTGATCTTTTTGGTGACCGGAGTTGCCATTTTGATTTTAGTATTATCCTATCTTTTGGGGAAAAGAGCCCCGACCAAAGAGAAGCTCTCCCCTTATGAATGCGGTGTGCAACCGATCGGAGATGCCCGGGGAAGGTTTTCTGTGAAGTTTTATTTGATCGCCATTCTTTTTATCATCTTCGATATAGAGGTGGTCTTCCTATATCCTTGGGCGGTGATTTACAAGAGACTTAAGCTTTTCGGTTTGATCGAGATGGGGATTTTTATCCTGATACTTTTAGTTGGATATTTCTATCTCATCAAAAAGGGTGCCTTAAAGTGGGAATAACCGAGACTGAGAGTAGAGACTGAAAAAGCTTTTTTGGAGAGAAGATATTATGGGATTAGAGGAGCACTTAGGTGACGGAATCCTGTTTACCACTCTGGAGAAGGCGGTCAACTGGGCGAGAAAATCATCGGTTTGGCCCTTCGGCTTCGGGTTGGCCTGCTGCGCCATCGAGATGATCTGCACTTTTGCTTCCCGCTTCGATTTGGCCAGGTTCGGCATGGAGGTGACCAGAGCATCACCCAGGCAAGCTGATTTGATGATCGTGTCTGGGAGAGTCTCCACCAAGATGGCTCCGGTGGTAAGACAGCTTTACGAACAGATGCCGGAGCCCAAATGGGTTATCGCCATGGGCGCATGTGCTTCCACGGGTGGCGTTTTTAACAATTATGCCATTGTTCAAGGCGTGGATAAGATCGTGCCGGTGGATATTTACGTTCCGGGTTGTCCTCCCCGTCCTGAGCAATTAATCGAGGGCATAATAAAGTTACACAAAAAAATCGAAAAGGAGTCGCTTAAGAAGAAAAGAGAGTTGTGATTCTAAATTAGGGGAATGGAGATGCACGATCTAATCTTAAAGAAATTGAAAGAGAGGTTTGCAGAATCAATTTTAGAAGTGGCAGAATTCAGGAAGGAACCCACCATAGTTGTAAGAAAAGAGTACATTATCCGGATATGTCGATTTCTGAAAGACGATCCTGAATTTTCCTTTAACTTTCTTTCCGATCTTTGCGCAGTGGACTGGCCGGAGAGAAAACCTAGATTCGAGGTGGTCTATAATCTCTATTCAATCTCAAAAAATCATCGGGTTAGATTGAAAGTCAGAGTGGATGACGGAGAAAGCGTACCCTCAGTAACATCGGTATGGAGCACCGCTGATTGGCACGAAAGGGAGGCATTCGACATGTTCGGGATAAAATTTGAGGGACATCCCGACTTAAGGCGAATTTTAATGTCCGAAGATTGGGAAGGGCATCCTTTGAGAAAGGATTTTCCTCTGACCAAAGAAGAGGTAATGTTCAATTACAATAAAGACAGACCACCAAGGATTATGAAATAGTTCCAGGATATTCTAACCGGAGTATCCGTTTGGATTAACATGAATGTTGAGATTCTAAAAAAGACCGAGAAACCGGAGACGGAGACCATGATCTTAAACATGGGTCCTCATCATCCCTCCACCCATGGTGTTCTGAGGGTTATATTGGAGTTGGATGGTGAGACCATTGTAAAAGCCACGCCCGACATCGGCTTTTTACACACCGGAATAGAGAAGACCATGGAAAACAAAACCTACAATCAGGTTATTCCTCTGACTGACAGGATGGATTACGTGGCCTCCCTTTCCAATAATTTGGCTTACCTTTTGGCAGTGGAAAAACTTCTGGACATACAGGCACCTCCCAAGGCTGAGTTCGTCAGGGTTATTTTAACCGAGTTGACCCGAATAGCCAGCCACCTGTGGTGGGTGGGAACACATGCACATGATATCGGGGCAATGACCGTGCTTCTATACGCTGTCAGGGAAAGGGAGAAGCTTTTGGACATATTTGAATTGGTCTCCGGTCAGAGGATGATGACCTCCTATTTCAGAATTGGAGGATTGGCAAAAGACATTCCAGAGGAGTTTGAGCCAAAAGTGAGAGAAGTTTTGAAGACTTTTCCGGATAAGATCGAAGATTATGAGAACCTTCTGACCAAGAACAGGATTTGGCTTAATCGGACCGTGGGGGTGGGAACAATCTCTGCTGAGGATGCCATCGATTTGGGCGTTTCCGGTCCGGTGTTAAGGGCGTGCGGAGCTGAATGGGACATAAGAAAATCTAACCCATATTCGGGCTATGATGAATTCGCATTTGACATACCCACCGGAAAGAATGGAGATGTTTATGACAGGTATTTAGTGCGCCTGGAGGAGATGAGACAAAGCCTGCGGATAGTTAACCAAGCTTTAGACGGAATTCCTGAAGGCGATTTCGTGGAAAGGGTCCCCGGCGTGGTGCTTCCTCCTAAAGAAGAGGTTCTGTCAAATATTGAAGCATTGATTTTTCAATTCAAATTAGTGGTTGAGGGTTTATCACTCCATAGAATCACCCAAAGGTGAATTGGGATTTTATATAGTTTCGGATGGGACAAACAAACCCTACCGGGTTAAGGTCAGGCCACCGTGTTTTCTTAATTTGAGTGCCTTGCCTAAGATGATCGAGGGAAGATTGATTGCGGATGTGGTAGCAGTGATTGGAAGCATTGACATCGTTTTGGGAGAGATTGATAGGTAAAGATAAATCCAGAGGTCAAAAGGTTCAAAGGTTAAATGGTTCAAGTGATGCTTTCGGAAGCGACACAAAAAAAGATAGCCAAGCTAAAAGATAGATATCCTGAGAAGAAGACGGCGATTTTGCCAGCCATGCACGTGGTTTTTAAAGAGGTTGGATATTATAATCAGAATATTCTGAAGCAGATTGCAGACCTTTTGGAATTGAGCCAGATGGAGGTTTCTGAAACGGTCTCCTTTTACACCTATTTCCCCAGAGAGGGGGTGGGGAAGTATCATATTCAGGTTTGTACCAATCTCTCCTGTAGTCTTTTAGGGGCTGAGGAGTTAGTTAAGTATCTCGAGTATAAACTAAAGATAAAGGCTGGACAAACAACTACTGATGGATTATTCACTATCTCAACGGTCGAATGTCTGGGTTCATGTGGCACCGCTCCGGTGATGCAGATAAACCAGACTTATTATGAGAATCTAACCAAGGCTAAAGTGGATCAGATTCTGGAGGACTTGAAAAAAGGGAAATAAACTGGAGTGTCCCGCTTTAGCGGGATCGGCAAGGGATGGAAATGCAGAGAACCTTTTAGGTCCGCCTGAAGGCGGACACTCCAGCTTTTCTAAGGACCACTGGGAAACCAATGGAAAAGATTTTATTTAAATATATTGACGTTCCAGACCAATATGAGATTGACACCTACATTAAAAATGGTGGTTACCGGGCCTTGCCCAAAGCATTGAAGGAATACTCGCCCAATGATCTGATTGAGATGGTGAAAAAGTCAGGCTTACGGGGAAGGGGGGGTGCTGGATTTCCCGCCGGGCTAAAATGGGGCTTTGTTCCCAAAGATTCGCCTAATCCGAAATTCCTTTTGTGCAATGCCGATGAAGGCGAACCCGGGACCTTTAAGGATCGCTGGTTAATAGAGAAAGATCCTCACCAGCTCATCGAGGGGATAATCATCTCATCCTATGCCATTGGGGCTCATCGAGCATTTATATACATTCGTGGCGAATTTGCCTTCGGAGCAGAAAGATTAAAGAATGCGATAAGCGAGGCTTATCAAAAAGGGTATTTAGGAAGGAATATTTTGGGGTCAGGTTTTGATCTGGATTTGGAGGTCTATCGTGGAGGCGGCGCATATATCTGCGGCGAGGAGACCTCTCTGATGGAATCCATAGAGGGAAACAGGGGGAATCCCAGATTGAAACCACCTTTTCCCGCTTCTGTGGGACTTTACAAAAACCCCACGGTAATCAACAATGTGGAGACACTGTCAAACGTTCCTCACATTGTTCTGAATGGCGCCTTATGGTATGCCAAAATCGGGATGCCCAAAAGTACCGGCACAAAGATATTTTCTCTCTCAGGACATGTGAATAGACCAGGAAACTATGAGCTTCCCATGGGAACGCCCCTAAGAGAGTTGATTTACGATCATGGCGGCGGGATTAAAGATGAGCGAGAATTAAAGGCGGTCATTCCGGGAGGAGTCTCAACCCCGGTTTTGACTTCCCAGTTAGTAAATGTGAAAATGGATTTCGAATCTCTATTTGAGGCAGGTTCGCTCTTGGGGTCAGGTGCGGTGATTGTGATGGATGAGACCACCTGCATGGTCAAAGTTGCTTATCGGTTGTCCAGATTTTACGAGCACGAATCGTGCGGCAAGTGCGTTCCCTGCAGAGAAGGGACCAGATGGATCAGAATGATCATGGCCAGAATCGAAAATGGGAAGGGGAGAGAAGAGGATATCGATCTTTTACTTGACATATGCACCAATATAGCCGGGAAAACGGTGTGCCCTATGGGGGATGCCGCTGTGGTTCCCATCATGAGCACCATACAGAAGTTCAGAGAGGAATATGAATATCATATAAAGAATAAGAAATGCATGGTTGATTTGGGGACAAGGTTTGTTTAGGATCTGTCAATGGATAGAGCGGATAAAACGGATACGGATGAAGCGGACATGGTTAATTTGAGCATAGATGGAAAAGAAGTAACGGTCGAAGAGGGGACGACTATACTGAAGGCTGCCCAGAAGCTGGGGATCGAGATTCCCACTTTCTGCTGGCATGACAAGTTAGAGCCGGTGGGAGCTTGTCGGATGTGTCTGGTGGAGGTGGAGAAGATGTCCAAGTTGCAGATTGCCTGTGATACCGTTGTTTCTGAAGGAATGGTGGTTAAGACCAACACTCCTCAAGTAATCAAGGCAAGAAAGGGAGTTTTGGAGTTTCTGTTGATCAATCATCCCCTGGATTGTCCCACCTGCGATAAAGGGGGGGAGTGCGATCTTCAGAATTTTGTGTTCCGGTATGGATCGGACAAAAGCAGGTTTGTGGAGGAGAAAAGAAGGTTCATCGTGGACCCCAAATCGAAGTTGGATGATCTTTCCATCAGTCCGCAAATAATAAGAAACATGAATCGCTGCATTCTGTGCAGAAAATGCGTTCGCTTCATCAACCAGATCGCTGGGGAAAACGATTTGGGGACTTTTCGCCGGGGAGCAAAATCGGAGATCAATATGTTACCTGATATTCCCGTGGATAATCCGTATTCCGGAAACGTGGTGGAGATCTGTCCCGTGGGAGCGTTGACCTCCCAATCCTTCAGATACAAAATCAGAGTGTGGCAAACAGAAAAAGTCCACACCATCTGCCCCAATTGTGGGGATGGTTGTAATATAACCTTGTGGGCGAAAGATGATCGAGTGTATCGGATCACTTCCAGAAGAAACGATCGAGTTGATGAGGGATTCTTGTGCGACAAAGGACGCTTCGGATTTGAGTTCGTCGGACTTGGTGGCGGATAAATTTAAATCAGTAATGGAAAAATCTGGGAGCGATTCTTTAGCAGGCATCGGATCGTCTAAACTAACCAACGAGGACAATTACATCTTCCAAAAATTCTTTAGAGTGGTCTTGGGAACCAACAATATCGATCATCGAGTGGATTCGAAAAATCCTTTGCCCAGCTCAAATCTCTACAAGTACAATCAAATCTACTTTATGACCAATTCCATCGCCGAGATCGAGAATGCAAAACTCATTCTGGTCTTCGGCTGCGACCCGGAAAAGGAACATCCCATAATAAACTTAAGGGTGATGAAATCTGCAAGAAAGAGAAACGTTTTGGTTTTAGTAAATCCAGCAAAAGTAAGACTGAACAGGTTTGCTCAAGATGAGTTGATTTATGCAAAAGGAACAGAGGTTGCCCTGTTAAATGGTCTGGCAAGAGAGATCATCGAAGAAAGGCTTTTTGATCCGAATAGAGTTAAGGTTTCCAATGAGGAGGTTGACCGATTAAGGCAATTGGTTTCGCCATACGACAGGGAAAAAATCTTTCAGATAACTGGAATCGCTCCGGATAAAATGAAGAGCTTAGCAAGTTCTTTAGCCAGGGCGGAGAGCATAATCATCCTGTGTGGCAAGGAAATCATCTCTCATCCTCAAAACAAGGAAGTCATTGATTCACTCTACAATCTAATTCTTCTGACCGGACATTGGGGCGAGAAAAACTGCGGCGCCAACGTTTTGTGGGAACATTGCAATTCTCAAGGTACACAGGATTGTGGAGTATTGCCTGATAGATTGCCTGGATCCGTTTATATTTCGGATGAATCTGGGAGAAAAAAAATTGAAGAAGTCTGGCAAGCCAAATTGCCGGACAAACCGGGAGCCGATTTCAATCAGATGCTAAAAGGGATTCATGAAGACAAAATTAAAGCGCTATACATAATGGGTGAAGATCCTCAGGCGAGATACCCTGATAAAAATTACGCAGAGTCTGCATTAAAGAAGATCGGTTTTCTGGTGGTGCAGGATGTGCTGATGACAGAGACGGCAAGATTAGCAGATGTGGTCTTGCCTGGAGCATCTTTTGCCGAGAAGGAAGGAACTTTTACCAACGTGGAAAGAAGAGTGCAAAAGCTAAAGAAAGCATTCGATCCGTTGGGAAATTCCAAGGCTGACTGGGAGATCGTCTGCCTTTTGGCGCAAGCCATGGGTTATGAATTTGACTATCTGTCACCTAGAAAAATCTTTTATGAGATAGCCAAGGTTTCACCAATTTACCAGAATATGTGCTACGAAGATATTGGTGACACTGGCATTCAATGGAAATTGAAAACGGGAGATTTGTGATTTGCCAAAGAGGTAGAAAATGGGAGTGCAAAAATTTATTCTTGCATTAAATGTTGGACTCCTATTCTGACATTGTGAGGACAAAACTCTTGAGAACTAATTTTGAAAGATTATGATACCATTTATCATTATCACTTTAATCAAAATCTTGGTGGTCTTTGTGGTCTTTCTTCTGATGATCGCCTATCTCACCTGGCTGGAGAGAAAGCTCTTGGGCCATTTTCAGGTGAGATTGGGTCCCATGCGAGTGGGACCCCATGGGCTTCTGCAGCCTTTTGCCGATGGAATAAAGCTTTTGTTCAAGGAGGAGTTGGTTCCGGCAAATGTGAACAGGTTTATTTATAATCTGGCGCCAATTTTGGTTTTCATACCGGCTTTAATAATTATGGCGGTAATACCCTTTGGAGATCGGATAACAATTCTCGGGCAGAAAGTAGACCTGGTGATCTCTGATTTCAACATGGGCATTTTATATGTCTTTGCGATAACCTCCCTTGGAGTATACGGGCTTGTTTTGGCTGGCTGGTCTTCCAATAACAAGTATTCGCTTTTGGGGGGACTTAGATCCTCTGCCCAGATGATAAGTTATGAGGTATCATTGGCACTTTCCTTGATCGGGGTTTTGATGATCGCCGGATCTTTAAGCCTGGTCGAGATAGTCAAAGCTCAGGATAAATTCTTCAACTGGTTCATATTCCGTCAACCACTTGGGTTCCTTTTGTATTTAGTGTGCATCATAGCTGAAATCAACCGGGCTCCGTTTGATTTGCCGGAAGCCGAAAATGAATTGGTAGCGGGATATTACACTGAATACTCCTCCATGAAGTTTGCCATGTTCTTTTTGGGTGAATATGGGAGCATGATCAACGCAGGCGCACTTGCTACCACTTTGTTTTTGGGTGGATGGCAGGGGCCGTTTTTACCTCCGGTGGTGTGGTTTTTGATAAAGCTTTGCGCTTTTCTGTTCTTATATATCTGGCTAAGAGCAACCCTTCCCAGATTCAGATATGATCAGCTGATGAATTTTGGCTGGAAGGTTCTTTTGCCCTTGGCACTGCTGAATATATTAATTACCGGTGTGGTGATATTGCTATAAATTCGTTCAGAGTTTAAAGTTCAAGGTTTAAAGTTGTGTTCTATGTTTTGAAAACCATATTTTGGGCAATACCAAGAGGATTATCAGTCACCTTCAAATATCTCTTAACCAAACCTATCACGGTGAGATATCCGGAGAAGAGGTTGGTTCTTTCCGATCGTTACCGGGGATTGCACTACCTGACGAGAAACGAAGATGGAAAAGAAAAGTGCGTTTGCTGCGGACTCTGTGCTGCAGCCTGTCCATCTGGGTGTATCTACATGGAACCGGCTGAAAACGAATTCGGAGAAAGATACGCAAAGGTGTATGAGATAAATGAGCTGAGATGTATCTTCTGCGGGTATTGCCAGGAGGCCTGTCCAAAGGAAGCCATCTTTTTGGGAAAAGAATATGAGTTCTCCAATGACAGGCGGGAGAAGTTGATTTATAACAAAGAGGAGTTGTTGAAAAACGGTCAACAGATGTAGCGGATTAAACGGATAGGATAAAACGGGTATCATGCTGAGCGAAGCCCCGTCTAAGACAGGCGAAGCGAAGCATCCCCACCTCTGGTGGTTCGACTTCGCTCACCACCCTGAGTCTGTCGAAGGGCGGTATTTTCAACTGGTTCTTTAGATTCTTCTCCTGCCAAAGACGGGATCAGAATGACAGAGACCGATGAGAATATGGAATACCTAATCTTCTCCATAATGGCTATCGTGGCAACGGTATGTGCGATCCTTGTAATCAGCCACCGAAATCCTGTGGTGAGCGCATTGTTCTTGATCGCTACCATGGTCAGCTTAGCCATCCTTTTCCTTGCCCTCAATGCACCATTCTTAGCAGCGATCCAGATAATCGTCTATGCTGGTGCCATCATGGTTTTATTCTTATTTGTGATCATGCTTCTGAACTTAAGAAAGGATGAATTCGGGCCAGAGAGAAGAAAGGCACAGAGATTTTTTGCCGTCCTCTTTGGCTTTTTGTTTTTGATTCTTTTAGCCACAGCAATTGATGTTGGTTTGTCAAGTTTTGGACAGAGAGAAGTAGCGGCAGAAAGTCTTTCTCCTGCAGGGGTGGAAAACCTGGCGCAAGTATTGTTCACTGAATTTCTCTTTCCTTTCGAGCTCGCTTCGGTTTTGCTTTTGATAGCAATCGTGGGCGCGATAGTTATGGCCAAAAGAAAGCTATGAGATGTTAATAAGACCAGCACCTAACTTAAGTTAGGTGCTGGAACTAAAGAGAATGAAAAAATGGTTCCTTTGTCCTCATATCTGATATTAAGTGCGGTGCTCTTCACCATCGGGGTCTTGGGCGTTTTGGTCAGACGAAACATATTGATCATGTTTATGTCCATCGAGTTAATGCTGAATGCGGTCAACTTGGCTTTGGTAGCTTTTTCCCGAGAGTTCGGGGCAGTGGATGCACAGGTTTTTGTCTTTTTGGTAATGACAGTTGCTGCAGCCGAAGCCGCAGTCGGATTGGCAATCATCATTTGTCTCTTTAGAAACAGAAAAAGCGTCAATGTGGATGATCTGAATTTGATGAAATGGTAACACGTCCGCGGTCCACTGTCCGCCGTCCGCCGAAAATTATGGAGACCGGCGGTCTTCGGACTTGTCCTGAGTCTTCGACCCTGAGCTCAGACCGAAGGGCGAAGTCGAAGGACGGTTGACTGCGGACGATTGAAAAAGCTATGAACTGCGTTTATTTAGTTCCATTATTGCCTTTGTTAGGTTTTTTGATCAACGGGCTTTTGGCACTCGGTCAAAAGGTTGACTCCCAAGAGAAAAATATCCGGAAAAATCTGATCAGCTGGATAGGGTGCGGCTCTGTAGGTTTGTCTTTCTTGACCTCTATTGTCATTCTCTTTGAGCTTTTGGCTTTGCCAGAAGGGGAGAGAGTGGTTCAAAAGATCGCCTTCACCTGGATTTTATCCGGTAATTTTCACATAGATATCGGCTTCTTAGTCGATCCATTGTCCGCGGTGATGATTGCGGTGGTCTCGGGCGTAGGATTTTTCATTCACGTTTACTCCACAGGATATATGGCACATGACCGAGGATATGCCAGATATTTTTCCTATCTGAATCTTTTCACCTTCTTCATGTTGACCTTAGTCTTGTCCAATAATTTTCTTTTATTGTATTTAGGTTGGGAAGGAGTGGGGCTTTGTTCCTATCTTCTGATCGGGTTCTGGTATGAGAGAAAATCTGCCGCAGATGCCGGCAAGAAAGCGTTCATCGTGAACAGAATAGGGGACTTCGGGTTCGCCTTGGGGGTGATGCTCATATTTTGGACCTTTGGGACTTTGAACTACGCGGAAGTTTTTGAGTCCGCCCCCGATGTTTTGGCTCTGGGAGGAGGGTTAGTTACCGCAATCACTTTGCTTTTGTTCATGGGAGCAACCGGAAAATCCGCTCAGATACCTTTATATGTCTGGCTCCCGGACGCCATGGAAGGACCTACG
>LJVD01000053.1 GCA_001304225.1 candidate division Zixibacteria bacterium SM1_73
AATGCCCCATGTGGATGTCGCCTGAAGGATAGGCAAACATCACCAACATGTAAAATTTCTTTTCAGGATGATCGGAGGCTTTGTATATTTTCGATTGCTCCCAGGTCTTTTGCCACTTAGACTCAATCTCTTTATATGGATAAGATTTCAATTTGGCACCTCACATCGAAGTGTAACAATTTCATCTTTACGTGCAAAGAAGAAGTCTCTGCACTTGGCTTATGGATAAAGCCTATAAATCGTTCTTGGGAACGGAATTGATTCTCTAATATGGGACAAACCGCAAATCCAGGTCACAGTTCTTTCCACTCCCAAGCCAAAACCAGAATGCGGCACCGAGCCATACTTCCTTAAATCTAAAAACCATTTATAAGCATCCAAAGGCAGATTCTCCTCTTTTATTCTTTGAACCAAACTGTCATAATCATCGTTTCTCTGAGACCCACCGATGATTTCTCCATATCCTTCAGGAGCCAAAAGATCAGCACATAAAACCACATCGTCTCTGGTCGGATGTGGCTTCATGTAAAATGCCCGGGCTTTCTTGGGATAATCGTAAACGAAAACCGGCCTATCGAACATCTTGGACAAGATGGTCTCTTCATCGCCGCCGAAATCGGCTCCCCACTCGATTTTGCTTCCTGCTTTTTTCAACCTCCCCACCGCCTCATCGTAAGAGATTCTGGGAAAAGGGTTTTTCACATTCTCCAATTTGGAGGTGTCCCTCTCTAAAATCTTCAACTCCTCTTTGCAATTATCTAAGACCCAATCTACAATAAAGACGGACAAATCTTCCTGTAATTCCATATTTTGCTCATTATCGTAATAAGCTTCTTCCGCCTCCACCATCCAGAACTCGGTCAAATGCCTTCGGGTCTTAGATTTTTCCGCTCTGAAGGTAGGACCGAAGCAATAGACTTTACCAAAAGCGGTGCATGCTGCCTCCAAATATAACTGCCCGGTCTGAGCTAAATAAGCTTTTCCCAAATCGAAATACTTAGTCTCGAACAAGGTGGCGGCTGTCTCCCCTATGGCTCCAGTCAAAATAGGGCTATCGATAAGGACAAAATTGTTCTCATAGAAAAACTTCCTTATAGCCCAGATTAGTTCGTTTCTGACTTTCATGATGGCATGTGGACGAGTAGATCTTAAATATAGATGCCTGTGTTCAAATAAAAATGGTGCACCATGAGGTTTTGGGGTGATGGGATAATCCTGAGCGATCTGTATTATTTTGAGATCCTCTAAGTTTAATTCATAACCGCCAGGAGCCCTTTGATCCTGTCTTACTCTCCCTACTACCTCCAAGGAAGATTCCTGAGTGAGTAGATCATAGGCATTGAAAATATCGTCTGCTACCTCATCTTTGGTCATCACGCATTGGATTACACCAGTTCCGTCTCGAACCAAAAGAAAATGAATCTTCCCTTTGGATCTTTTGTTATAAAGCCAACCTTTGACCGTTACCTTTTTCCCTTCGAATCTGCCGACATCTTCAATGTAGCAAAAATCCATTCCACCTCTCCTAAAGAGAAGACAAAGATGTAGCGGAAGGCTTTAGCCTTCCATAATTGAGACCTTCGACACTATCTTGCACGCTGGGGATGTTATCATCCCCAGCCTCTCCTTAAAGATGAACCTCTTGCGGATGATAACATCCGCAAGGAGCTAAAAACGACATACTATGTTAAGTCTGTCAAATTAAAAAGTTTATCACCATTAGCCTTCCATAATTAAGACCTTCGACACTGTTTTCATCTTTTGATATAAGTTACTCTTACTTGGGGCTCTTTATGTATTAGAAAATTCATTAAGGCATTCACTATACTGATTAAAAGGGCTGCTAAAAATGCTCTCCAAAAACTGTCGATCTCAAAGCCTGAGACTAAGCCTGAGACTGTATATAGAAGAAATCCATTTATCACAAAGGTGAAAAGTCCTAAGGTGAAAATATTTATGGGCAAAGTTAAGATTATCAAAAACGGTCTCAGGATGGCATTGAGAATTCCTAAAATCAAAGCTGCCAACACAAGCGCTTTCAGATTTTCTATGTAAATTATTCCAAATAGGTTAGCAACTATGAATATCGAAATACCAGTGATGAACCATTTTAACAAAAAAGCTTTCATTTTTTATCCGTTCCATTTGTTCCATATAATGAAATAATCTCCAAACTGAAATTATATTTTACCCTGTCATTGCGAGGAGCGGAGCGACGAAGCGATCTCACCCAATTCCTGCTACCAAGAAATAGCATCACTACGCTCGTAATGACATTCTATGTAATGCGTTCGCATTAACCTAAGTCTTATTGCTCCAATATGCTATAATCCGGCGAGCCCTTTAGAATCGAGGTTCCTGAGGCAAATCGATTGATGATCCTCCCTTTCAAATCTTCTATCCAAAAAAGTCTGCCACGATCCAATTTTATTTTCAAAGTTAAAGGCGAATCGAAAAGATAAATTCCCCATCTATTTTGTGCAAACGGTTGAAATCCATCCTCCGTGTTTTTTGAACATAATGCGTAAGCTCTTTTGTAACCTAATCTTTTGGCCTCCTCTTGAACGAACTGGTTATATCTGCCGAAAGGATAGGATAAAAAAACCACTTCATTCCCTAATTTATCCTCCAAAACCTCCTTTGATTTTCTCAATTCATATTCCACCCCGCCACTTAGGGGATCGATTTTGGTCAAGTCGGGATGATTTACCGTGTGAGAGCCAAAGCCGAATCCATATTTGGACATCTCCTTAATCTGTTTCCAGCTTAAATGTCTTTTTCTCCTTCTACCCAGGTTGTAATCCCAACTGTTATACTTACCTACGAAGCCGGTGATTACAAAGACAAAGGCAGTGAATCCGTATTTTTGTAAGATCGGAAACGCATTTGAATAAACATCTTCATACCCATCATCGAAAGTGATCACCACTTTTTGGTCCGAGGCTTTAGCTGGTTTGAGGTCTTCCTCTAATGAAACCGTTCTATATCCTTGATCGCAAAGAAATTTTATTCCTCTCTCGAATTGATTGACTCTTTGTCTGGTTATTCCCCAATCAAAATCATCGTTTATCTTATGATAGGTTAAAATCTGAACATCTCTGGTCAAATTCTTTTTAGGTTTCATTCGCCAAAAAAGATAAAAAAACAAAAAGAGGATGAGTATGATCGAAATCGCATAAGGAATAAAAGACATAACCGGGGTGTGCGTTAGGTTAACACTCTCTTTGTCGATTTTAAAGGATATTCCAATTTATTTGATTGATTACCCTTTTTCCTACAGGTCCCAAAATCACAGCAGAGAGCTTATTGGAATCAAAAAGGTCGGTTGCTACCTCGATCACTTCTTGCGCCTTAACCCTATTTATTGAGTTTATGGTTTCGTCCAAGTCAACAAACCTGTTCAGGAGAAGCTCATGTCGAGCCAAACGGTTCATCCGATTGGGAGTGTTCTCCAGGCTCAACATCAGATTTCCTTTCAGCTGAAGTTTAGCATGAGAAAGTTCCTGCCAGGAAAGACTATCTTTTTTCATACTTCTGAGTTCTTTTAAGGCTATGTCGACCGCTCGGACCGTGTTTTCCTTATGAGTACCCAAATAGATGCCAAAGATGCCCGTGTCTTGAAAGAAGTCGACAAAGGTGAATACATTATACGCCAATCCCAGTTTTTCCCTTATACCTTGAAAGAGCCGGGAGCTCATCCCCCCGCCCAAGATGTTGCTCAAGAGCAAGGCGGCATATCTCCGTTTGTCCTTATAAGGAAAGACAGGAACTCCCAAACTAACATGAGTTTGAGCCGTCTTCCTATTTACCACCACCCGCATTTGATCGGCCTCCAAGGTGGGTTGACCTACCTTTGGGTTCTTATCAGTCTGATTAAACCGGAATTTCTCTTGGATCATTTTGACCAAATCCTGATGGTCCAAATTGCCAGAGGAGGCGATGACCACCTTAGGACCGACATAATTTCCTTTGATGAAGTCGATAAGTTTATTCCTGGTCATCTTCAAGATGCTTTGTGCATCTCCCATGATGGACCTTCCCAGAGGCTGATTTTGCCACATATTGTTCATCAGACGATCGTGAACCAAATCCGCAGGCGAATCCTCTAAATCCTTGATCTCCGAGATTATCACCGTTTTTTCCCTTTCGAGATCCGAAGGATTCAGAAGAGCGTTTTTCAAGATGTCAGACAAAACATCTATGGCAATATTCAGATGCTCATCCAACACTCTGGCAAAGTAACAAGTGTGTTCCCGCCCGGTGAAGGCATTTAAGGCTCCTCCTACCGATTCCAAGGAAGAGGCGATTTCCTTGGCCGTCCTTTTCTTGGTACCTTTGAAAAGCATGTGTTCGATGAAGTGAGAAATCCCCCTCTCATCACTCCCCTCATCTCGCGAGCCGACATCTATCCATACGCCAATGGTTACGGACCGAACATGCTCGATCTTTTCCGTCACCACTCGAACGCCATTTTTTAAGATCGTCTTTTTATAGATCCCTCTCAAAGTCATAGCTTTTTTAAAAGAGAATTGTTAAGAAATCCAAATTTGCTGGGTTACTTTCTTATCGGGAACTGGTCAAGACAATGGAACCTTCAAGAAAAACCTATCTTCTCCTTTGAGAGGCAAAGCAAGCTTTTCTGGATAATTTGATTTTTCCATCTACGTCAATGCCGATTATTTTTACTTTCACTTCATCCCCCACATTTAAGACATCCTCCACCCGGTTTACCCTTCGGGTATCCAATTCCGATATGTGGACAAGACCATCCTGTCCGGGAAGGATCTCCACAAATGCTCCAAAAGCAGTGACCCTCTTCACCTTACCAGTGTATTCTTTGCCTATCTCTGGTTCCTCGGTCAGCTTTAATATGAGTTCTTGTGCCAGCTCGCCTGCTTTTTGATCGACAGAGGCAATGAAGATGGAGCCATCGTCCTCGATATCGATCTTGGCTCCGGTCTGCTCGATTATGCCTCTGATGGTTTTTCCCCCGGGACCTATGATCTCGCCGATCTTGTCAGGTTTCACCTTCAAGATGATTATGCGAGGTGCGTAGGCGGAGAGCTGCGGTCTGGGCTTGGCAATGGTCTGTTCCATTATATCCAGGACATGAAGCCTGCCTTCTTTCGCCCTTTTCAGGGCTTGGTTCAACAGGTTCAGGTCTATCCCGGCCATCTTAAGGTCCATCTGAAAAGCGGTGATTCCCTTTCGGGTGCCGGTGACCTTAAAATCCATATCTCCCAGGTGATCCTCCACTCCCAATATGTCAGAAAGGATTGCGACCTTTTCCTCATCCTTGATCAACCCTAAGGCTACCCCGGCCACCGGGGCTTTGATGGGGACGCCTGCATCCATCAGAGAAAGGGTCCCCCCACAGACCGTGGCCATGGAGGAGGATCCATTGGACTCTAAGATATCCGAAACTATCCGGATGGTGTAAGGAAAAACTTCCTCTTTAGGAACCACTGGCTGGATGGCTCTTTCAGCCAATGCGCCGTGCCCGATCTCCCTTCTTCCTGGTCCTCGAATTGGGCGTATCTCCCCCACGCTGAAGGGCGGAAAATTGTAATGAAGCATGTAGCTCTTGGAAGATTCGCCCTCTAAATCGTCAACTCTCTGTTCATCTATCTTGGTGCCCAAAGTGGCGACGGCCAGACTTTGGGTCTGCCCACGGGTGAAAATTGCAGAGCCATGGGTGCGTGGCAAAACTCCCACCTCGCAGGAGATTGGCCTTATCTGATTAATGTCCCTGCCGTCCACTCTTTTCCCTTCGGTCAGAATCATCTTCCGCATATCCTGTTTCTCCAGTTCCTGGAGAATGGCTTTGATTTGATTCTCGCTTTCTGGAAATTTCTCCAAGAGCTCCAACGTGACTGAATCTAAAAGTTCGTCCAACTTATTCTCTCTTTCGATCTTGTCCGGAGTACGGTTGGCCTCCTTTATCTTTTCGAAGGCTAAGTTTGTGACCGCTTCTTTCAACTCTGGATTTTTCGGAGGAGGTTCTACTTCCCGTTTCGGCTTTCCACATCTTGATAGAAGTTGCTCTTGAATTTCCACAGTCAATTTTATCTTTTCATGCCCGAACTCCAGGGCGGCCAAAAGATCCTCCTCCGAGACCTCCTGGCAACCTCCTTCCACCATGTTGATGTAATCCTTTGTCCCCGCCACCACTAAGTTCATCTCGCTTTCTTCCAGCTCTGAAAAAAGAGGATTTATTATAAATCGATTATTTATCCGGCCCACTCTCACTGCTCCAATTGGTTCATAAAAAGGTATGGATGAAATGCCCAGGGCAGCCGATGCTCCTACCAATCCTAAAACATCAGCGTCATTTTCCTGATCAGACGAAAGAACCATCACCATTATCTGCACTTCATTGAAATATCCTTCTGGAAACAGGGGACGCAGGGATCTATCAATCAATCTGGCACTCACAATCTCCTTTTCGCTGGGTCTGCCCTCTCTTTTGAAAAATCCGCCTGGAATCTTACCCGCGGCATAGGCCTTCTCTCTGTAGTCCACGAACAGGGGGAAGAAATCCTGCTCTGCATCCACCTGTTTTGCTTCCACCACGGTGGCCAAGATGATGGTATCTCCGGAGCGCACAGTCGCGGCTCCGTGGGACTGTTTTGCCACCTTGCCGGTCTCTATGATCAAACTCCTTCCGCCTAAGTCTACTTCCACTCTTTCAGCCATTCTGAAACTCCCTAAATTCAACTCAGAGTTGAGAGTGGAGAGTTTAAAGAAGAAGCCTTTTTATCTCAACTCTTTACTCTCAACTTTTTACTCTCAGCTCTCCTTACTTTCTCAAGCCTAACTCCTCCACAATCTTTCTATAACCTTCCAGATCTGTATCTTTAAGATAATCCAAAAGTCTCCTTCTTTGTCCCACCAATTTCAAGAGTCCCCTTCTGGAGCTAAAATCCTTACGGTGCAGTTTTAAATGCCCGGTCAATTGGCTAATTCTCTCACTGAGCAAAGCTATCTGCACTTCCGGTGAACCGGTATCGCTATCATGTGTGCGGTACTCCCTAATCAACCTTTCTTTTTGTTCTCTGGTGAGTGGCAAGATAACCTCCCTTTAATTTATATGAAATATCTCTTTTATCTTCTTTTCATCTGCTCTCAGTTGATTTTTTAAGAGAGCGGGTGTATCGAATTTCTGCAGTTCCCGAATCCAGCTTTCTACGAACAGGCACGCTTTGGAATCAAACTCATCCAGGTTCGCGTCAAACAGGTGGACTTCTATTGATCGGGAGCTATCATCGAAAGTGGGCTTCGGTCCGATGTGCAACATTCCGAAATAGGCCTTATCTTGAATCTGCATCTTGGCACTATACACTCCATCTTTAGGCAAAAGTTTGGCCGGAGTGGTCTTCAAATTAATGGTCGGATAGTCCAATATTTTTCCTCTCCCTTTTCCTCTTATCACTTCGCCCCAGATGGGATAGCTGTGTCCCAGCATTTTTATTCCCTCGATGAACTCTCCTTCCTGGAGCTCTTTTCTTATCTTGGTGCTGCTGATCTTGTTGCAACCCGTGGATGGACACACCTCCGCCTGTGCAACGTCATTGGAAAAGTCTTTTGTATTTACTGGAGGTAAGACCTCCAATTCGAAATTATACTTTTTGCTTGCCCGATCAAGAAGCTCTATTTTCCCGGATCTGTTTCTTCCGAAAGCATGGTCATGTCCTACGATGATCTCTCCCGCATTTAATCTCTTAACTAAAATCTGTTTAACGAAATCTTCTGGCTTAAGCTGACTGAGCTTCTTATCGAAATGGATCACCAAGGTTTCCTGCACCCCCAGTCTCTCAAAAAGATAAAGCTTCTCCTCCAACGTGGTTAAGACTTGTGGGGCGCTTTGTGGGGCAACCACACTCTGAGGATGTGGCTCATAGGTGACCACCAAACCTACCTTGTTCTTCTCTTTGGCTCTCTCCAAAAGTCTTTTAATTATAGCCTGATGCCCCCGATGAACTCCATCGAATGTCCCCAAGCTCACCACTGGTTTAACCAGAGTTTGAAAATCAACCTTTTTTATGTCAGAATGAATGCGCATAGAACGTGGTTTAATGGTTCAAAAGTTCAAAGGTTCAATAACTTTTTAAAGCACCCGAGTATATTCGAATAGTCGATCCTTTCGCTTTTCATCCAAGAATTCATCAGAAGAAAAGAGAGCTTTTCCCAGGGCGATGATTTGATTTTCATTATTTTTTATACAAATAGTCTGACCTTCATCGAATTCTTTCTCCGATGACAATACCAATGGTGCAAAAAGGTCTGGTCCTTCTTTTATCCTCTCCGCAAAACTATTCTTTACTACCACGGAGGGGATATGATCTAAAATCTTTTCAATGGGAATCAAGAAGTCTTCAATTCCACCTTCACGCTGAATCTCTTGTATGGTCTCCAAATTCTGTGAATCTTTGAGCTCAAATGGACCTACCCTGGTTCGGCAGAGTGAAAAAAGATGCGCCCCGCATCCCAACCTCTCTCCTATATCGTTTGCCAAACTCCGGATGTATGTGCCTTTAGAACAATTGATTTTTAATTTCACGTAAGGCAACCTAATCTCTAATATCTGGATGTCCTTAATAAAAACCTTCCGTTTCTTCCTTTCCACCTTCTTACCGGTTCGAGCATATTGGTAAAGTTTTTTACCTTTGTGTTTGATGGCTGAATATAAGGGAGGCGTTTGCCATATCTCCCCCTTGAAGGACTCTGCCGCCTCTCTTACCTCCTTTTCGCCAATCTTCAGATCGTCCTTTACCTGAGTAATTCTCCCCTCTTGATCACACGTGTCCGTGGCCTCCCCTAATTTGATTACCGCTTTATATTCTTTATCATATTCGGTTAGAAACATTGCGATTTTGGTAGCTTTTCCCAGGCAGATCAAAAGAATTCCTAAAGCATTTGGATCCAAAGTCCCGGCATGTCCGATTTTCTTGAAATTCAATATTCTCCTTAATTTTTCCACCACGTCGTGAGAGGTCATCTTCGCCTTTTTATTAACCACCAAGAGTCCGGATAAGCTCATTGTTTATTGCAGTGCACAAAGCGAATCTAAGAAAACTTTAGAATTTGGTCAAAAATAACCTTTTTGGCTTTTGCCAAATCGTAGTTTAAGGTGCAGCCAGCTGCATTTTTGTGCCCCCCGCCACCGAAGATTTTTGCCAGTTTGCTCACATCGAAAGCATTATGCGATCTCAAACTAACCTTAGTTTTCCCTTTTTCTGTTTCCGTAAATAAAAGTCCAATTTCCACTCCGCCTAGAAAAAGAGAATAATCTACAATTCCTTCGATCTCCTTATTATTGACTCCAAACTCTGATAAAAGATTCCGATCAATGGTTACCGAACATGTTTTCCCACCATTTTTCACTTCTAATCTTTGTAGGATCGTTCCTAAAAGTCTCAAAAAAGCCAGAGAATGGTTGAAATAGATCTTTTCGGTAAGGATCTTGGGATCAGCTCCAAGTCTGATCAATTCAGCACAGTTGCTCAAGCAACGTGCAGAAGCGTTGGAATATCCAAACCTGCCTGTGTCGGTTAAAATAGCGGCGTAAATCTGATTTGCCATCATAGGGGAAATGGCAAAACCATATTCTTTCAACAAGGAATAAATCATCTCCCCTACCGCTGGTGCTTTGGGATCCACGTAGTTTAAAGTGCCAAACATCTCGTTATCAGGATGATGGTCTATGTTTATTAATCTGCTCTCCGCGGGAACGATCTTTTTGACCTCCCCCAATCTATCCAAAGATGGACATTCTAACACGAAAACCACACCCGGTTTGAAATTGAAGTTCTTTTCCTTTGGAACAGAGTTGAAATTTTCTATTCTCTTTTGGGGGTCCAAGAAAACATATCGAAGTGGAAGACATCCCTGGTTGACAATTCTGGTGGTCTTTGCAAGGCTTCGCAAAAAACCATCTAAGGCTAACTGAGAACCTATTGAATCGCCATCCGGGTCACGGTGCGAGGTTATCAAGATCCTCTGGGTACTTTCTATCAAATCCAGGATTTTCTCAATCGTCTTCTTCATCATCCTCATTCTGGGGCATATCCCTTTTGGTGGATCCTTGAGATTGGTGTATTTTTTTAAGCAGCGTCTCAATATGGGCACCGTACTCCACTGAGGGATCGAAGCAAAAACAGATCTCAGGAGTGTATTTAAGCCTTAGTCTTCTCCCAATCTCATGCTGTATAAATCCACACGCCCTTTCCAAAGCGCAAGAACTTTCTTTATTGGCTTTTTCGTCTCCTAACACACTATAAAAGATTTTGGCGTGCCTAAGATCGTCAGAAAGCTTAACCGCAGTTATGGTTACAAAGCCGATCCCAGGATCTTTAAGCTCATACTGAATTATCCGGGAAATCTCTTCTTTGATTAAATCTCCGACTCTGTCCGCTCTTCTGTACTGCATCTTTTCAAATCCATCTACCTGCTGATCACTGTATACTGTCTCTTTATAATATCTCTATGGAATAATCCAGGATTTGCAATCCGTTTTCCTTATTGATTTGTTCCACTACCTTGGATAGGACCTGATTGGCAAATTTCTTGTCATTTGCAACCACCGATACTCCAATGGTAGTTCTCTGCCAAAGATCGTTATGTCCTACCTCCGCTATGGAGACGTTGAATTTATTTTTGACACGATCTTTTATGCCCTTCAAAAGATGCCTTTTGCTTTTCAAGGATCCGCTTTCCGGAATATGAATATCGATATGTGCTAGTCCAACCACCATGTTTAAATCAGTCTTATGCTATTCACTGTTCGTTGGCACTCACTCCAGTTTTCTAGCCAACTCCTTGACCTCGTACGCTTCTATCACATCTCCAATTTTTATATCATTGTAGTCCTCTATTTTTATTCCACATTCAAGTCCGCTTGCCACTTCCCGAACGTCATCTTTGAATCTTTTCAAGGAAAAAACAACGCCGTCGTAAATAACTACTCCATCTCGTATTATCCTCACCTTGTCTCTTCTTTTTATGTTCCCTTCTGTCACCAAACACCCAGCCACCTGTCCCACACCAGATATTCTGAACACATCTCTGACCTCGGCTGTTCCAGAGATGATCTCGGAAACCTCCGGCTCCAGAAGCCCTTCCAATGCCTTTTTGATATCCGATTGTACTTCATAGATTACCTGATAAAGCCTGACATCCACTTTCTCTCTTGATGCCACCTCCCTGGCTCTAGTGCTCGGACGTACATGAAAGCCAATAACTATAGCCTCAGATGCGGCCGCCAATAGGACGTCACTTTCATTTATGGGACCCACTGCTTTATGAATGACCTTCACTCTTACCTCAAGGGTGGAGATTTTCTCCAGGGTGTCAGATAAAGCTTCCACCGATCCGTCTACATCCCCCTTTATGATCAATTTCAGATCTTTTACTTTGCCTTCCTCAATCTGTTCATAAACGTCAGTTAGAGAGAGCCTTTTGACTTGTCTTAGATCTTGTTCTCTTTTGAGCCTTATTCTTTTCGCAGAGATTTCCCGAGCTTCCGCCTCAGTGCCGGTTACCATGAAGGTGTCCCCGGCCTGAGGGGTTCCTGAGGCCCCCAAAACCAACACTGGGGTTGACGGACCTACGTTTCTTACCAAATTTCCCCTTTCGTCAAACATCGCTCGCACTTTTCCGTGGTAAGCCCCGCTAACAAAGCAATCTCCAGTTTTTAATGTGCCCTTTTGAACCAGGACCGTACAAATCACACCCCTGCCCCTGCTCAGTTCCGACTCGACTATCACCCCTTGTGCCTTTCGGTTGGGATTGGCTTCAAGCTCCATCATCTCCGCTTGAAGAAGTATCATCTCCAAAAGCCGATTCACCCCCATTCCCGTTTTGGCGGAGATCTCCACCACTATGGTCTTACCACCCCACTCCTCCGGGACCAAGTTCAGCTTTGCCAACTGCTCTTTGATCGGCTCGCTGTTGGCATCTGGCAGATCCATTTTGTTGATAACCACAATTATGGGGACTCCGGCGGCTCTGGCATGATCTATGGCTTCGATGGTTTGAGGCATCACGCTGTCGTTTGCCGCAATCATCAATACCACAATATCCGTTATCTGTACTCCTCTGGCCCTCATGGCGGTGAAAGCTTCATGTCCGGGGGTGTCCAAAAACGTGATATCTCCATCGGGCAATTTGACCTCATACGCCCCTATGTGTTGGGTGATTCCTCCGGACTCGCCAGCAATGACATTGCTCTTTCGTATATAGTCCAAAAGCGAGGTCTTGCCATGGTCCACATGCCCCATGATTGTGATCACCGGAGCTCGAGGTTTTAAGTCCGCCTCTCTCTCTTCCTCTTCGGTCTCCTCCAACCCGATCTCTTTTGTCGGCTCAACATTGAAACCGAATTCTAAAGCAATGGTCTCAATGGTATCCATGTCCAATCTCTGATTGATGGTGGCCACAAATCCCAATTCCAGACATTTAGAAATCACGTCCGTTGGCTTAACTCCCATTAAACTGGCCAATTCTGCTACCGATACATATTCGCTCACTCTGATCAGGTTGGTGGGCTCTACCTTCTCTCCCTCTTTCTTATCTGAGGTTCTCCTCCGATATTTCTTAAACTTCTTTATGGTTTCAATTGAAGCCAAGGTCTTTTTTACGCTTTCCTTGATCTCTTTTTTGTCTATTCCTTTTTCGAATTTCTCTCTGAGGAAGACCCCCTTCTTCTTCTTAACCTCTAACCTTTTTTTCTCTAACTTTCTTAAACGATCCCTTCGTCTAATCTTAACCTCTTTTGCCTTGACTTTCTCTACGGGTAATTCGAATTCTTCCTTTTTTTTCCTCTCTTCTAACTTCCTTTTCTTTAAAGCGTATTCCTCTTTGACTGCTTCTCTTTCCTTTCTAAATTTTTCCTCAATGGCGGAAAGCATCTTCTTGTCTACCACACTCATGTGGCTTTTCACCTTAAGACCAAGCTCCCTGATGATGGAAAGCAAAGCCTCGCTGGAGATTTGAAAATCCTTAGCTACTTGATAGACTCTTTTTTTTGCCAAACTCAACACCTCTCTGATAATGGTTCTACGTACCTTCCGAGCATAATTCTACCGGCATACAACTTTAACCAAATCTAAAACTTTCCAAAGAGTTTCCTCACTTTTCTTAAAATCGCTATTTCTCGTTTCTTATTTCACCTTTAGCGATTAAAGAATAAAACGTTCAAGCCTTAAGATCTTCCATTTCTTCACCTTGAGAGAAAAACCCATTTCCTCAAGCCTTTTGTTTTATAAAATCCATTGAAGAGCTAATCTTTTTCAAATTCTCAAAATTCTATTTTTTCTCCTTCTGTGCAGGAGTTAAATAATTCTTGGCCGCTTCGATCAGGGATGCTGCCTTCTTTTGA
>LJVD01000054.1 GCA_001304225.1 candidate division Zixibacteria bacterium SM1_73
GAGGCTTTATCAAAATGCAGAGAGCATCTCCATCGATTTTGCAGTTCTGGAGAAGGCGGATAACGCCTTGGTGATCAAAGCGGATTTGGAGTGGGATGACGTGGGCAACTGGTTAGCCTTGGATCGAGTGAAAGAGAAGAATCGGGATGACAACGTGATCGTAGGCGAAGCCAAGACCATCAATACTTATGAGACCACCATCGTCAACGATTCGGGAGGTATAATCGCCACCTTGGGAGTTTCGGATTTAGTGATCGTGAAAACAGATGAGATCGTCTTCGTAGCTCATAAGACCAAAGTTCAGGATGTCAAAGATCTGTTGCGAGAGTTTGCCGGGAATAAGGAATTAGAAAAGTATCTGTGAGGTTCTGTGAATAAGAACTCAACTATTTTGTGGACAATTCTCTTTCTTTTGTTTTTTTCAAGCTGTTCTCTTTTGCCCAGAGGTGAGGGTCTGGAGGATCCGAGAACCAAAGGAGAGAAGGAATTTGATCCACTGGGCTTTGAACAGGATAGAGTAATCGTAACCGAAGAGGAGTACCCTACCACCAACGAAGATTCCATCTGGCTTGAGAAAAAAAGAAGGGAGAAAACAGAAGGAGAAGGCACCGAAGAAAGCGAAAGTTCAGTTCAAGAGAAAGTTTACCGGGTTCAATTCTTTGCCACCAAGTACCCCGATGAGGCCCGACAGGTGGCAGATTCTGTGGAAAGCCAATTGTCCGAAAAGACCTATATAAGCTTTAAAGTTCCCTACTATTGGATTAGGGTCGGAGATTGTGAAACCAAAGAGGAAGCAGATTTTCTGTTAGAGAAGATAAAGAGGTTGGGATATGGGGAAAGTTGGGTGGTGGAAATAAAAGCAAAGCAAAACTGAGTTAACCCAAAAAACTAATGCAACGCTGAGTTTGTCTCCACCAAAGAAGTATTGAGTTCAGCGTTTACAGGGATGTAGCATTGCTGATCAAAACTAAAGTTTTATTGGTAGATCCGGAAAGACCAGACAAGAAGACAACCCAAGAGGTAGCCAAAGCCTTAAGAGTAGGAGGTATAGTATCTTTTCCCACCGAGACGGTGTATGCTTTGGGAGGCGATGCTTATAATCAGGAGGTGGTGGCCAGGATTTATCGAATAAAAAGAAGAGAAAGATCAAAGCCTTTTTCGGTTTTTCTGAAGGATGCCAGAGAAGTAAGAAAAGTGGTGGACTCGATCAGCGAAGATGCACAGAAATTGATGGAGCGGTTTTTGCCTGGACCTTTGACCCTGGTATTTAAAAGCAGTTCTCCCAAACTATCTTGGGTTTTGGCGGGCGGTGAGAAATTGGGGATTCGTATCTCTCCGAGCAAATTGATATATCGGATTTTGGAGGAAGTGAGGGTGCCCGTTACCGCTACCAGTGCCAATCCCTCCGGGAAAAAAAGTTGCGTGGTGGCAAACCGGGTCTTCTATTTCTTTAATGGCCGAATCGATCTGATTTTGGATGGGGGGAAATCCAAGATATTCTTGCCCTCCACAGTCTTGGACGTCTCCGGCGAAGAGGTCACCTTGATCCGGCGAGGACATATACCGGTGGAGGAGATAGAAAAAGTGGTACCAAAAGTGAGGGTTCCGGAAGAAGAATCTAACCCTGATGGGAGTTGTGAAGAGGTGAAAGTGGGCTTGATTCCTGAGATCCCTACAAGAAGAGATGATCAGGCGGAAACCAAAGCTTAGACTAATTCAAAAGAGGAAATTCTTTTGATAAAAGACTTTCTGAAAAAATGGATAATTGCCATACGAGCGCCCTTTTTTACTGCAAGCGCCATCCCGGTTTTGGTGGGAACTTCCTTGGCATGGAATCTGACCGGAAAATTCAGCTTTTATAAGTTTATCCTGACTCTCATCGGCGTCCCCCTTTTCAATGCAGGAACGAATTTGGCCAACGACTATTACGATCATAAGACCGGAAACGACGAGATTAACACCAACCTCACCCCTTTCTCCGGCGGAAGCCGGGTAATTCAGAAGGGGCTGATTCCTGCCAAACACATGCTGATTGCATCCTTTTTGTTCTTTGGATTGGGATCAATCATCGGTCTATATCTGAACGCAGTCACCCCAGGAAATTTGATACTCTTTTTGGGAATCTTTGGACTTTTAAGTGGGTTTTTCTACACTTTCACTCCCATCCTTATCGGCTATCGGGGTTGGGGAGAGTTTTTGGTGGGTTTGAATTTGGGGACCCTGGCCATAATCGGCGCTTTTTATGTTCAAGCACATACTTTAAGTTGGGCAGCCTTTTGGCTTTCGCTTCCCATCGGTTTCCTGGTGGCGGCGATTTTGTATATAAACCAGTTCCCCGACTATGAAGCAGACAAGGCGGTCAACAAAAGGCACTGGGTGGTAATATTAGGAAAAAAGAAAGCCGTTTACGGTTATTATTTCTTGATTTTAGCTAATTATCTGGTTATTCTGTTTAGCGTCATTTTTAGAGTTATCACCCCTTTTGCCTTAGCTCCCCTTCTGACATTGCCCTTGGCTTTTGGAGCCATGAAAATCTTGAAAGTTAATTACGATAAGATTGCAGAGCTCATCCCTGCTCAGGCCAAGACTGTCCAAACACATCTTTTCACCGGTCTTCTTCTGAGTTTGGGGCTGGTAGTAGGAAGAGTTGTTTGAAGTCCCACACCGTGGTTCCAATTGTCATGCTGAGCGAAGCGAAACATCTGGGAAGCGAAGTACTTAGAGATTCTTCGGTCGCTACGCTCCCTCAGAATGACAAGAAGGAAGGCACAGAATGACAAACAGAATACTTGTCATACTGAGCGAAGCGAAGTATCTCGTTTTTTTAGTTCTTCTAAGAGGATGAAATATGTAGAGATTTCAATTATATATGGTAAACTATGAGACAGTATTATGTCTATATTGTGACAAACAGGTCGAGAACGTTATATACCGGTGTTACAGGCAATTTGTATCGTCGCGTATACGAACACAAAAACAAGCTAATTGGTGGCTTCACCAAGAAATACAATATTACCAAATTGGTCTGGTATGAAGTGACAAGTGAAATAACTTCTGCGATTGTAAGAGAAAAACAGATAAAGGGATGGTTGAGAAAAAAGAAAATTGCCTTGATTGAATCAATGAATCCGGAGTGGAAAGATTTAAGTGAAGAGTGGACGTAGGGTGAAAAATAAGTGTCATGCTGAGCGAAGCGAAGTATCTGCGAAATGAACTATTGAGAGATTCTTCGGTCGCTACGCTCCCTCAGAATGACAAGGGGGGAGGTTTAGAATGACACATGAAGAAGTCTCAGATTAGCAGTAAAACCAACATACTACATTTTTGATTTCCCATGATTGATTTAATCCTGCTTCATCCTCCTTGCGTATACGATTTCAGGAAAAACTCGATTTTCTTTGGTCCCATAAGTGACATTATTCCCTCCACCCCGGTATTCGAGATGTATCCCTTGGGCTTTGTTAGCCTCTCGCAATATCTGAATAAGCATGGGTACGACGTTCGGATTATGAACATCGCCTATAAAATGTTATCCAGCCCACGCTATGATCCGGAAAAAGAAATCAAGAATCTGAAAGCTTTTGCCTTCGGCATTGATCTGCATTGGCTGCCTCACGCACAGGGGAGCTTAGAATTAGCAAAGATAGTCAAGAAATACCATCCCCACACTCCGGTGATCTTCGGGGGACTTTCTTCCACCTATTTCCACCGGGAGCTGATCGAGTATCCTCAGGTAGATTTTGTGATCCGGGGAGAATCGGCTGAGGTGCCTCTTTTACATCTATTGTCAGTTCTGCAAAATAAAAAGGGCTTCTCTTCTATTCCCAATTTGACTTATAAACAGGACGGACAGGTAAAGATAAATCAGATGAGCTATGTCCCGGAAGATTTAAATGAGTTTTCCATAGATTATGCTCACATTATAAAATCAGCCATAAAGCACAGGGATTTTTCCGGTTATGTCCCTTTTTCAGATTGGCAAAATTATCCGATCACCGCAATTTTTACCTGTCGGGGCTGCACCTATAATTGCAGAACCTGCGGCGGCTCCAAAGAGGCTTATCAAAAGTTCTGTGGCCGGAGAAGGCCAGCTTACCGGGATCCCGAATTGGTAGCATCTGATGTCCACAATATTTCGAAATACTTCAAGGGCCCAATTTTTGTGCTGGGAGATATATATCAACCTGGTGAGAAATATGCTCAGACTCTTTTAGACTCACTGAAAAAACAAAAAGTGGACAATCATCTGGTTTTGGAATTCTTTGACATTCCTGCTAAAGAATCTTTAAAAACGATAGGTTCCTCCATCCCACATTTTAATATTCAACTTTCTCCGGAGTCTCATGACCGGAAGATAAGGGGTTGTTTTGGTCGACCTTATGACAATCAAAAAATGGAGGAGATGATCGAGTCGGCCTTGGAATTTGGCTGCAGGAGGTTGGATCTGTTCTTTATGATCGGGTTACCTTGCCAGGATTATCAATCTGTTTTGGACACCGTCGAATACTGCGACCGTTTATTGGAAAGATTTGGAAAAGGGAGAAGACTTCATCCCTACATTGCGCCTTTGGCTCCTTTCTTGGATCCGGGCAGCTGCGTTTTCGAGAATCCTGAGGAGTTTGGCTACAAGCTGTTTTTTCGTAGCCTGGAAGAACATCGGCGGGCGCTTTTAAGTCCAAGCTGGAAGCATATGTTAAATTACGAGACTAAGTGGATGAGGAGGGATGAAATTGTGCAAAGCACCTATGAAGCGGCTTTAGGCCTCAACCAGATAAAATACCGACATGGCCTCATCAGATTCAAAAAATTCAAAGAGATTGAGAACAGAATTAGGGAAGCGATAAGGATGATAAACAAAGCCGACAAAATAATAGGAGAGGATAAAGACCGCAAGGTTGAGACAATCTTGGCTGATCTAAAAAAACCCGCAAACGGGCTGAGGACTTCTACGTTATGCGATAAAAGCGAACTCAAATGGCCGGTGCGTTTTCTCAATTTCAACTTTAGTATAAGGTTTTTTAAGCTTTTAGCTTTTCTCCGGACCAGAAGAATTGTTTGGTTGCTCTTGCGAGGAGGAGACATCCAAAAACAAGCGAAATCATCAAAGATCTCAGGGGGAGGAAAAGATGTATAATTATCCAGTTCAGTTCAGTGTGGACTATCCGGAAAGATCATCTCGCTGGTTAGTTTTGGCTCGATTTTTCTTGGGCTGGCTTTATGTCGGCATTCCGCATGGCATATTCGCCTTAGCTTACAGTTTCTTGAGTTTCTTCGTGGTGATATTTTGCTATTTTGTCATTTTGATAAAAGGAGCTTTTCCCTTACGCCTTTTCGATTTTCTGTTGAGATATAATCGTTATCTCAATCGGGTTATTGCATACTCTCTCTCCATGACTGACAAGTATCCGCCTTTCAGCGGAAGAAGATGATTTATTCTAATTCTTCTTGGAGGGAGGTTCTCAATTACCTTGGCCAGTGTAAGGACCAACATTCCTTGATCAATCGTGGCAGATCCACTCCAACTTATTAAAACACGTCCTGCTTAAACATAGTTTTTACTTCCGTTATCCAAAAGTTGAGCACCAACTTGGGAAAACTAATTTATGCAACAAAGATGCCAAAAATAATATCCTATGCCTTTCGTATTCCAACCATCAATAAATCAGCAGATTAGCTTTCTGCCTGGCATGTTAAACAGCGAAGGACAAAGCCCATTGTGAACCTTCAGGTACACGGCTTTGACTTCCATGTACCTATTGCACAAAATCGGCTTTCCTGTTGAGTTTTAAATTATGCAGTGGTTTTGGATGGGAACCTGATCTGCTTCACTACCTGGAGAGTGTGTCATAATTGTGTTTTGAGGTTGCAGTCGTCCATATGGACGTAAGTCGTTGGAACTCAACATCTCGATTTCGCAGACTAAAGTCTGTGAAAAAATTCCACCCACGCAATCTAAAGATTGCGGCTACCCCTACCCTGCCCAAATTCAATCACGCCGAGGCCTAAATTAGTCAAGTTAAAAAGTTGTTGACCTAAAGCTTGACACTCCGGAGAAGTTGCTCCAATTTGGCGTATATGCACCCATATGGGTGCACTCCGAGAGGGCCCCACCTTTGGTGTGCACATACGGTTCACACCTTTGGCGGGGCTGTTCTGGTTGAAATTAAGGCGGGGTGATAATCACCCTTCCCTCGCTTCCTTCCTCACCTTCCACCGTGATTTTCGTTGGAAGGAATTGTTCGACCACCCAGATGTTGGTTAAAAGGTGTTTGGATATTCGGGAGACGGTAAAAGAGGATTGACCATCAGCTAAGGACAAATATGGAATCAATTGATCTGCCAGATGTGGATCAATGGCAGAGTTGGTTTGCATGAATTCTAAAAAATCCTGGCAGGCTTCTTCAGCCACTTTCTCCGCTCTTTTGCCGATTTCTCCCAAAGCCCCAAAGCCTGCTTGCGAGTTTTCAAACTCCGCTTTCAAAAAGAAAAAAGTGCCCTGACCAATGGAGGGGGCTTGGACTATTTTGATTTCCGGAGAGAATTTTTCCCCCCTTAATATTTCTAAGGCTTGGTTTTTCTGTCTTTCTGCAATAGAGGGGGGCAAATTGGAGACGACTGAAATCCCTGTCAGACTTAAAAGTCTTCCTCTCTCGGTCAAATTAAGTGGGTTAAGCTTTTTCGTTGATTGGATTTTACAGTTTACCTCTCCTCCGCCTTTGGGATACCAACCCCATCTCTTCACCTGAAGCTCCATTTGACATCCGATCTTTCTGGTCATAGACAGAAAGACCTCCTTCAGATAGTCAAAGGGAGGGCTCCAGGGAACATGAGTTCCTCCCAATACGGTGATGTGCGAACTTTGCTCAGAAAAGCACAAAGGCAAAAATAATGCCTGCAGGATCAAAGAGGTTGATCCGGCACTTCTTTTCTCTTCTGCCACGTTGAAGGTGAAATCTCCGCCTGTGATCTTTTGAGGATTAAACTTTAAAGTAAGAGACTTCAGGTTATTTCCTTCGACCTCGGCTTCGCTGATTCTTTTGCAAGCATTGACCGAGGTGAGATGCTGCGGCTGCAGTCCGGGAATTTTTCTCCCCTTTCTGATGTTAGATATCTCTACCGGTTTTTTCAGAAGACAGGAAAGAGACAAAGTGGTTCTCAATATCTGTCCGCCACCCTCGCCGTAATTGCCATCTATCTGCAAATACATTCGGATCTCCTTTTGTCAAAGCCTTTGCGAGTTCTTATGAATACTTCACATTTGCCATATAATAAACTAAAAATTCAAAAATAAAAATTGAAAAATACGACCAAAAGGAAAAAAATCATCCTTGTCAAGGGCAATTTAGATCCATTCTTTGATTTTCGGTTTTAGAAAAGCTCAGTTATAGATATGTTGTGTTCTGCGGAGTGACAAGAGGATTTGAAATCGAACAGGGCAAGGAACAGAGAAATCGCAAGTTTCAGTTCTTTAGGGGCCTCCGGCTATGGCTTTGGCGATATTTTTTCTTAACTTAGTCCAAGGGCTTTTTTTCTTTTGAATCTTTTCTCTTATCTCGTCAATTTTATTTCTGGTGGCTTCATATCCTCTTTGAATGCATTCGTCCACCCTACCAAAATTTGCCCAGTGGACGGTCTTTACTTCTGGAGTAATGATCACATCGGCAGTTGCCAAGACCAGATTGTTCAACTTCTTGCGAGTGAGGGAATCTGCCCTTAGAATCACTTCGATTCCACTAGTAAGTCTGTTCTCCTTTCTTGACATCTCTGGGATGTTCACCGCGATGATGAAATTCGTCCCCAGCTCTCTTACCGCATCGACTGGCACCAAAGAGGTTACCCCTCCATCAGATAGAAGCTGGCTATTCACGCGCAAAGGTGGAAATACTCCCTCAATAGAAGAGCTGGCATATACCGCATTTATTATGGAACCCTTTTTTAACATCACCTCCTTTCCTGATACAAGATCAACCGCCACACAAGCAAAAGGAATTTTGGCCCGTTGGATGGGTTCATCTTTTAGGACGGCTTTCAGGGGATCCATCAATTTTTCTTTTGGCTCTAAAGATATCTTGCTAAATCCCACGAAATACATGAACCTTTTTCTAACAAAATAGCTGATCCCCTTAAGTAAACTTTCCTTCTTTTCCTTGTTTTTCTCGAAATCTTCGGATAAGAATTCCATCCAGCCACTTTGCAGGTTAAACTTATTTATAAGGTCACGCGACATGGAGATGAGCTTTCGGATATCAGGAGATTGGGCGTAAGCTCCTCCTACGATGGCACCCATGCTGGTTCCAGCTATAGCATCTATGGGAATTTTCTCCTCCTCCAAAGCTTTTAAAACCCCCATGTGGGCTAAACCGCGTGCTCCTCCACCGCCCAAGGCCAAGCCGATTTTTATTCTTTCTGCCATAAATCTTGAGATTCAAAGTGTTAGGTTTTTTCCCTCACTATATCGTCATTTTCTTGCGGTTTGTCAAATTTTTCATCGTTTCTAAAAAAAAACCCACACTGCCTTGTGGGTTATTGTCATTTCGCTTAATAAAAGCGAAAGCTTACGAGAACATTTTTCCAGGATTTATGATATGTTCCGGGTCGAAGGCGGACTTGATCTTTCTCATCAGTTCGATGCCCGATTTCCCGACCTCGTCTTCCAAAAATTTTGCCTTGGTTATTCCGATTCCGTGTTCACCAGAAAGGGTGCCACCCAATTTTAGGGTCAGATCGAAAAGCTCGTCCACTGCAGCCTCGACTCTTTCCATCTGCTCTTTGTTGCGGAAATCACACATAAAGGTTACATGAAGATTCCCATCGCCCGCATGTCCAAAGGTGTTTATCCTGACTTGATGTTTTTGGGAAAGCTGTTGTATGTTTTTGACCATGAGGGGTAGCTTGCTAGCGGGAACGCATATATCTTCATTTACCTTAGTGGGAGCTATCCTCAAAAGTGAAGCGGAAATCGATCTTCGGATTGTCCAGAGCTTGTCCTTTTCCGCCTTAGTTTCAGCATACTGGAGATTCTTCGCTCTTTTCTCCTTGCAGATTTTCAAAACTTCTTCAAACTCTTTACGCACTTCTTCCTTATCATTTCCATCCACCTCGATCAAAAGCACCGCTTCAGATTTTTCTATATTGTCCAGATTGATATATTCCAGCACACAAGTGAGGGTATCCCCATCTATGAATTCCAAAACAGAGGGGATAATGCCTGATGCAGTTATAGCCGCCACCACAAAAGCCGCATCTTCCATTTTATCAAAAGTTGCCAGCACGGTCTGTTCATATTTGACCTTGTCCAGAAGCCTGAAGGCTATCTTGGTGAGCAACCCCAAAGTTCCTTCAGAACCAATCAAAAGTGCTTCCAAATCGTAAGAGTTATCATTTTGTCCATTTCCGCCGAAGGCGGATCTGCCTCTGGCGGATAAGACGCCGGTTCTGATAATCTGTCCATCCGAAAGAACGATTTCTAATCCAATTACATAGTTTTTCGTCACTCCGTATTTTCTACCCTTTAATCCTCCAGAACACTCTACCACATTCCCACCCAAAGTGGAGGTTTTCAAACTGGCTGGGTCAGGAGGATAAAAAAGCCCAAACTTGGCCACGTAATCCGCGAACTGCTGAGTAACCAGACCCGGCTCAACCACTGCATATTTTTTCTCTTTATCCAGATGCAAAACCTTGGTCATCTGTTCGAAGGTGACCACGATTCCACCTTTGACAGGAAGGCTTCCTCCAGTATAACCTGTGCCTGCTCCTCTGGGGATTACCGGTATCTTGTGTTGATAGGCATATCTCATCAACTTGACCACATCCTCTGTGGAGTGAGGAAAAACTATGGCATCTGGAAGAAAGCTTCTGTTGGTGGCATCATAAGAATAACAGAGTCTTTCCTCCAAAGAGGTAAGAAGTTGATCTCTACTGAACAGTTTCTTTAAATCATTTTCCAAGTCGCTTTTCATTTTTAATCCCTCTCAAATCTGCTTTGACACTCAGGACAGAAATACAAATTTCTCTGTTAAATACGCAAATTTGAGGGTCAAATGTTAAGCATTAAGGGCTTTCCTCCTCTCCAGGCAGAGCGAAAGAAGGAGGGCAGGGGACAGGCACAGTTGCGATCCTTCAATGGTCAATATGAGCTTATATCTTCCCTTCCAGCCAACCAATTTTGATGTTCTCAATCCGATCTTTTGGTGTATAGGGCTTGATGTCCAAAAGTGGCGTGTTATCTTCCGCGTCGAGTCCCTTCACTTTCAGTTTATTGCCATTTCTTTCTAATAGTTCCACCACGCGTACACCTATTCGATTTGGTCTGTTGGGGCTTCTGGTGGCGAATACGCCACGCAGGGTAGTGTCTAAGCGTGGTCTGACATGGAGTGAATAGCTTTTGGACTTATGAAGCAAGTATAATATCACAAGATGAGAAAAACCTTCCACGTCTTTTAGGCCATCTTGGTATTTTCGGAAAACCTCGATTTTAGAGATTGTGACTGCATCCTTTTCACCGGATGCCTCCTTATCTTGTGGCGGAACATGGATTATCCCTATGGACTTTAGTTTGGTCCTCATCTATTTTTCTCCTCAGCTTCATGTTTAAAAAGTCAAAGTATTCTGGTGGAATCTCTTCAAAATAACATCATATCTTAAGCTGTCATTGCGAGAGGCGGTCGGACGACCGCCCCAGAGGGTCTCGTCCGCCCGTCCGGGCGGAGCCACGAAGCAATCTCATTAAATTCCGCGCACTTAGAGATTGCTTCATCCCCCGCCAGAGGCGGGGGACTCGCAATGACAAATTACTGGGCTATCATTTTCAGGGAGCGATCTACCAGCCTAATGAAGAACCATAATAATGAAAGCCCCCCGTACGGGGGCTTTAGGCTTTACTTCTCTATGTCATATTTTATATTCATCTCTTCGGAGAGCTTTTTCAAAGCGGTTATCACTTTTTCCTGAAGCGGGACGCCGTTTTTCTTATATTCGTCATACTTTTCGTATTCCTTCTCTCCATGAATATAGATTCTTTTTTCTCCTTCAGCTTTACTTGACTCTTTCAAGCCCAGCATCATCTCATCCATGGTGGACTTAAACTTGTTTAGATCGATGAAGTTTTCTATTTTGATAGCTCCGAAGAAATGTCCCACGTTGATGTGGGTTTTTGTGCCATCCTTTTTTAGGGTCTTGACCCAGGGACCGTAGTCTGACCCAGAAAGAACACCGGAAAGGACGTCCACTAAAAGTGACATGCCGTATCCTTTATGGCCGCTTAAAAGCTCACCCGAACCTCCCAAAGGAAGGATGCCGCCACCTGCGGTTTTGGCCATGTTGTCGATTATTCTTTTAGTATCGGTGCTGGGCACACCTTTCTCGTCCACAGCCCAACCCAGAGGGACCGGCTTGTCCTGGCGTTCATAAACTTCAAATTTCCCTCGGGGTACCACGCTGGTGGCCATGTCCAGAACGTAAGGTCTTTCCTTGCCAGCAGGAGCCGCTAGGCTTATGGGATTTGTTCCGATCAGCATGTCCCGACTAAAGGTTGGAACCACCAGAGGTGCGGAATTGGTCATGGAGATGCCGATAAGGTCATCCTTCAAAGCCATCATGGAGTAGTATCCTGCGATCCCGTAATGATTGCTGTTGTGCACGGTAACAAAGCCCAAACCGGAATCTTTGGCTTTCTTGATAGCTAAGTTCATTCCGAAATATCCGGCCGGTTGTCCTAATCCGTTGCCTCCATTTACCACCCCAGTAGAGGCAGTCTCCTTCTCTATGGTGACCTTAGCATCAGAAAGTATGGTCTTATTTCTAATCCCGTCCACATATCTCATCAGACGGGCAACTCCGTGCGAGGGGATTCCTCTCAGGTCCGAAGCTACCAATACATCTGAGGTGATCTCCGCATCCTTTTCCTGAACGCCCAATTTCACGAAGACCTGGGTGCAGAATTTTGCCAGTCTTCCTTCATCTACAATTACGTCTGCCATTTTTTGTTTCTCCTTTCTTGAGGTTAACTTTTTATTTCAATAATTTGTTTTTTCGCACTATCAGATTCCCCCTCACCCTTGCCCTCTCCCCCAGGGGAGAGGGGATAGGTTTTTTCAGAAATATTCCTATGCAAGCATATGTAAATGCGTTTGTCTTATTTCTCCAAGCAAGGATAAATCAATCCTGCCTGCGGCATCACATAGGATTTGAAATCACTGCCGTGTTTGTTCTTGACCCAATCTATTGCACCTTCTATGCCTTCTGCGTATTTGTAGAATCTTTTTTCCAGTTCGTCTTCTTTAATGCTTGAAACTACAAGAATATCAAATTTCTTTAAAACCTTAGCATTTCCTACCGCGGTATGACCGCCCACGATTATTTTCTCCTGCTTGGTGTTTAATAATTCATCCAAAGAGGAAGCTTCAAGAAGCCACTCAGCAAAAGTATCCGAGCCAATTCCTTCTCTGCATTCGGAGATCAAAACTATCGTGCCACCCTCTTTTAGCACCAATTTGGCATTATTTATGGTTTTTTGGGATTGATACAGGCTGACATCCTTTGGATAACCTCCTGCACAGGCAAAGACCACATCAGCCTTTTCATGAAATGGCACCCGATATAGATCTCTGCACGCTTTCCATCCCACCTCAAAGGCTTGCTCCAGATCGCCGGTTACGATCTTCACGATCTGTTTTTGGTCATTGATCACCACATTCAAAAGAAAATCTACTCCTGCTTTTTTGGCGGCTTCGTCCATCTCATCGGAGATGGGATTGCCTTTGGTTTTGGCGATGTCCACTTCTGGATCGATTATCATGGCGTGATTCCTTCGAATGCTCTCTCGATCGGTTATCCCAGGAAGTATTCCCTTTCTTCCTCCAGAGAAACCGCCAAAATAATGGGTGGTGATCAATCCGGTCATGACCTTCACCTCTGAGTCAACCCAAAGCTTGTCCACTAAAAGCTCGTTTCCGGTGGATAGTTTTCCCAGGGAGACGTTGCTTTTGTCGCAATCATGGCTGATAACTTCGTACTTATTTACAATTCCGTATGAGCACGATGTGCTCCGGTCCCCACCAGGAACTTGATGTTCTCATCCTTAATTCCCCCCTCGTGTAGCTCTTCAATAATGGGTGATAACAGATTGAAATCCGGTCTTTTGTAAGGCACCCCTCTGGTATAATCTGAGATCACCACACAGGCGGTGGTTTTCCCTTTGGCGATCTCGGAGAGTTTGGGCGACCCGATTGGGTTCTCTAATGCCTCTATCTCTGCCTTGGTGACATCCGGGAGTCCCGGGACTTTTGTCAACTCCAGAGTAGCAATCACATGCTTATCATTCAATTCCAAAGTCTTATGCGAATTACCATATTTGAGATCGATCTTCATATTGCATCCTTTGCTCT
>LJVD01000055.1 GCA_001304225.1 candidate division Zixibacteria bacterium SM1_73
ATTTCTTACCTTATCTAAAGAAAACCTTCTCGGCATGAAAACCAACCTGTTTTTAGCCTTAATGCTGCTCTTTTTTTCGACTCTTAACACCTTATAATCGTCTTAACCTCTCCTAAGGCTCATTCTTATACAAAAAGACCTCTCTTTCGTGTGGAACATTGAGCCATTTTATTAGTATCGAGAGATCTTAAAGCTGATCTACTTTTTTAGATCATCCCTCTTGCTGGCATCCAAAATCTGGACAAAATATTAGTTTTTACCATCTAAAATGAGCAAAAGCCTTGTTGGCCTCTGCCATTCTATGAGTGTCCTCCCTCTTCTTAATTGAAGCACCCTCGTTTTTAGAGGCCGAAATGAACTCTCCAGCTAACTTTTCCGCCATGGAATGTTCCCCTCTATCTTTGGCGTAACCTATGATCCATCTCATAGCCAAGGCGGTGCTTCTTTCGGGTCTTACCTCTACCGGAACCTGGTAAGTTGCCCCTCCCACTCTTCGCGGTTTAACTTCCAAGATGGGGCGCACGTTTTCCAAAGCCTTTTTGAACACGGAAAGCCCGGTTTGATTCGTCTTTTTGGTGACGATATCCAATGCATTGTAGAAGACCCTTTCCGCCAAGCTCTTTTTTCCTCTCCGCATGATGCAGTTGATAAACTGACCCGCCAAAAGATCTTTAAATTTATGATCAGGAACTTTCTCTCTTTTTACCACCGCTTTTCTTCTGGGCATAAATCGTTCCTCAGAATAAGAAGGATTTCACCTCCAATGGCTTGACTTAGATTATAATAGTGGCTCTTCGTCAGTTTCTGCTCACCACAAAATCCAAGATTATCATCCCTCTTTATGTAACCACTGTCTTTTTCGGTTTTTTGGCGCCGTATTTTGATCTACTTTGCTTTCGGTCCGCCACTCCCGCTGCATCCAGGGTACCTCTAATTATGTGATATCTTACTCCCGGAAGATCCTTCACTCTTCCTCCTCTGATCAAAACCAGAGAGTGTTCCTGAAGGTTATGTCCTTCTCCCGGAATGTAAGCGGTCACCTCAATTGTATTGGTTAACCTCACCCGGGCCACCTTTCTCAAAGCCGAATTAGGTTTTTTGGGGGTGGAGGTATAAACCCGAGTGCAAACTCCCCTTTTCTGAGGGCACCTTCTTAGAGCCGGCGTGGAAGGCTTCGCTCTTATGATCCTTCTTCCCTTTCTTATCAACTGGTTCACAGTAGGCAAAACTTTCTCTCCTTCGTCTCAAAAAATCAATTCGTTTCAAATTCCGACCAAGGCTGGTAAAGTCTGTAACTTGCCTCGGAAGTCGGCGAAATAAATTCCCAATTTATACAATTTCCCACAATTGTCAAGCACTTTCTTCAAATATCTCCATCTTCTCCTTAACCTCCTCCCTCTCCCTTTCTTTTATATGCATGTTCCTATACCTTTCCAGACCAGTCCCCGCAGGGATCAGGTGACCGATGATTACGTTTTCCTTAAGACCCAGAAGATAATCAGTTTTTCCGTTGATGCTTGCCTCAGTTAATACCCGCGTGGTCTCTTGGAAAGAGGCCGCGGAAATGAAACTCTCCGTGGATAGAGAAGCTTTGGTTATCCCCAAGAGTAAGGGCTGGAAGGTAGCAGGCTCCCCACCTTCGGCTATCACCTTTTCGTTTTCCTCTCGGAACCTGTTTTTATCAACCTGTTCCCCTTCCAAGAAATTTGTATCTCCGACCTCCTCCACCTTCACCTTTTGCAACATCTGCCTAACAATGACCTCGATGTGCTTATCGCTCATCTTTACGCCCTGCAGGCGATAAACCTCTTGGATTTCGTTCTCCAGATACTCCTGCACATCATTGACCCCTTTGATTTTCAAGATATCGTGGGGATCGATGGGACCTTCACATAACCTTTCTCCGGCCTTAACCCTATCCCCATCATGCACCCTCAGGTGTTTGCCATGGGGAATCAGATACTCCCTGGTCTCCCCTCCATATCCTTTTACCAATATCTGAGTAGAACCTCGAATGATTTTGCCGAACTCAACTATCCCGTCGATCTCCGAGACCACCGCAGGATCTTTGGGTTTTCTTGCCTCAAATAGCTCAGCCACTCGAGGCAGTCCTCCGGTGATATCCCTGGTCTTTGAAATCTCCCGGGGAATCTTGACCAAGATATCACCAGCCTCTATCTTATCTCCGTCGTGCACCAAAAGGTGAGCACCGGTGGGAATGGAATATTTGGCTTTTCTCCTCCCTTTCTCGTCCAGAATCATTATATGAGGGCGAAGCAATTTCTCTCGCTGTTCCACAATCACCCTTTGCCGAAGTCCGGTAGTCTCGTCCAACTCCTCCCGAAAACTCTCGTTCTCAATTATATCCACAAATTCAACCCGTCCGGAATGATCGGACAGAATGGTGTTGGTGTATGGATCCCACTCGAAGAGTGCTTCCTCCTTCTCCACTTGTGCCTGATCTTTAACCAGGAGGCTGGCAGAATAAGGGACATTGTATTTAGCTCTAATTCTTCCCCTCTCATCCACCAGGTTCATCTCCCCCTCTCTTCCCAAAACCGCCATGCTCCCATCTTTTTTGGTCACAGATTTTATATTCTTATACACCACCTTTGCTTCGCTTTTTGCGGTTACCTTGGATTGCTCCTCAATCCTAGCTGCGGTTCCACCAATATGGAAGGTGCGTAAGGTGAGCTGGGTTCCAGGTTCACCTATGCTCTGAGCAGCTATTATCCCTACCGCCTCGCCCAAGTTCACCATTTTTCCGGTAGCCAGATTTCGTCCATAACACTTAGCACATACCCCTCTTTTTGACTCACAGGTCAAAACAGATCTGATCCTCACCATCTCTATTCCACTCTCATCTATACGGGCAGCCGCTTCCTCATCGATTTCCTCTCCTGCCTTAGCCAAAAGGTCGCCGGTGATGGGGTCGTAGACATCCTCCAAAGCCACTCTGCCCAGGATTCTGTCTTTCAGAGAGACGATCACCTCCTCCGCCTCCTTCAGAGCACCAACATTGAGCCCCAAGATGGTACCACAATCCTGTTCAGTGATAATCACATCCTGAGCCACATCCACCAATCTCCGGGTCAAATATCCGGCATCTGCAGTCTTCAAAGCTGTATCTGCCAGACCCTTTCGAGCTCCGTGGGTGGAGATGAAGTACTCCAGCACGTCCAATCCTTCTCTGAAGTTTGCGGTGATGGGCGATTCGATGATCTCCCCAATTTGTCCGGTAATTCTCTTTTGTGGCTTGGCCATCAGCCCTCGCATACCAGCCAACTGTCTTATCTGTTCCTTGCTTCCTCTGGCTCCTGAGTCCGCCATCATGAAGACCGGGTTGAAACCACCTTCCACATTTTTCAGCCGCTCAAACATCACCTCCCCCACCTCACTTGTGGTGTGAGTCCAAATGTCGATCACCTTATTATATCTTTCACCAGCGGTGATCACTCCTCTTTCATACTGCCTCCAAATCTTCTCCACCTCTTTTTTTGCCTTCTCAATCAAGCTCTGCTTCTCCGGGGGGATCACCATATCATCAATTCCCACCGTAATCCCAGCTAAGGTGGCATATTCAAAGCCAATCCTTTTTAGCTCATCCAAGAACACCGACGTGTGATAGTTCCCCAGTTTCCGGTGAGCTTTAGCTACCCACCCCTCCAAATTGCTTTTGTTAGCCAACTCATTAAAATAACCTAGTTCCTTGGGGATAATCTGATTGAACATCACCCGTCCCACTGTGGTCTCTGTCAATTTTTTCTCTATTTTGACCTTTATCTTAGCGTGGAGCCCCACCCCTCCGGCATCGTAGGCAGCGATCACCTCTTCTGGAGAAGAGAATACTTTCCCTTCACCTTTTTCACCAGGTCTTTCCTTAGTGAGATAATAGCAGCCCAAGACTATATCTTGGCTGGGAGTGGCAATGGGTTTACCGCTTGATGGGGACAAAAGGTTATTTAGCGAAAGCATCAATATTTTTGCCTCCAGCTGTGCTTCAAAGGAAAGAGGAACATGCACTGCCATCTGATCTCCATCAAAGTCAGCGTTGAAAGCCGCACACACTAAAGGATGTAGTTTTATAGCTTTTCCTTCTACCAACACCGGATAAAAAGCTTGAATTCCCAATCGATGCAGGGTGGGAGCGCGATTCAAAAGAATAGCATGATCAGCAATTATCTCCTCCAAAATATCCCAAACCTCTGGACGCTCCCTTTCCACCAGCTTCTTGGCCGACTTTACCGTTTGGACGTACCCTTTCTCTTCCAATTTCATGATGATAAAGGGCTTAAAAAGCTCCAAGGCCATATTTTTGGGCAACCCACATTGGTGGATCTTAAGTTCCGGTCCCACCACGATCACCGATCTACCCGAGTAATCCACCCTTTTTCCTAAAAGGTTCTGCCTGAACCTTCCCTGCTTTCCCTTAAGCAAATCTGACAAAGACTTGAGTGGTCTTTGGGAATCTCCTCTCACCGATTGAGACCGTCTACCGTTATCGAAGAGTGCATCCACCGCCTCCTGAAGCATCCTCTTCTCGTTACGTAAGATTACCTCCGGCGCTTTTATCTCGATCAGCTTTTTCAATCGGTTATTTCGATTGATTACTCGTCGATAAAGATCATTCAAATCCGAGGTGGCAAACCTACCCCCCTCCAGAGGCACCAAAGGTCTCAAATCGGGGGGGATGACCGGGATCACATTTAAGATCATCCATTCCGGCTTGTTCTGTGACTGCCGGAATGCTTCTATCACTCTCAGCCTTTTTAAGGTGTCTTTTTTCCTTTGAGCAGATGTCTCTACCTTCACCTGTGCTCTCAAAGAAATAGAAAGTTCCTCCACATCCACCTGACGAAGAAGTTCTTGAATGGCCTCCGCTCCCATCTTCGCTATAAACTGCTTGCCTGTACCCTCTAACTCGCTATACTCCTCCTCTGAGATGATATCCTTATACTTTAAGGTTGTATTGCCGGGATCTATTACAATGTAGGATTCGTAATAAAGAATTCTCTCCAAATCTCTGATGGACAAATCCAAAAGATATCCAATTCGGGTGGGGATGGACTTAAAAAACCAGATGTGTGAAACCGGCACTGCCAGTTCGATATGTCCCATCCTTTCTCTTCGAACCCTGGAGTGGGTCACCTCCACTCCACATCGATCACATACTATTCCTCTGAATCTGACCCGTTTGTATTTTCCACAGGAACACTCCCAATCTTTAACCGGACCAAAGATCCTCTCACAGAAAAGTCCATCCCTTTCTGGCTTGAAGGACCTGTAGTTTATGGTCTCGGGCTTGGTCACCTCCCCGTAAGACCAAGATCTGATAGTCTCGGGTGAAGCTAATTGAATCTTAATAGCAAAGAAGTCCGTTGGTCGCTTAAAGCTTCTCGGTTGAAATTCAACCATAATAAGCAACCTCCTTTCCCCGTCTGGGGATCCTTAATCTAAATTGCTAATAGCGTTTAATTCTTAACTTTCGATCAGCTCTACATCTAAGCCTAAGCTTTGGAGTTCTTTAACCAGAACGTTAAATGACTCAGGGATTCCAGGTTCTGGGGGATTTTCCCCTTTGACGATGGATTCATAAACCCTTGATCTGCCCATAACATCATCAGATTTCACCGTGAGCATCTCCTGTAGGGAGTAGGCCGCTCCGTAAGCCTCCAGAGCCCATACCTCCATTTCTCCAAACCTTTGCCCTCCAAACTGAGCTTTTCCTCCCAAGGGCTGTTGGGTAACTAGGGAATACGGTCCGATGGAACGGGCATGGATCTTATCATCCACCAGATGGGAAAGCTTCATCATATAGATATACCCCACGGTGATGGGCTGATCAAAAGGCTCTCCGGTCTTACCATCATATAAGGTTATCTTTCCAGACTTGGGCAAATCTGCCTGCTTTAGAGCTTGTTTTACTTCCTCCAACTTGGCTCCATCAAATACGGGACTTTCCACGAAGTAACCCTTCTTCTTGGCAGCCCAACCCAGGTGGGTCTCCAATATCTGTCCTACATTCATGCGGGAAGGAACTCCCAACGGATTTAAGATCATGTCCACAGGAGTTCCATCTGGCAGATAGGGCATATCCTCCACCGGCACGATCTTGGCCACCACTCCTTTATTTCCATGTCTTCCCGCCATCTTATCCCCCACGGAAAGTTTCCTTTGGGTGGCCACGCTCACCTTAACCAACTGCACCACCCCAGGAGGGAGTTCAGTTCCTCTTACCACCTTTTCCAATTCCACCTCCAACTCTGCTTTTTTCTGGCTTATCAACTCCTGATATTTGGAGAGAAGAGTTTCGACTTTCTTATTGACTTTCTTATTCTGGATAAATCCATCTTCCGCCACCAAATCATCTATTTCGATATTTTGTAGGGAATCCTCTTTGAATTTAAATCCTGCACGAAAGACGATAGAGTTATCTTTGGCGCTTCGGATGGTTTTGGCCACCTGACCGTTTAAAAACTTCGAAAGTTTGTCATCTCTTAATTTTTTCAAACCTTCCAACTGTTTTTGGAAGGATCTTTTCAGCTTTAAAGACTCGCTCCTTTCTGATTTTTTGACCTCCTCCCCCTGTTCTTTTCGGGAGAACACCTTGGTATCTATTACAATTCCCTTCATTCCGGGAGGAGCCTTTAAAGAAGCATCTCTCACATCTCCGGCCTTCTCCCCGAAGATGGCTCTTAAAAGCCTCTCCTCGGGAGAAAGCTCGGTCTCACCCTTGGGGGTGACTTTTCCTACCAAAATATCCCCGGCTTCCACCTCTGCCCCAATCCTGACCACACCTCTTTCGTCCAGATGTACCAGAGCTTCCTCGGAGACATTGGGAATCTCTCTGGTTATCTCCTCTGCTCCTCTCTTGGTTTCCCGGACCTGCAATTCGAACTCCTCAATGTGGATGGAGCTGAATCGATCACCCCCCATCAGTTTCTCACTCACGATTATGGCATCCTCGAAGTTGTATCCCCTCCAAGGCATGAATGCCACCAACACATTGGCACCCAAAGCCAATTCTCCTCCGTAGGTGGCGGGTCCATCCGCAATACATTCTCCCTTCTCCACCCTTTGACCCACCTTTACCAAAGGTCTCTGATTCATACAGGTATCCTGATTGGACCTGTTAAATTTGAGCAGCTCGTATTCGTCAAGCTCCAAAAGATCCATGACCTCCTTGTGATCAGCGGGTTTAATCACAATCTTATCCGCGGTCACCGACTCCACCACCCCCCCCTTTTGGGCCACTATCAGGGCACCACAATCCAAAGCTGCTTTTTTCTCCATTCCGGTACCGATCAAAGGCGGCTCGGTGATCAACAAGGGCACCGCCTGCCTCTGCATATTGGATCCCATCAAGGCTCGGTTAGCATCATCATGCTCCAAAAAAGGAATCAAGGCCGCAGCCACGCTGACCAATTGCTTGGGTGAAACATCCATGTAGTCTATATTCTGGGGAGGGACCGTGGGGAAATCCCCCCGGTGGCGTGCCTTAACCATGGAATTGACGAACCTTCCATCCTTATGCAGAGGTTCATTAGCTTGAGCGATTATATACTTATCCTCCTGATCGGCAGATAAGTAATGTATCTCTTGGGTAACCTTCCCATTTTTCACCTTCCGATAAGGGGTCTCTAAGAATCCATGTTTATTGATTCTTCCATAGGTGGAAAGCGAGGCAATCAGACCGATGTTAGGTCCTTCGGGTGTTTCTATCGGGCACATCCGTCCATAATGGGTATGATGCACATCCCTTACCTCAAAGCCTGCCCTCTCTCTGGTCAATCCCCCGGGACCCAAAGCCGAGAGTCTCCTTTTATGGGTAAGCTCGGAAAGTGGATTGGTTTGATCCATGAATTGGGAGAGCTGAGAAGAACCGAAGAAAGTCTCTATCACTGCGGAGACTGTGCGAGCATTGACCAAATCGTGAGGGGTGATGGTTTCGCTGTCCTTCAGGCTCATCCTCTCTCTGATGGTTCGTGCCATCCGAGAGAGTCCAATGGAAAACTGATTGGCTAAAAGCTCTCCTCCCCTCCGGACTCTGCGATTACCCAAATGATCGATGTCATCCACGTAACCTTCCCCATTCCGCAAGCCGATCAGATACTTAATTATGGCCAGAAAATCTTTTTTTTCCAAGACCGTCACATTTAAGGGAACATCCAGACTTAGCCTTTGATTGATCATATATCTTCCCACCTCGCCCAGGTTGTAGCGCTTTTCCGTGAAGAACAGTCTGGTCAAAAGACCTTGCGCCATCTCCAAGCTCGGGGGATCCCCGGGTCTCAAAAGAGAGTATATTCTGAGATGAGCCTCCTCTTCCGAACTGGTGGGATCCTTTTGCAGGGTATTTATGATCACACCGGTATCTTTCTGGGAGTCGAAAACGATCAATCTCAAATTGCCTATCTTCAACTCCTTGAGGCGATCCAGATGAGAATCGGTCAAGTTTTCTCCTGCAGAGATGATCACCTCTCCGGTCTGTTTATCCACCACGGTCTCTGCGGATATCCTCCCAGCCAGTTCGGCTTGTTTCCGCCCGGAAAGCCCCACTTTCTCGATCTCATAGAAAAGGGCCAAAATCTCCTGGGTGGTGGAATATCCTAAAGCTCTCAAGAGTGTGGTCACTGGAATTTTCCTGCGGCTGTCTATGTGAGCATATATGATATCATTGACATCTATATTGAACTCCACCCAGGAACCCCGATAGGGAATGATTCGGGCAGAATATAATCTTTTTCCATTAGGGTGGATTTCTTCATCAAAAAAGACCCCTGGAGACCGATGCAATTGACTCACCACCACTCTTTCCGCTCCATTTACGATGAAGGTCCCCTTCTGGGTGATCAAAGGCAGTTCTCCCAAAAAAACATCCTGCTCAATGATATCCTTGACATTTTTGGACTTCCCCGAAGTCTCACGCACCACCAACCTTAAAGTAGCTTTGAGAGGAGCTGAATAGGTCATGTTTCTGTCTCGGCATTCGCGAATGCTGTAGCGAGGAGTTCCCAGCATATACTTGACGAATTCCAGAGAATGATTTTCTCGGACATCGCTTATGGGGAAAATCGTTTTGAAGACCGCCTGTAGGCCTTTATCTTCTCTTTTCTCCGGATCCACATCTGGCTGCAAGAATTCCCTAAAAGACTGCAGCTGAATCTCCAACAGATTAGGGAGTTCCACTGCCGATTTGAGCTTGGAAAAAGATATTCTTTTGATTTTTTTGACTTCTGTCAATTTCACCACTCTCCTTTGGATCAAGAAGTTGATCCTTTAAGAGTTGACTTCTTTCCAACCAGATTCTTCACATTTCGTTTCAGCCCTCTTTGGGGTATGGTCTTATGCATCCCCTTAGAGAGAACCATCAAGCTCACCTTCTCAATTTAATTGGGGCTTTCTACTAACATTTAGCTGGCAGATTGAGTGAAGAGGAGCTCTTTCTGCTATTTGATTTCCACTGTGGCACCAACTTCAGTCAATTTGGCTTTTACACTCTCTACTTCTTCTTTGGATACTCCTTCCTTCACCGGTTTTGGGGCACCATCTACCAACTCTTTGGCCTCTTTCAGACCCAATCCAGTGAGCTCCCTTACCACTTTGATAACCTGAATCTTCTTCTCTCCCACCGCGGACAAAATCGCTGAAAATTCGGTCTTTTCCTCAGCCGGAGCAACGGCCTCAGCCACACCCACCGAAGCTTGAGCCGAAACCACAGGCACGGCTGCACTTACCCCGAATTTGTCCTGTAAGTTTTTTGAAAGCTCAGAAAGCTCCAAAACGCTCATCTTTTCAATGATCTCAATCACCTGATCGATGTTGCTTTTGGCCTCGACTGTTTTTCCTTCCCGGGAGGATGCCGCGGATTTTTTGGACGTGCTTTTTTTCGTGGTTTTCTCCGACCCTGGGGTCATGATTTTAAACCTCCGTTCATTATGAATACATTATTGATTCTGATTCCTTCAAACACCTAAGGGCCAAACTGATCCTGAAGAAAGGGTTCGTCTAAAGGCGTTCCCTGAACTTTGTGGAATTGTTCAACCCTCGGTTCTACTCAATTTGGCTGTTTTCTCTCTGAAATTAAATGTTATTTATTTTGATCCTGTTAGAAAAGTGAATTAAATCAATTCGTCTCGTAAAATGTTTACATTTCTACAAAACATTGTGGCTGGGGAATCAACCTGCTTTCGACTTAGACTCTCGCAAAGCATCAATTAACCCTATGAAATTTCTCAGCACCCCTTGCAGAATGCCCACCAAGTTGGTCATGGGAGAATTTAAACTCGCCAATATCTGTCCAAAAAGGTCCTCCCGAGAAGGGAGTAGGGCCAGTCTTTTTAACTCCTCCTCCCCAAAGAGCTTCCCCTCCATCCAGAAGACTTTAATTCTTGGTTTTTCTGTTTTGCTCTGAAAATCATAGAGGATCTTTGCTGGCACGGTAAGCTCATCATACCCGAACACCAGACCGGTGGGACCCTCCAGGTGCTCGGAGACGCCTTCAAAGTCGGTTTTTTCGATTGCCAACCGAATCAAAGAATTTTTAGCTACTTTGAATTCCACTTTATTCTCCCTGAAGTTTTTTCTGAGCTCGGTCATCTCTCCTACATCCAATCCGGTGAAATCAGCAAGAAAAAGGCTTTTGGCCTGATCTAATCTATCTCTCAGTTGGCTTACTACTTTCTCTTTTTCCGGACGAAGCATAATGGTCTCCTTCAAACAAAAGACATTCTGCTAACCAAAGCAAAAAATTAACCTGTTGAAAATCTAATTAGAAAACAACTCCTCGTCTCCGCACCAATTCTATGTCCATAAAACTTGGCCAGAAAACTTACCTCCACACACTTATTGTTTCAACATAGACAAGACTGATGGGGTATCTAATCTTATGCCGGGTCCCATGGTGGAGGAGATGCTGACGTTTTTCAGATAGGTACCTTTAGCCGCGGCTGGCCTGGCCCGCATCACCGTATCAAGGAAAACTCTAGCGTTTTCCACTATTTTATCCTCGGGAAAAGAGAGCTTTCCTATGGGAACTCCGATATTACCTGCCTTGTCCACCCTGAATTCTACTCTTCCCGCTTTGATTTCTTTGACTGCCTTGGCCACATCAAAGGTGACGGTACCCGATTTGGGGTTGGGCATCAATCCCTTGGGACCTAATATCTTTCCCAATCTACCAACCTGACCCATCACATCCGGGGTAGCTATGATGGCATCGATATCTGACCAACCTTCTGTGATCTTTTTGATAAATTCATCCGACCCGACAAAATCCGCTCCAGCTTCTTGGGCCTCCTTTTCCCTCTCTCCTTTGGTGAGAACCAAAACCTTGACCTTTCTCCCGGTGCCATTGGGCAAAAGGACGGTTCCCCGCACCACTTGATCAGCATGTTTAGGATCCACTCCCAATCTCACCGAGAGCTCCACAGTCTCATCGAACTTTACATAGGCGGACTCTTTTAATTTCCGAACCGCCTCCTCCAGCTTATAGAGTCTTCCCCTCCCCACCTTCTCTTTAGCCTCTTTGTATTTTTTCCCTCGACGCATGATTTAAAATGTTCTGTAAAGTTTCCTCTTAAATTAAACCCTTAACCGGATTTTACACCACCCAAGTTCGTTGATCAACTTTTGATTTTGTATTTTGTCTTCTCATTTTGAATTTTCAATTTCATTAGGCTTCCAACACTTCTATCCCCATGCTCCTGGCAGTGCCCTCCACCTGTTTTTGGGCTGCCTCCAAGCTGGAGGCATTCAGATCTTTCATCTTTAAAGTGGCGATCTCTTTGACTTGAGCCTTAGTAACCTGGCCTACCTTTACCCGATTGGGTTCTCCGGACCCCTTTTCCACTTTTGCTGCCTTCTTTAAAAGCACCGAGGCCGGAGGAGTTTTAGTGATGAAGGAAAAGGACTTATCCCTATAGATGGTAATGATGACCGGGATTATTAACCCACTCTGGCTTTGAGTCTTGGCGTTGAAGGCTTTGCAAAACTCCATCATGTTGATGCCATATTGTCCCAAAGCTGGACCTACCGGAGGAGCTGGCGTAGCATTTCCAGCCGGAATCTGAAGTTTTACCGTCCCTATTATTTTTTTGGCCACTTCGACTCCTCACCTTTCATCTTTGATTCTAGAATCTCCAACAAAGAAAAAATTCAATGTTTTTCGGGTTTTCACTTTAAACTCCATACTTTTGACTATGAGCTGTTTTTAAATGGTTTGTACCTGCAGAAAATCTAACTCCACGGGAGTAGGTCTTCCGAAGATAGAAACCATAACTTTTAAGCTTTTCCTCTCCTGATTAACCTCACTGACGAAACCGGTGAAATCGGTGAAAGGTCCATCGATTACCTTCACCTGATCCCCGGCCTTAAATGGAACCTCTTCATAATCTCTGGTTCTTCCCCTTTCCACCTGTTTTAAGATTCTCTCCGCCTCTTCAGGCTTTATCGGAACCGGCTTTCCGGAGGCACCCACAAAGCTAGTAATTCCGGGAGCGCTGGTAACCAGATGTTGAGTCTCTCTATCCAGAATCATTTCAATCAAAATATAGCTGGGCAAAAATTTTTTCACCGCGGCGGATCTTTTACCATGCCTCATCTCCACCACCGTCTCCATCGGCACCAAAACCCTTCCTACTTTCTCCTGCAAACCCTGGGAAACTATCGCACTTTCCAAATATCTCTTAGCCTTCTGCTCATGCCCTGAGTAGGTATGAGCTACATACCATTTCATTTCCACTTATACTGGTTACTCCTTTTTTCTCAAAGTCCCTGAAAATGGCATATATAATATATAAAAGCTTTTCTTGGTTTCTCTTCAACCCAATAACATGGTAGCCAAATTCGATAATCCCAGATCAACTATTCCGATAAAGATGGACAAGATTATGGAAACCACTATTACTATTATCGTAGAATAGATCAATTCTTGCCTTGTGGTCCAAGTTACTTTGGTCAGCTCAAATCTGACCTCTTTTAAGAATTTCTTTATTTTATCCAACATAACACAATTAGAGCTACAGACCTGTTCTTTTTTCGTGAGATTTCTGTCCCCACCCATTAACCGGGGACAATAAATCAAATTTGAGTGATTCGAAAAACCTTCACCCCTTCACAATAAAAAAGTTATTTATTCAAAAAAATATTTCCTTACTTGGAAATAGTCACACTTCGCAGAAGCCTGCAAGATTTAGAATGATCAGAAAATCTTTCCAACAACACATACGAAGATTTTTGCTATTTCACGAAAAAATTTCGAACTTGTTTTTATCGGGTCTCCTTGTGTTTAGTATGTCCATTACAGAATGGACAGAATTTCTTATATGCTACCCTGTCCGGATGTTTCCTCTTATTCTTGGTGAGAGTGTAATTCCTCTGTTTGCACTTCTCACAGGCTAAGGTAATAATCTCTCTCGGCATAAAATGACCATTCCTTACAATGCTTACAAATCTTATTCAAACCAATCTATTGTCCGCTTGATCTGCCTGATCTCATTTGAGTCAACTGACCGCTGATTCATTCAATCACCTGGGTGACCACGCCAGCTCCAACCGTACGTCCTCCCTCCCGGATGGCGAACCTGAGCTCCTTCTCCAAAGCTATGGGAGTGATCAACTCCACATCCATGTTGACATTGTCACCAGGCATCACCATCTCAACTCCCTCCGGCAACTTGATCTTCCCCGTAACATCCG
>LJVD01000056.1:0-424 GCA_001304225.1 candidate division Zixibacteria bacterium SM1_73
AACGCACATAAAGTTGGCTGCATAATAGTCGGAGCTTATGCACTTGCCTATCATGGCGCCCCACGGTACACAGGTGACATGGACATTCTTGTGCGTCCTGATTTGGAGAACGCTCAACGCATCCTTCGTGCACTTGACGAGTTTGGCTTTGGTTCTCTGGGTCTGACCGTGGAGGACTTCACCGCTCCTGACAAGGTGATACAAATCGGGGTGACGCCGATACGTGTGGACATTGTGACGTCGCTTACCGGAGTGTCCTGGGAAGAGGCACAAGCAGGTCGGGTAAAAGGACCTTACGGAGACCTTGAGGTTTATTACCTTGGCAAAGAGCAGTTTATTCTGAATAAGCGCGCAATCGGGAGAAAGAAAGACCTCGCGGACCTAGAGGCAATTGGCGAGGAGTAGAGTAAACGTTGTGGCGGGT
>LJVD01000056.1:430-13312 GCA_001304225.1 candidate division Zixibacteria bacterium SM1_73
CCCCGCCACAGACAAAGAGTATTAGATTATGAGCCCCGTGCTCCTGACAACATTCTGTAGCAGTTCGATTTATGGTTCGACTTTGCTCACCATCCTGAGCTTTTCGAAGGATCGAACACAGACAAGCCGCATCAATGCGACCGCTACTGATGCTATTCATTTGTCAGGTGCACAAGGCAACGGACTTACGACTGTCGAGACTAACGATTAAAGACAAATGCGGTCTGATGTCACACTGTATGCAGATAATTTTCTGCTCAGACCTTGGAAGATCGAAGATTCAGCCTGGTATGTTGAATCAAGAGATGAAGAGGTCTTCAAATGGACTAACGAAAAAAGGGATTTGACGATACAGCAGGCGGAGGAAGCAATTAAATCGCTTGATAGCAACCCGGATGCCGTTTGTTTTGCCATTGTTGACCGCAACAATATGGAATTATTAGGAAATATTGCCTTAGCTTTCAGAGAAGGAAACCGAAAAGTCGCGGAGATAATGTATTGGCTTGCTCCTTGGGGACGTGGTCGTGGGATAGCAACAGATTCGGTAAAATTACTATGTCAATGGGCTTTTAACTCTTTAAGATTAGAACGAGTAACTTTGAGAGCTCATCCGGAGAATATTCGTTCCCAGTCAGTGGCGAAACGTGTTGGATTCCATAGGCAAGAAGGCAGACCTGAGAACGGATTGGATACGACCAGCCTATGGTTCGAGTTAGTCAGCGACAAGTATGTCGCAAAGTAGCAGGTTGAGTCCGTGCGGGCCGCATGAATGCGACCCGTACCTCTTTCAAAAAACCATTTGGGAATAGTGACCAAATTATGGAATTTAAGAATGTGTATGAAGATGCTCGGCGTGCAGAAGCCTACGCAAAATTAGAGTTTCCCGGCACTTATTATCTGGCGTATCGAGATTTACCTGAAATTATCTCTAAACATGTCAAAGGAAGAAAAGCCATCGACTTTGGCTGCGGCACGGGACGCTCCACAAGATTTATGCAAAAACTTGGATTTGATACCATCGGAGTCGATATCGCAGAGGATATGATTAAGAAAGCAAGACAAATCGATCCGAAGGGGGAGTATCTTCTTATCAAAGACGTCGCTTTCAGTCAGTTTGAGAAGGGTGCCTACGATCTAATACTATCTGCATTCACTTTTGACAACATACCTACAGAGGAAAAGAAGATTAGGTTATTCGAGAAATTGGGTGGCTTGCTAAAAGGTGAAGGCTGTATCGTGAACCTGGTTTCATCCCCGGAAATATATGTAAATGAATGGGCATCATTTTCTACGAAAGACTTTCCAGAAAACAAAGACGCAAAATGTGGAGATAAAGTAAAAATAATCGTAACGGCCATAGATGATAAAAGGCCAGTGGAGGATGTTGTCTGGCCTGATGAAGATTATCGGGAAACTTATAAGAAGGCAGGTTTGAAATTAATTGAAACTTATAAACCATTAGCCAGAGAGGACGAACCATTTGAATGGGTGAACGAAACAAAGATTTCACCCTGGGTTATCTATGTACTGAGAAAGTCGTAGATCAAAAGTCCCACGCTCCTGACGGTTTCTTATAGGGGCTCGATTCATCGAGCCCACACGGGTCGCATGAATGCGACCGCTACAAAACTCCTCCAGACTGGTTTCAGGTCAAAAGCCCCGTGGTGTTGACATCATTCAATTTGTCTGGTGTCGGGACGAGCCCCGACGAGAGCTTTCCTTAATGCTCGATAGATCGAGCAACTACAATGTTAATGCAAATACACCAAATCCTGTTATATTGTCATTGCGAGCCCTGATAAAATCGGGGCGAAGCAATCTCTGTGCGTTAAGATTGCTTCATCGCTCTGCTCCTCGCAATGACACTTCATTTAATGCGTGTGTATCGGTCTCTTTTCTGAAAAGGATTGAATTGTCTACAACCATTAAGAAAAAAGACATAGTTGAGCTGGAAATCTCTGATTTAGCCTATGGGGGGAAAAGTGTGGCTAAGTTAGCTGGGCTGGTGGTTTTGATTAAAGGAGCGGTGGGCGTTGAACCGGTCACCGCAAGTGGATTACCGGGAGATATAGTTAAGGTTGAAATCACCAGGAGAAAAAGCAATTTTGCTGAGGGAAAAATCTTAGAGATCGTCAAAGAATCGGATTTGAGGACAAAACCTTTATGTTCACATTTCGGTTTATGTGGTGGGTGCAGTTGGCAGGATTTGAAATATGAAGAGCAACTTAAGTTCAAAACTAAACAGGTCCGAGAAAGCCTAAAACATATCGGAGGGTTTTCTGACCTTCCCATCCAGGACGCTTTAGGCTCAGATGAAATATTCTATTACCGAAATAAGATGGAATACGCTTTCGCCCCCGGTATGAACCGTATGGTTCACACCTCAGATCCAGAACAACAGTTGATTTTGGGGCTTCATCCCAGAGAGAGATTCGATAAGGTCTTCGATTTGAAAGAGTGTTTTCTTCAATCTGAAAGGGCAAACCAGATAGTGGATTTTGTCAGAGGATTTGCCAAAGAGAAGAAATTGATTCCTTATGATTATAAAGAGCGTTCGGGCTTCTTGAGATTTTTGGCGATAAGGGAAGGGAAGAACACCGACATGACTATGGTCAACTTGGTCACCAACAAAGGCGAATTCCCCTTCAAGGATGAATTTTCTTCCCGGGTGGTTTCAAATTTCCCTTATGTCAAAAGTGTGGTTAGAAACATAAATTCTAAATTGGCAAATATCGCTGTTGGAGAATATGAGGAATTTTTGGGTGGACAGAGAACCATAACCGAAAAATTGGGCAAATTCAATTTCGAAATCTCTGCCAATTCCTTTTTTCAGACCAACACTCATCAGGCTGAAAAACTGTATCAAACAGTTTTGGACACGGCAGATCTGCAGGGTGACGAATCGGTTTTGGATTTATATTGCGGTAACGGCACCATCTCCATATTCTTATCACAAAAAACAAGAAAGGTAACAGGAGTTGAGTCGGTGGAGGAATCGGTTGAAAATGCTAAAAGGAATGCAGAGTTGAATGGTGTTACAAATTGCGAGTTCATTTGCGGAGAGGTGAAAAAGGTTTTAGCAAAATTGGCTGATGACAAGGAAATCCCGGATCTGGTGGTGGTTGATCCTCCTCGCGCTGGTTTGCATAAACATGTGGTGAAATCCCTTTTGAAGATGAGAGCACCTGAGATCATCTACGTCTCTTGCAATCCCTCTACTTTGGCCAGGGATTTAAAGATTCTTTGTGAAGAGTATTATAAGTTAGAAAGAGTCCAACCCATAGATATGTTTCCCCACACCTATCATATCGAGACTGTGGTAAAATTAATCCCAAAGAATCTGGAGTGTCAGGCTTCAGCATGACCGAGGAGAGGAAGGTCGGGCTGCGACTCAAGGGAGCTACCCAGCAATTTTAATGTCGGGCAACCTCCGGTGGCCGGAGCCACATCTGTCTTCTTCTCAGGAGAAATCCGATCTTTATAAAATGTCAAGTATTTTATCTATCACATACTTTTGGGACAAGGCCTAAATTTGCAGAAAACCACACATTTTTAATTTGCACAGACATCTGGGAAATTTTGTTTGACTTTTGGTGAAAGAATTTGTAGATTCATTATGATAGTAGCTTTTATCCATGTAGGTGAATAATATTTTTTCACACATGCTTCGGAGGGAAATTCATGGTAGATGTTCATATCGCCAGCAATGCAAACATAGCCAAGGTCACTCTGCATTCTGTCCTAGATAAGCCCGGCATTGCGGCAGAGATTTTTGGAAAATTAGGGGCACAGGGTTTTAATGTGGAACTGGTGGTCTCAGGGATTCCCCACAAAGGACGGTCCGACATTTTATTTGCGGTGGCAGAAAACGAGTTGGATGCGATCAATGCGCTTTTGCAGAAGATGAAAGGCGAAATAGGTGCAGAGAAAGTCTCCCATACTTCGTCTGTAGCTTTGGTATCAATTGCTGGTCATCAACTGGCCCAAACTCCTGGCATCGCCGCAAGAATGTTTAATGCCCTGTCCAAAGCCGGAATCAATATTGAGACCATATCCACCTCCATGTCTTCGGTCAGCTGCATGGTGGCTGAGGATAAAGCCAAAGAGGCAGTGGAAGCCTTGCGCAAAGAATTCCAAGGATAGCCTGTTTTTCAAATTAGAGTCTCATATTGGTATCTCTTCCCAATAGATCCCTTGGCATTATCGTTTAGAAGTAGTGTTCTGTAAAATAAAATTTTTGGAAAAGTGGCCAAGAATGGATTTAAGATTGAAAGGAGGAGAAAGAGAAGATGGCAAAAGTTTGTGAGATTTGCGGAAAGAAACCTTTGTATGGACACAATGTCAGCCACGCGCACAACCTGGCCAAAAGGAGATGGGTACCTAATCTTCAAAGGGTGCGGGTGACCATCAAGGGAAAGCGAACCACCATCAATGTCTGCTCCAGCTGCCTGAAGGCCGGCAAGGTGGAAAGCCTGAGGTAAGAAAATTTCGGTCCCAAGCTCCTGACCTAAAGGGTTAGACCGGTTTTTTCGGACCAAAATGTCGCCTCAATCCTGCCGCAGGCTGCACCCTATCTTAACTATTAAATCAAATCTGTGTCGGGAATAGTTAGGGATGGTTTCCTAATTCTTGGTGATCAACTTTTCCTTCTTCAGTTTTTTGATCTCTTCTTTGGCTTTATGGTGAGAACCGAAGTAATCCTCGTGTTCCAAAGATTTCAAATAATGCTGATAAGCCTCCTCATATCTTTCCTGTTCATTCAAAGATAGGCCAAAAAGATAGTGGGCTTGGCTTTTTAAGGCGTCGGAATTACACTTATTTAAAGCGGTTTCAAAATCATTCTGGGCCTTTTCATTTTGACTTGAGGAGAGGCTAATCAATCCCGACCAGAGGTGACACTCAGCCCTTTTGTTATCACTAAGTTCGGCATAGAATTCATCCTGAATTTTGGACTTCAGCCGCTCTATTGGCAAGTGAGCCAGGCTGTCTTCTCCAAGATAGTGATAGTATTGAGCGCCTAAGAGTTGAAAGTTGAAATTCTGAGGGTATTTTTCGCACAGCTTCAAAATCAGCTGCAAACCCTCCTCTCTTTTTTCTTTCTTGTTTAAATAAATGAGCACTAATTCATAAGCGGCAAAATCTCCGCTATACTTTCCCCTCTCTTTTGCCAAATTCAATTCTCTAATCCCTCCTTTAACGTCCCCTTCAAAATTAAAAAGAGGAAGAAAGAAACGAAGCAGTTTGGGCAGAGTGCCGGCATAGTAATGATACACCCCCAATCCGTAGTAAACATCGAAACAATCCGGATTCAGCTTCTGGGTCTTTTCAAAATGTCTTTTGGCTTTTCTCGCATTTATGAAAGTTTCCCATTTGTCACCCGCATCCAGATAATATTTTGCCGTCCACCCATAAACTCCCCCCAGAAAAAAATTGGCATACCAATCGTCCTCATTCTTTTTAGCTAACTTTTTGGCAATCTTTTCAGCCTTACTGATATTTTGAAAGAAAAGAACTCTGTTTTTTTCAACATCTTTGCAATTTACCAAAAGTTGAATATAAACCACGGCTTTGAATAAGTATGGTCTTACGTCTTCTGAATTTTCTTGCCGAAGACTATCCAATAAAACTAAAGCGTTCGCATATTCAAAATTAAGAGCATAATCCACCGCTTGGCACAGCGCTTTGTCCATGTTTTCCTGAGATTTAGCTAAATGGAAGGTGTTGAGTGATAAAACCAGCGCAAATAAGAGAGCTTTCTTTATTTTCACGGTTTGATCTGGTTATTTGTCTGTTGCACCGAAGTAAGTTTAGATTTTTTAGCGTATGATTCCGAGATTTCTTTCGCCTCTTCAAATTCCCTCTTAAGAAATTCCTTGTTCATTCCGCTATCGACAATATCCCAGGGGAGAAGAGAACCAAAATCTCTCTCTTTGAAGATTATGGAATCCACATCCACCCCTGCTTTTCTCCAGGCCTGGGAAAGGGTCAAGTTCTCCTGAATGTGATAGAATAAACCCTCCCCCACCCTCCGATTTCCCACAGACAATACTCCCTGAAGTATCGCCTGCCTTATGCTTTTTTTCTCAAGATGCACCCTTTTCAAATTTTTGACTTTTGTCTCGATCCTTTTCATCTTTGATTTAAGCTCCTTGTCTCGATTCATGGCACACCATTGGAATGGAGTATTGGGTTTAGGGATGAAGGGATTGATGGAAAGTATGAGTCTTCTTTTGTGGTGGGGTTTAACCTTTATGGGATCCCCCTTATGGGTAGAGTGAGAAGTCTGTATATAAACCTTGTGAATCTCGTGGATCAAATCAACGATCCCATCAATATCTTCTTCTTCCTCGAAAGGAAGTCCAATTATGAAATATAATTTTAGATTATCCATGCCAGTCTCTGTCGCGGTCTTGGCTGACTTTAAAACATCCTCTCTGGAGATGTTTTTGTTGATCACCTTCCACATCTTATCCGATCCAACCTCCGGAGCAATGGTTAGGGTGCGCAAGCCAGAGTCGGTTAAAATCTTCATCAGATCGGGACTGATCTTATCCACCCTGAAAGAGGAGACTCCTATCTCAAGGTTCCTTTGATAAAGATCAGAGCAGATATTTTCTAAATCCGGATGATCTGAGATCAAAGATCCCACCAGACCGACATGCCGATTTTCTCCGATATGTTTTTCCACCTGCCTCAATATTGAATCTTTGTTATAAAGCCTGCAGGGTCTATATATGTATCCTGCGGCACAGAAACGACACCCCCGGGCACACCCCCTTCCTACCTCCACCAAAAGGGAATTTTTGAAGTGGATGTATGGAGAGGATATGGAAGAAAAGGTTTCGATTTTACTTACATCCGCCTTCCTTCTTTCAATCCGCCCAAAAATTCCTTTATTAATTTCCCTCTTTTTTACCTTTCCTTCGTGGTTATAAACAATATCGTAAAATTGTGGAACATAAACTCCCTTAATCTGGGAAAGACTGAAAAGCATTTCTTCTTTTGAGGTTCTTTTCTCTTTTGATTCGAAATATGTTCCTATGAAATCCGTTAATGCTTCCTCTGCCTCTCCAATCAACAGGCAGTCGAAGAAAGGTGCCATGGTTTCGGGATTTAAGGTGATAGCCACGCCCCCGGCAATTATCAATGGTTCGCTTATCTCCCTCTGAGAGGACTTTAGTGGAATGCCCGATATTCTCAAAAGCTTCAAAACATTGAGATAATCCAGTTCGAAGGGAATAGAGAAAGCGATAAGGTCAAAACTCCTTATATTAAGATCAGATTCTAAGGTTTTCACACCCCGATCAGTTGAAAAATCAAGCTTTTCATCAAACAACCTGGCAAAAAATCTTTCAGCCACCACCCCCTCCATCTGATTCAGCAAACGGTAAACGGTCTGGTATCCGAGATTGGCCATGCCGACTTCATAACTATTGGGAAATCCCAAAGCCACTCGAAGTGAAAAGGATTTTTTCCGTAGGGTGCCTTTCTCTGATGAAAGCAGCTTTTTCCTTGGCTTTAAAAAATCTTTTCCTATGAATCCTGTGGACATTTTTTCCTTTGAAACATACCGTGTTGATAATCCCAATTTATCTACCATCACGGACGATGTCAAACCAAAAGTGTATGATCTTTGCGTACACTGATGCGGTATGATCGGACTATTCTGGGAGGCAAATTTTTGCACCTTTTATCTTATCCACGCCTTCTCCACCTCCAGGGCGAATCTCTCCGTGCATGTTGGAAAAATTACCGGCGCGTAACTCATGGTCAACAGCTTTTTAACTTGAGAAATTTAGGCATTAGCTTGGTTGAATTTGGGCAGGGTGGGGGTAGGCGTCCATATGGACGTGGGTAGGATTTTTGCGTAGACTAAGGGGACCGTTGAAAAACCCCAAAACTGTAGTGGACGAGCTTGCTCGTCTGGCTTTTTTGACAATCTAAGTAGTTGGAATTCACAGAGATTTAAATTTCCCTAAAACCCGAAAAGCAAGCTTTTCCACTACAAAACCACTTTTTCAACAGTCCCTAAGGTCTGCGGCTACAATAAACCATGCCGTAGCCTGCTTCACAAATCCTTTTCTGTCAAGAAGCCCTTAGGAAGGGTTGACTTGTCTGACTATTACGTCATGCAAGATTGTCACCATAATTAGTTGATGACCTTAAGTTAGGTGCTGCGTTTTCTCTCCCTCCAATTCTTAAACCCCACACTCCGACATCACACATTTCGAACCTTGTCATACCTTAACCTTGGACGCATCCGTGTATGATTTTTCCCCCAGGAATGAAGAGATTAAAAGAATTGGGTTAATCCAGCAGAGGTCTTCAACCTTCTATTATGGAAAATTGGCTCTGTTCACCCCTACCCAGAACGAGGAATAGAGGATTAGGCTAAGGTATGAATAAAAAATCACCCCCGCTTTGAGGCGGGGGTGATTTCTTTTCCGGAAGTTCTGGTGGCAGCTTAATCCCAGTTGGAATTCTCAAAGAGACTCGGTCTGCACCACGGATCCCCATCTCGTCTTTCCGACGGATAGATGAAGCGCATGCAGTCCCAAGGTGGATCTCCGCCTTTGAACAGATAGTCGATTAGATATACAACGTCCTCGCTGTTCACCCAGTTGTTCCTATTGACGTCTCCTTGATCCACAAAAGGATGAGGCTCCGGTCCACCTTTATACAGATAATTGATCAGGTAGACCAGATCGCTTATATCCAGCGACGCCGACTCCAGCATATCCGAGGCATTGACGTCTCCTCTGTAGAAGCCGATGTATCTCAGCACCCGGTGCCACCATTGTGACCAGCTGAGTCCGTCGTTTAAGTCTCTTCCGAAGTCGACCCAGATCTCGATGTGCGGAATACCAGGAGTCAGAGTGATAGGTCCAGCCGTCATCAGCAGGGAGAAGTCCGTATCCGGCATCTCAGCAGCGAAGTAGCCAGGTCTGGTTATATAGTAATACAGGGAGTCCAGACAATAAAATTCAGGATCGGTATCGCTCCAATCACAGAAGCCTGCGCACGGCCAGACATACTGGTGGTTCCTGACCGCCACCATGTTATACATGGGATCGTCATAGAACGGAGCCTTGAACATCCCATACACCATGTTCGGCTCACCCGGCCAGTACTGCCACATCAGATTATGATCTGGATCTATCTCAACCCAGTTGTTGTAAGGATTGTTGCCACCGCCGACGTCCCAGTCCTCGAAGAACGAGATATACATATCCTCGATGGGATCACCTTCGGTGTAGTAGATCTTGATCTTGATGGAGAAGTCCGAGGGCATGATGATGGTATCAGGCGGGTCTCCAATGATCACGGTGTCGGCCTTATCGATTCCCACGATGATCACCGTGTCACGCTCACCCGGAACACCTATATGACCGCTTATCTCCTCGTCGCAGCCGAACTCTGAGAAGGCTCTATAAGCATTATACGGAGCGACAGCTGAACTGGTGTCGTCGAGGATCATATGGTAATCCGGGACAAAGCCCCAGAACACGCAGTTGTAAGCATCCAGAGCCATATGATCCATGTCCGTGGTGGCGATTATGAAGCTTCCATCGAACAACGGGCTGTTACCAAACCACAGGAAGTTATCCCGAGCATCGTTTCCTACTGCTCCGAAGTTGGTTGCCCTCTGCGCATTTTGATCCTTACCATCCGTACCGTAGAAGGGCACCATGGCCTCATCATACGGAGGACGGACAACCAAACTGACGTCCTTGGTCTTCACCTGTCCATCAGCTCCAGTGCCGCGCAAGGTCAAGATGTAAGTGCCATAGGACACCGTCCCGGCGCAGTTGAAATACAGATCGGAGGTGAATTCAGGTGTTCCGCCTGGAGGAACATAGTAGTAGGTCACGCCTGCAGGCAATGTGGCCGGATCGATGTCCAAGTCCACATTCAGAGCGTATCCCACGATCGGTGTCACCGTCACGTCAAACAGATCGGCATCCGCGTCTCCCGGTGCAATGTAATTTAGGCTCGGAAGCGCGGAGAGCACGAAAGTGGATCCCGGAGGGGCAGCCACACAAATCTCTGCCGACATGACCATATTGATGTAAATGCCGTAGTGGTCCAAGAAGGTCTCCCAGTAATTCGGATCCCCTGGCCACCAAGCTGAAACTCGATCAGAGTAAGGCTGGTCTGGATCGGTATAATCATCGAAGACGTGAGACAAGGTATCATTGGTTTGGCTCAAGTCAATCGCGTATCCTACGTGGAATTCCTGACCTGGGGCAAAATGAATGCCAGCTGGCCACGTCTCAACTATCTGGTAGCTGGGATAGGTCACCACATCGGCGTTGTCGATATGGAAGGAGGCTATGGCACCAAAGGGTGGATTGGGATCCCAGGGTAATGCGTTTCCATCATCCCACCACACGTACACGTCCGGGCTGGGAGTACCCTGCTTGTTGTAGAAGGCAAGCCTCACCTCATCCAATCTTCCACCATGGACCACCGGCAGGGTGAATCTCTGGTTCACATAATCCCGGCCAGAGGTCGAGGGATAAGCAAAAATCCAGGTAGGAGAACCGTAGTCAGCCAGAACAGCAGTTGCGGTGTCGCAAGGTTCCTCCTCACAGTCTGGATGATTGGTAAATCCGCTCACCCGAATGATGGGATATCCTACGTCATATGGAGATCCCCAGAAATCATAGTGCTCGTACCAGGTTTCAGTTGCAATCTTATAGAAGTAAACATGGCACCACTCAGCTGGATTTACCGTTGCGTCTTCGAAGAGTAGGCTGGGGGTTGTGTTAGGCACTCCTTCGAGATACTCTATACCGATGTAGAAGGGCTCATATACGCACACTTGCGGGTCAAGCACCACATGCGCCATGTCGCCGTAGAAATCGGTGATGGTGACCGGATACTCATAAATCTGTAACCCCGGTCCGTCGCAGCTGTCCTCTACCTCCAGATACACCTTGACCGCTACATCTATTTCCCCCAAGCTGGCGTAGTCGTAGAACAAAAGGTCCAGATCGTGGATCTTGTAAGGATACACCTCAGGCTCACAATAGTCCTCGGGATTGTAGTATTTTACGACCTGATCTCCCTCTTCAAATGCGTCGTTGTACCAAGCCAGAGCGCCCACATCCTGCTGCATGTCGCACACGATCGGGCATTCCTCGGAAGCGCAGGTGCCTATAGCTCTGAGAGACATATATCCCTCAGGGCTGGTCCACATGTCTTCCCACGGTACAAACGCACCGCCCTGAAATACCCACTGGGAGCAGTCAAAGGCGTAATCCTGGTTGGTCCACAATGCGCAGGGGAGATAGTAACCTGGGTCGTGATTGAACTCCAGGGCAAAGAAGAAGGGACCGTCCACGCAGAGCACCTCGGGCAATGGGAAGATCGTCCAGGTCATCCATTGGTCAAAGTTGGTGATCTCCCAGGAGAGCATCTTCTCCTGTGGACCATCACAGGGATCGCCAGTGGAATTATATATGTGGAAGATGTAATCCATATAGGCTGCTTCTTGATGGTTGTAGATCAGTGCCTTGATGGCGTCCACATAGAAGGGATAAACATCCGGACCACAGCCAGGACACAATTCCTCCGGATCGAAGTACATCAGCTGCATGTCGCCGACAACCCAACCGCTCCAGAACCAGGCCCATGACTCGTTGTCACGCGCCATCTCACATGAATCAGTCAGCTCCACAACAGTCAGGGTCGCAGTAGCCTTTGAGCCGTTGACGTCAAAAACATAATCGCCCGACGGGGTGGAAGCATCGGTCTGGATGGTGATGGTCGCTGAAGTCGCAGGATCAACGACCGGATTGGGAACTATGGTGGTAACGCAGCTCGGACATACAGGATCAGGTGTAACCGTCAGGAGACACTCGGTCTGCTCGCCCTGGAAGTACACGTTCGCCGTAAAGACGCCTGCATCTCCGGGAAGCACCGACACCGATGGCGGAACAACGGAGGTCACACCGCAGGTATCGCCCTCGGTCGGGCAGTCGTTCTGCGGCGAGACGTAGCCGTCCGACCACAGCATCATCGGGCCAGGCCATTCATATATGGCTACCAGATCCTCCCAGCCGGCGCCATAATCATTGTAGCTACGGCATACGGCAGTTGGGTTATCCTCGGAGACAGCGTCCGCACCCGAGCCATACAGATCGGTGGCGATGTAGATCACCGCAAAGTAGGGCTCGTAGACACAGCACTCCTCTGTCATGGGCAGGCCGATGGCCCAGTGTCCGGCATCGGGAATGTCGACCGTATATAGCGGAGTGGCACATTGCTCCATAAAAGGAACAGGACAATCTGGAACGGTCCAGTCGGCGTTATAGACAAATCCCTGGACGTCGATGGAGATTGCAGCATCCACAATGATGTTGAAGCCCACATCTGCGACTAAAAAGGGCCAAACAGCGGTGCAGCCGAACTCCTCAGGATCCTGGTAGTTGGCGTAGTATTCTAAGCCCCAGAACCAGTCCCCAATGGAATAGGCAGCGGATCCATACAGGTCGCAAAAATCTTTGCCACCGGCTCTATTGATCTCACCTGTCAGAGGTCCGGCCGCCGTGAAGCTTGCGCTTTGCTTAGTCCCTTTCAATAGAGTTGCACTCTGCTTCTCGACCGTCCCAGGCTCTGGCACAGAGATAGCACTCTGCTTGTCAAGATACTCGGGTTTCTCGTATCTCACCGGTGCGGGTTCATCAACGACTGCCTTCCTTGCGGCCAAAACCAGCGAGAAGGTGACCAGCATCGCTGCTACCACAACCAGAACTACAAAAAGTTTTTTGTTCATAATATTGCTCCTTTGAAACAAAGGTTAACGCAAAGAGGTTTGGTTTACTATGAAACCAAATTATTTTTTTAAAGACATCGCCTCCTTTCAATTCAATCTTC
>LJVD01000057.1 GCA_001304225.1 candidate division Zixibacteria bacterium SM1_73
CACACTGGTTGATCATAAACCACCAGAGTCCTTCCGCAGGTGTCCTTACAGCCATTGGCATCGGTGATTATAACCGTGTAGAGTCCTTCTATATCAATGTCTCCGGTGCACTGGGTGCCAGGATCGACAAACCCAGTCGGCCCGCTCCACTCATAATCGGTCATCCCGGGAGTAGCACAGAACTCGGTGGTAAAGCCTTCACACACCACGCTGTCTCCGGTGATCTCGCACACTGGTTGATCATAAACCACCAAGACCGCATAGCAAGTGTCTGCCAAATTGTTAGCATCAGTCACTATCACTCTGTAGGTCCCTGCATCATCTGATGTTGCATTTGGTATCGTGAGGGTCGCGGTAGTGGAAATACAACCGGCACTGTAAGGCTCTTTCTGCCAACAGTATGTATATGGCTGTGTGCCGCTAGTGGTGCTATCGGTAAAGGTTGCGGAACCACCAACACATATCGTTGTTTCAGAAGGAGTTACATGACACTCCGGAGGTGGCAAAAGGATGTCTGCACCCTTTATCTGGTTGTCTTGATTACCGAGCGAGGCGCCATCAAGCCTGTGTAGCTTGAAGTGATATGGACCGCCAGAGATATTGGCAGAACCTCTCCCTTCGCCATAGCCAACGCCCGGTTGACCCTTCGGGTCTATACCTGCCGATAGATGACCAGCCATTTCGATGACGATTGAATCCGAATCCGACTTCCAGGTTAGCGTATATTCAGCATGCATATCGGCGCCTACGCCGGAACCACTAAGTAGCATGGAGGTGCTTCCGTTGTAACCATCAAATGAGATGGACGCGTCCGAAATTGCCGTATTGCCAAAGATCTTAACTGTGCGGTCACCCAACTGAGTCTCATAGGAATCCACCTTCGCCGCTATGTCGTCTCCTAGGTGAGTGCCCATATTATCAGGAGCGAGAGGCATGGCGGAGTCCCCGTTCGTGTGAAGTTCAGCACAGATTGCTCCCAAATCTGCCGGTGGACCTATCTCTGGACCACAGTGGTTTAAGTTCACCAACAAAGTAGGGTCAATTAGGTAGACTGCTTGCTTCCCCTGCTCCCACGAGGTCAGAAAATCGTAAGCGTGGATGTCGCTGCCCTTATTTGCCTGGTGACTGAAAGTTAAGGTGTGCACGCTGTCTTCAGTCTTGGGAATGTTAATGAAGACTATCCGCTGCAGAGTTGACATACCCTCGTAGTATACTGAGTTGGCCTGCTGCAGAATCGAGCCTATCCAATGTACGTCGCCCAGGGGATAAGGATTATCGTCGTTGGCGCTCTGCCTGAAATCCACCACCAGCGGTCCCAACAATATATTAGTTGTGTCGGAGGCTGTTGCTCCCTGTTCGTCCGTTACCGGAAAGATGAAGGTGTAGAGTCCAATGGTATCCGGATGAAAATAGAAATTATCATAGATAGGAGCAAGGTCGGTTTTGGGAATGTAGGTTCCTGCTCCGTATTCCTTCTCTACCGTAATGGTGTCTTCCGGATCTGGATCGGTGGCGAAAATCCAGATTCCCACCGAATCGGCACTGGATAGAACGACGCTGGTATCTGGAGTAATAGAAATACTCGGATCAGAAGCCAGAGCCGACCCAACTAACAAGAAGAAGCCTACAGCAAAGAATAATAACGCTTTTCTCATTGTTCCTCCTCGAGGAAGTTAGGTTAATAGTTTTTTTTCAATTTTGTTTTCTGAAAATAAAGAGTTAAAGATCATCTACTTAAAAACTCCCCGCAAAATAAAATGTGTTGAGCAAGATATAGTCCTCCCCTTGCATAATTCGACTATTTTAAAATCAACAGCCTTTTTTGAAGGGGTACTACTTAACCTTTATAACCTATTACTCAATCAATTAAAATATAATAATTCTCAAAAACCTGTCAAGTCTTTTTTTGATCTTTTTCACCTTTTTTTTAGCAAAATTGTTTAAATTTTGCACATCAATCTCTGAAACAACATTTCTGCACTAATCTTTTTGGTTCTCTTTTAACACGCTTTATGCATTTTTTTGCAATCTTTGATCTCTTTATATTTTCCAAGAATCCAAGAAGCATCCTAATATCTAACTTAGCATAAGAATTCGAAACCTAATTATCCTTTGTGGCTAAATATCTTAGCCATACTGCCGATAGAGATAATGTCGCCATAAATTCCTTAGAATGGTTTTTTACCTCCTTTTACATGGAGCATATCAAAGCAATAGTGGTGCCAGCTCAATAAAAAAGATAAAGTAAGGTTATCAAAATGGCCAGATCTTTGAAGATCGTTTCTCCCCGACGGCATCCTAAACCAAGGGGCTCAGAAGGATCAGCTTCAGCCGTAATTTCTACGAAAATATCTTCAGCCAGTACCGAGAACAGCGTGATAAGAGAAGCTGGCTTTGATCTCACCTCACCTTTCGATCTTACTTCGACTCAGGGGTCTCTTCGAATCGAGAAGAACACTGGGCGAAGACAGAGTCAAATAAAACAGGCCCGAACAGAAGGAAAAGAAGAGAGAATTGTCTTGGAAGCCATGAACAATCTTATGGTTACTATTTCCCATTATTTAAGTAATCCTCTCACTGTCCTCCTGGGGAGGGTTGAACTTCTCGCCGAGGCAACCGAAAATGGAGGAATGTCGAAAGAGGATATAAAGAAGTTCACTGATTCATGTAGAAGGGAAATCAACAAAATAGATTTAATAATCAAAGTTTTCCAAAATCTGTGCGAAGTGCGATATCGGACCTACCCCCCTGGGGTAAAAATGCTCGATGTGGAAAGGGAAATAAAGAACCGGCTTAAAGAGATTGAACCCTGCCTGAAAAACGAATAGAGAAAACAAAAAAAGAGAAGGAATTCCTCTTAAGAACTCCCCCAACGCCCAAGGTTTTGAACTTTTATTCCGCTCATTTGATATAAGTTTCGGGTAATTAAAGGCTTACAACCAGATTCACCTTATACCCACCTCACAAAACCCACACCAATATTTCCAAACCAAAGAGAAAAATGTATAGAAGATTCGAATACCTTTTGAGCGCATTTCAGGCAGAAAAAAACGGATTATGCTTGATTAGCTCGAGCTAAGAAAGCTGGCTTTCTCTTCGCTCATTCCATATAATTCATCAATCTTTCATACAAAAGAGCCCTTCCCAAATTCTTTCAGGAGGGTTTTTGTTCAATTATCCCTTTTTGATCCTTAAAAGTCACCTTGATTTTTTTGAGAGAGTTTTTTGACACAGAATTGCCTCCATGCCCCATCTTCGAAGAATGTTGGAGTAGGGGTATTTTCACCCAAAATGGGAGAGAATTAGACATCTGGACCAGCTTGTGACCTTTTGGCATTGAGAGCTTCCTTAGGCATGTGCGAAGGAGGTTATAACATTTTAAGGCGAGAGGAGAGTAAGAAACCTGAATTTTTACTATTCATAAATGTTGGTGAAATAACTTATGGTGTTTGTTCAAACCTGCTAACTGCGGAAAATTTATGTTCTGCATCCCTGAGCCTATATCTAACTTCAGATAAATGAGGGGCCAGCTTTGCGAAATACAATACCGCAGTTAAATGGAACCATTCAAAGGAGATGTTCGGTTCTCAAAAGCTTACTGAAGAAAACTTCCCTACTTGGCAAAATAATGCTTGACAAAAAGGGAATTTGTTGGTATCATTAAAATGAAATTTTTTGGAGTTGGTTGGATAGGACCACAATCGAGGATAAGATTTCCTGAGCTTTTGTCGTGTCGAAAATTATTGTATTTCTCTTGGCTCAGGTAAGGTTCCTCAAGGAAGGGGTTGTAAATCCCAGGAAGAGGAGAGAATCCTTGTTCGCTGAGCAGAAACACTGGATGTGATAGCAACCACGCAAAGTAAGGTTGTCATCTGACTAAATTTCTAAAGCTTTGCTGATTTGTTGAAAACGGATTTCATAGATATTATGTACGTGATGGTTCTCGATTAACTTTAAATCAAGGAGTTGCAAAATGAAACTAAAAGGATTTCTTTCAGGAGCCACATTGGTCTTGGCATTGATAATCTCTGGCGTCTCCTGGGCTCAGTGTCCCGAGGATACCATTGATTTGGGTATCTGTGATACCTTATATGTTGAGCCGTGGGTAGATACGGACACCTGTTTTGTCTCCTGTTATTTTGGAAGTTGTGATACCATTTGCGTTAATGATCCCGGTGAGGAGTTCCCGTGTTTCCTGTTCGTTAGCCTTTTCGTGACCCACGATTCAAATACCTTTTATTGGGCTGAACATATACCGCCCATCTGGGTTCAGGACTCTATTGCCCTTTTTGTGGTTCCTCTTACTTTCTGGCATGATTCGGAGAGTGATGGACAGGTAATTTTCCCCACTTCGAACTGGTTGAATAACTCCCAACAAGATCCGTTTCAGCCCATATTTCCCAAAAGCATCTACCGCCATATTGTTGATGAGAATGGTGATAGCATTTACAATCGGTTAGGGTTGATGCCAGGCCCACCCGAATATCTGCCTCAATGGAGTATCACCATGGACGTAGATACTCTCTCTAGCGTTGGGGATTCAGGTCATGTTTTCGTCTCCATGATTCCTCAGGCGGATGGTTGTCGTAGATGGTGGGAGGGAAGCCGAGTGCTTCTGTCCACCTTGACCTTTATCGTTTCCGATATTATGCATGTCTATATCGACAGCACCTTTTGGCCACTTCACCCAATGGAGGGGAATCTTGGATAATAGAGGAGAGTTACGACATCACTTGGATCTCAGAAAATTTCACCGATAATGTAATGATTGAATATTCTGCAGATGAGGGGGTGATGTGGGATACCATAATTGCAGACACCGAAAATGATGGACTGTATACATGGACCATTCCCGATACTCCCTCAGAGAGTTGCAGGGTGAGGGTATCAGATGCTGCAGATGGGGATCCCTATGATATAAGCGACAGCAATTTTTCCATTACCTATGAGCCGGACTTCACCATTGATGCTATTCCGGATACTCAGTGGGTCAAGCAGGGAGATACCACGGGTTTTGAGGTGATTTTGACTTCCTTTCATGGATTCAGCTCTCCTTGCACCTTGACTGTCGAGGGTCTGCCCTCCCTTTCTGCCGGAGAGTTCGACCCAGCGGTGATCGTCCCCACCGACACCTCTACCTTGACCATTACCATTGATACTCTTACTCCTTTGGGGGCATATCCTCTTACCATTACAGGAACCGAAATGAGCAAACAGATAGAGCAAAGCATCGAGAGATGGTTGGTTGTGGTCTCGGCCTTAAATTTCAAGCCGTCCATATCGGTGCCAGAATCGGTGCTTGTATATGGAGGATTTAGCGCGAGCTTCTCGGTCGTTGCCACCGATCCTGATACTTCAGACACTCTGACCATAGCCAAAGAGGGGGTCGGAGAATTTCCATGTCCCCCCAGAACCACCCCCAATGTTTGCTATTTTTGGTGGACCACTGAGGAAGAGGACACCTTGAATTCTCCTTACCAGCTCATCTTTACAGTTGATGACGGGCGCGATAGCACTGACACCGGGGTTGTGTGGATAAGCGTTCTCGGTTACGATGTGCCTCCGTCTCAGGCAGTAGGTGATTGCAATGGAGATGGCATTGTAAATATAGCAGATGTAGTATTCTTAATCGATTATTTGTTTAAGTATGGTCCACCGCCTAATCCTCCTGCGGCAGGGGATATCAATGGAGATTGTTTTATAGGAGTCTCAGATGTAGTCTGGTTAATAAACTATCTTTATCGAGGGGGACCTCCGCCTCAGATCAGATGTCTACCTGGAGATGTGAACTATGACGGGAATGTAAACTTATCCGATGTTTTTCACTTCCTTGACTACATCCTTTCCAACGGACCTCCTCCTGTATCTATGCGATCCACCGACGTCAATGCGGATTGTTTCATAAACGTGGTGGACCTGGTATATCTGATCAACTATCTTTTGAGAGGTGATTCTCCTCCCCTACCTGGGTGTGTCGAACCCAAGGCTGGTCCTCCCGAGACAGCACCGTCTTCGGCAATTGCCGAGGTGGGATTCTCTGAGCTTAAGTATGATCAGGAGTCCAGAACCATGGAGTTGCCGGTGTATGCCAATTTCGATGTTACTGTGGCAGCGGTAGCGCTTTCCGTTACATGGGATCCAGCAGAGTTTTCCTTCCTTGAGCCGATTTTGTCCGCCAGAAGTGAGGAATTAGGATTATATTACAATTTGAAACCCGGCGAACTAAAGATCGGAATGGTGGACATATATGGAAAAAGCACGATAAAACCTGGCATCGGACCGATCATCACTTTAAGATTTGTTCCTGAAGATTGGAAAAAAGTGGACCTGAGAAGCATTCAGATCGAAAAGGCAACCGTTGTCAATACTCAGGCACAAGAGCTTCGTCTTAAAATGGTAGAATAGTAGATTGAGTTTTTAGTTGAAAGACAGAAGGACTTGCGCCAATCCCTAAAGCTTTTGGTTAGCCTTCTGGAGCCTGGCTCCAGAAGGCTAATTTTTTGCAAATCCTAAGACCTTAAGATTAATCAGTCCTTATCAGAACTTATAGAAAAAACGAAGGTGAGACTTGAAAAAACCACATAAAGAACCTTTCTGTAAATTCAGAATGGCAGTCTTTATGGTTCCTAAATGCTATCCTGCTTGGGTACGGATTCATTCTCTCCTTATAAGAGCCTGCTTTTGGGGCGCTCTTTGGCTTTGAACATGTCGGAGTATTTTTCCAGCAGATTTCAGAAATAAATGTTGACAATCACGTATGTATTTTGATATATTGGTGAAAATTTTTGGTCGAAGCCGAAGAAAAAGGATCAAGGTAAGGAGGTGAATTTTATGGCAATGAGAATCACGGATGAGTGCACCGCTTGTGGGCTCTGTCCTCCTGAATGCCCAAACGACGCGATCAGCGAAGGTGACATATACGTAATCGATCCTGATAAGTGTAACGAATGTGAGGGTATCGAGGGAGGATCGAAGTGTGTGGCGATCTGCCCGGTGGAATGTATTGAAAAAGCTACTTAAAACACAAGAAATTCAATTCTTGAGATCGAGTGCGCCGCAAAAAAGAAACGGATCTATAATTATTTTCTTTGCTTGCGACGCACTTTGTTCAATAACTTGAAAGGTTCTTTTAAAGGATGGGCGCAAGGCTAATTTTAATCATTGTTATAGTGGGTTTGTTTATTGTTTTCATGCTTCAAAATGATGACCCATTGAAGGTGAAATTTATATTTTGGTCTGTCGTGATGTCCAAATCGCTTTTGATCTTGTTGGTATTCGTCACAGGGTTAATCTTCGGGTGGATTACCTTGGCCAGGGGCCAAAGAAGGAGGGATTCAGTTCGAGGGAAAAAACAAAGGTGAAGATAGGCACGTATAAAGGTAGGCATTGAAAGAGACTTTGACATGGGGAAATATAAATTTTTAGAAGACAGGGCTATCGCCGATGCCGCCTTTGAGGCGGAAGGAAAAAGTCTAGAGGAATTGTTCGAAGCCTGTGCTCAGGCTACTTTCGAGGTTATGGCAGAAACCGACACGGTGGAGGCGAAAAACAAGGAGGAAATCCAACTTAAAAGCGATGATCTGGAAGAACTGTTGTTTAATTGGTTAGCAGAGCTGATCTACTTGAAAGATCTAAAAGCCACGCTTTTCAACAAATACCAAATAAACATTGAAAAACCAGGTGGCTATGAGTTGCGGGCATCTATTTGGGGTGAGCCAATCGATGCAGAAAAACACAAGGTAAAGGTTGATGTGAAAGCAGTGACTTATCACCTTTTGGAGGTGAAGAAATCAGATGACAAATGGATTGCTAAAGTTATTTTAGATATATAATCTCAGGATCGAAGCTGGTTTAAAGGTGGGGATGCTTGTACCGATCTTTGAAGCTCGTAATTCGTAACTGGAATGAGTGACTGCCGAGGTTCTCACCTTAAGCATCGAGTCTGGGTACGAGTTTCTCTAACCATGAGCGATCTTCGAGTTTAGTTTAGAAAATGAGGTGACATGATGCAGATGAATAAAATTCAAGAAGGTGTGTGGGAGATTCCAAAAACAGAAAAAGATGGAATGAGGGTTCCAGCAAGAATCTTCGCTTCAGAAAAATTAATAGAGATCATGGATAAGGGGGTCTTCGACCAGATCACTAATGTGGCCTGTCTTCCTGGCATCCAGAAAAATGCTTTGTGCATGCCGGATGGGCATTGGGGGTATGGATTTCCCATCGGTGGGGTAGCAGCTTTCTCCACTAAAGACGGAATGATTTCACCTGGTGGAATAGGATTTGACATCAATTGCGGAGTCAGATTGATCCGAACCGATCTCACCTTAGAAGAGGTTAAGCCCAAGATGGAAACCTTGATGGATACTCTCTTCAAGTTGGTGCCGGCTGGAGTTGGATCCAGAGGAATCGTCAAGTTGAATTCCAGCACTTTTAAGGAGGTCATGATTAAAGGGGTGGATTGGTGTATTGAGAATGGATATGGGTGGCAGGAGGATAGAGACAGGATTGAAGAGGGTGGACATATGAAAGGCGCCAATCCATCTAAGGTCAGCCAGAAGGCAATCTCTCGAGGAATTGATCAGTTGGGCACCTTGGGGTCGGGAAATCATTATCTGGAGATACAGGTGGGATTAGCCGACCAGATATACGATCCAGAGATAGCCAAAGTTTATGACGTTTCAAAACCAGATCAGATTTTCGTTATGGTTCACTGTGGCTCTCGCGGATTCGGTCACCAGATCGCCACCGACTATCTTCAGATATTTTTAAATGCCATGAAAAAATACGGGATCAGAATTCTGGATAAAGAGCTGGCCTGTGCGCCCTTTAACTCATCCGAAGGACAGGACTATTTTTCTGCCATGGTCTGCGCAGCTAACTCCGCCTTTGCCAACAGGCAGGTAATAACCCACAGAATCAGAGAGGGCTTCAGTGAAGTTTTCAATAAAGACGCAAGGGATTTGGGAATGCATATAGTCTACGACGTAGCCCACAACATCGCCAAAATTGAGAAACACAACTTGGACGGTGAAGAGAAGGAGGTTATCGTCCACAGAAAGGGTGCCACCCGCTCTTTCCCCCCTAATCACCTCGCTGTAACCGATGTCTATAGAGAAGTGGGACAGCCGGTGATTGTGGGAGGTTCAATGGAGACCGGATCATATCTTCTGGCAGGAACCCAGAAAGCTTATGATATGACCTTCGGATCGACCTGTCATGGCGCAGGAAGGGTCATGTCCCGGATGGCAGCTAAAAGAAAGGTTAGAGGAACTGAATTGAGGCAGCGGATGACCGAAAGAGGAATGGTGGTGCGAGCGGTCTCCATGTCCGGTTTGGCTGAAGAGGCAGGTTTAGCTTACAAAAACATAGATGAGGTGGTGAAGGCGGTCGACAGCATCGGCATCTCCAAAAAAGTGCTCCAGCTAAGACCTTTGGGAAGTATCAAAGGATAAACGTGTTTTCTGATGCTCCGGGAATAGTCCCAAGGTCACGCCAAAGGCGGGGGAATTCCCGAAGCTGAAATGCATCGGCATTTCCTAATGCCGATGCATCATGAGGGTAAGCAGATATAGCTCAAGCCACGAAGCCCGTTTGGCGAACCCAAAATAATTGCCCATCACCTTATCGGACGATTTTTTTATGTTCCTCTGGAAAGAAAATAATCTATGGGTATAAAGCTTGGACTCAAGGAAAAAAGGAAAGAGATTTTAGAGGCAGAACTTAAAAGAATTAAAAACCAATTTCCAGCTTTAGATGTTCAAAAGGTTATACTGTTTGGCTCATTGGCAACAGGGAAAGTGGGAAAATCCAGTGACCTCGATTTGATAATAATAAAAAGGTCAGATAAGAAATTTCTTGATCGGATGGACGAATTTTACGAAAAATTGAATCCAAAGGTCTCCCTGGATATTATGGTATACACTCCTGAAGAATTTGAAAGAATGCGTCAAACTAATCCCTTCATAAAAAGAGTGATTCGAGAAGGCAAGATTCTCTATGAGGCCAAATGAGTTAACCGAAGGAAAAAGATGGTTGCAACAAGGAGAGCGAGATTTAGACGACGCAAGGTTTGCTCTTTCCGGTAATAGATTCAACCTCGCTTGTTTCTTAGCGCAACAATCAGCTGAAAAGGTTCTTAAAGGTTACCTTTATTTTAAAGGAGCAGAAGAGGTCTGGGGTCATTCGGTATCTGAATTGTGTGGAGACGCTTCAGGTTTCGACAAAGAATTTGAGACTTTAAAGAAGATGGCGGCGTCTTTAGATAAATACTACATCCCCACTCGTTACCCCAACGGGCTTCCTGGTGGCATACCTGCAGAGGCATTTGATAAAGACGACGCAGAAAAAGCCATCTCTCTGGCTGAAAGTGTGTACTCATTCGTCGAAGAGAGATTGCTTTAGAATCAGTTGTGCAATACCTGACATCTGGGGCAAAAGTAGCTTGATCTTTGACTTATCTTGATTCTTTTGATTCTGATTCCACATCTTTTGCACGGTAGACCTTCCCTCCCATAAACTTTGTGTTGAAGCTGAAAGCTTCCGATTTCTCCATCCACATTGTAATAATTTTCTATCGATGATCCGCCAGCCTTGATTGCTTTTTTCAAAACTTTCTGTATGGTTTGACGGAGCGTTTCTAATGCTCGAGGATTAAGCCTATCTATCTTTTGCAACGGATGAATCTTTGCTTCAAACAAAGACTCATCCGTATAGATGTTTCCCAGACCGGCAAAGATTTGCTGATTTAGAAGTGCCGATTTTATCCTGCCCTTCCTTTTCGTGAAGAGATTTACAAAATCAGAGGGAGATATATTTAAAGGTTCGGGTCCTAATTTCTTGAGTTCAGGAAGTTTCTCTTCCAGAGAGGTGCCAAAAGACTTGATCTTGCCGAATTTTCTCAGGTCTCTATATATCAGTTCCTTTTGGGTTTTATCCAACTTCAGAACAAGATGATCATGTTTGTTCAACGCGGCGGAAGGTTTACGGAGAAGAAAACTGCCGGTCATACCTAAGTGAGCCAAGATCGTCGTTTCGTTGGATAAATCAACAAGTATGAATTTCCCCCTTCGCCTTACCCTTATGATCTTGCTTTTTTCTACATTTTTTTTGAAGTGCCTCGAATTCTGTTTGACAATTCCCGGAAAGATCACGTTCACATCTTTGATCTTTTTCCCGGCCAAAGTTTTTCGCAAACCTCTAACTATGGTCTCGACTTCAGGCAATTCCGGCATAGAAGTCCTTTCAGAAACAAGCTATCTCAGTTAAGTCCTGCCTTTGATAACGTTGGCTTGTTCAAAGTTCTACAGACCTTGCAAAAATTTAAGGGAGAAAAGAACCTTAGTCAATTAAAAACTCTGGAAGGGAAAAGCTAATGATTTAATATAAACGCTTTAAATAAGATGTCATTCCGAGGAGCGAAGCGACGAAGCAACGACAACCCAATAGCATTTAGTGCGTTTGTATTAATGCCGGGTGAAGGCGAGGGCTCCCACTTTTCTCTTGACAAAAGTAGCTCTCAATGTTTATTGCTCATGAATTAACAGCGGGTTAATTTTCTCGGGCTATAAATGAAAGTCCTTAAAGTATTCCTCATTTCAGTTCTTTTCATCCTTTTCACCTGCGAGAAAAAGCAAGACGAATTCGTTACTTTGAGCTGGTGGCAGTTCTGGACCAATCCCGAAGTCAAGCCAACCATATTGGAACTGATCAAACAATTCGAAAAAGAGAATCCAAATATCAAAGTTAACCTCACTGATTTAACCTGGTCGGATGGACACGAGAAGATCGTGGTGGCATTTGGATCTGGCACTGCACCGGATGTTTTGGAGCTCGGCTCCGACTGGGTGCCCGAGTTCTCTTATCAAGATGTCTTATTAAATGTGACCTTGGAAGCAGAAAAGATCAAAAATGAATTCCTGATGTGGGAACCAGCAACCATCGGGGAAGAAATCTTCGGTTTCCCCTGGATTCTTGATACCCGGGTTTTATTTTACAATAAAGGTTTAATGGAAAAGGCCGGACTCGATCCGAATAAGCCGCCAAAGACTTGGGATGAGTTCTTGCATTGTTGTAACGCCATCAATAGACTAAAACCCGATGCTTATGGTTTTGGAGCGAATTCAGCTGAAAGACACAGGTTGTACAAGAAGTTCTTGCCCTTCCTCTGGGCGAACGAAGGAAGAATCCTATCGGATGATCAAGCAGAATCAGAAATAAATAGCCGTGAAGGAGTACAAGCTTTAGAATTCTATAGGAGACTAACTCAAAACGGAATGGTAGATACGCAGGCCATGCTGGATGAGGCTTTCAACCATAATAAGATTGGCTTTGTGATTTCCGGGGGTTGGCTTTTAAACGACTTGCGAAAAAATCATCCCGAAGTGAATTTTGGAATATGCTTGATGCCCAAACCCGAATCTGATCGAGGAATGCCCGCTTCCTTTGCTGGCGGTGAATTTCTGGTGATAAACAAAAAGAGTGAAAATCCACAAGAGGCTTTAAAATTGATAAAATTTTTGATTCATAAAAATAACTGTTTGAAAGTATGTCAAGCCATCGGTTCCGGTTTTCCTTCTGCGAAAGGCGCAGAATTTGATCCTTATTATCGAAATGAGCCGTATCTTTCAACATTTCAGGAGCAACTGAAATATGCTATCTCTCCACCTCCTCACCCCAAGTGGGTCTATATCGAAGAGATCATCGAGAAGGCGGTAGAGGAGGTGATGTATGATAAAAAATCAGCCCGAGATGCATTAGATGAAGCAAAATCAGAGATCGATAAGTTGTTAAGATGATGTTGTCAACGGATTAAACGGATTAAAAGAGTTAGTCAACTATGATTTGATTTAGATGAAATCGGATAATCGAAACCGAGAATCCAGCCATTCAAGAGTTGGCTCAGGGTGTCCTTCAGGGTGAATATCTTCAGGATGAACCCTCACCCTGAGCCAGAAGTGTTGCGGGGTCTGGGTACCCCGCAACAACGGTCCATCCGTTCAACTCGCTCAATCCGGTGACCGCTTTTATGTAGCGGAAACCTTTAGGTTTCCATTCTGGAAGGCTAAAGCCTTCCTCTACATTTTTTAGATATGAAATTAAAACAGAAAACCACAATCCTCTTTTTGTCCCCTTGGATTCTAACCCTTTTGATCTTCTGGCTTTTTCCTTTGGTTTACTCTCTAATTTTGAGCTTTTCAGAATACAATGTTTTGAGCGGTGAGTCACATTTTGTGGGGATCTCCAATTATCTGGAGCTTTTGAAAGACGGGGATTTTTGGACTGCTCTGAAAAACACTTCATTTTTTGTGGTGGGAACAATTCCTTTCACTACCATCTTCGCTTTGATACTGGCGATCTTGGTGAATCAAAACATTCCTTTAAGAGGACTTTTTCGGGCAGGATTCTTTGTTCCCTCCATTACGTCCATGGTGGTGATCGCCTTGATCTTCATGAATCTTTATGCTAAGGAGGGGTATTTGACCTTCCTCTGCAATTTGGTTGGCGCTCCCACCCCGGAGAAAGGATGGCTTTTTTCCACCAAAACCGCACTTCCTTCCATCATGCTTATGGACGTATGGATGAGCACAGGATTTTATATGCTTTTGTTTTTAGCCGCACTCCAATCGATCCCTTTGGAGCTTTATCAGATCTCCGACACCCTAGGCGCCAACTGGTGGCAGAAATTCAGGCATGTAACCTTGCCTTATCTTAGACCGATGAGCTTGTTTGTGATCTTGATAAACACCATAAAATCTTTTCAGATCTTTGTGGAGATCTTTGTGATGACCAAAGGGGGACCTTTGAATTCCACCTTGACCATGGTGTATATGGTTTACGAAACCGGATTGCACAAATTCAGAATGGGCTATGCATCTGCGGCAGCGTACGTTTTATTCCTTGTAATTTTGGTTTTGTCGTTAATACAGTTAAAACTTTTTGGATATGGAAGAACCGTGGAGGACTGAGACGGAATCAATAAAGAAAGAAGAAAGAATAATGGGCTTGAGGTAAAACTATAGATTAAACCTGCAAGGCGTTGTGTAACAGTAGCTTAACATTCAGCCGATGTGAGAAACATGACGTTGCATTCTGAGTTATAATTTTTACTTTTGTGTTCTTAGTTTTCTGAAATTTATGGCACGTTCCAGTAGTACAAAGAGAATTCTGTTATTTCTAATCCTGGTTTTCGTCCTCATCGGCATGCTTTTCCCCATGTATTGGATGATCGCATCATCATTTTCTTCCGAGGCCAGCTCGATATTGGAAATCTCCGATCTTTTGCCCAAAGGACTCACTCTAAGAAACTACATTGACGTTTGGTCTTATGGTCCTTTTCCTCGCTTTTTCTTTAACAGCCTTTTTGTCGCAAGTATGATCACTTTGGGGAATATCATCTTCTGTTTGATGGTCGGTTATGCTTTTGCTCGTAAAACTTTTCGCTTCAAAAATGTTCTTTTTCTTTCAGTGATCATGGTTCTGATGATCCCGGTGCACATTTTAATTGTGCCCCTATTTCTGATCATAAAGAATTTGGGTTGGTATGATAGTTATTTTGCTCTGATCGTCCCCTGGTTGGTCAGTCCTTTGGGAATCTTTTTGATGCGGCAATACATCCAATCTTTACCGAGGGATTTGGAAAATCAAGCCAGGATTGATGGCGCAGGAGAGTTCAGGATACTTTTTCAGATCGTGGCACCTTTGTGTAAACCAGCCTTAGCCGTCTTAGCCATTCAGGTATTTTTAGTTAACTGGAATTCTTTTTTATTCCCTTTTATTCTGACTTCAAGTGAAAAGATGAGGACATTGCCTGTTGCGTTAGCACTATTTCAAGGCTATCAAACCATCGACTGGCCTCACCTTTTAGCCGCCTCCAGTTTATCCGCCTTGCCGGTGATCATAGTGTTTCTGTTCTTCCAAAGGCAAATAATCTCCGGCCTTACCGCCGGGGCAATAAAGAGATAAATTTGTGGCATCGGGTCTTGTCCCAGACCTCTTCCTTCTTGAGTGTTGCCTAATTTTTCCCTGTCAAAGGCGGGGTGTATGATTTGTATTTGGTATCTACAAAAAAAGTTTCTTTTTTACTTGACAAATGGAGGCCAATGAACATAAGATTAATATTGTAAACATGGAACAACGGTTATCTTTGAAATGGGATCTTCCAATAAAGGCACACTAAATTCTTTTTGTTTCTTTATTGTTTTTCTGAATTAAAAGTGTGACTCAGAAGGATTTGAGCAGCCCATGAAATCTATGGGATAATCTGCTTAAGTTCGTTTTAATGGCTCGCTGGGGTTAAGGGCTAAAAGAAAGGGGTGAGACCTATGTCAAAAAGAACATCAATCATTATTGGGGCAGTCTTGCTTCTATTAGCCTTTGGTATAGTATATTCCATTACCACCACAAAAAGCGAGGCAGATTGCTTAAGAGAGTTGGTATATTGCTCATACCCGGAGCATTTATCAGGGTGTCCCGGTGATGGTATCAATGCCTGGCACAATTTTCGATGCCACGTTTGTCTCGGTGACGGGTGTCCAGCTTCCCCAACTCACCGGTGCGTGGATCTCGGATATACTTGCATGTACGACGACCCTGTAGAGCCGAAACCAACACCGCGTTAGAAATCATTAACTCAAAGCCCATCCCCAGCGAGCTTTATTTGAAAATAAAGGGGAAAATTGTAAGAATGAATCATTACCTAAGATAGGTGATTATATTGCGCTTCTTCCTGCTCTTCAGTCCTGCCTTGCATTGATCCCGCCTTTGGCGGGAGAAGTGAGACCTCAGGGTCGAAGGAAACATCGAGAGGTGGTCAATCCCGGCTCAACAAAAGGTGCAACACTACATATTCGCTAAATCGAATTCCATCCCATCTGTGGCAGCGGTGGTTTTAATTCCTATTTCTTTTTCGATCTCAGCCGCAATCTCCCAGGGTTTGCTTCGCACCATGGTCATGCCAAAATGAGTCAAAATGGCTCGCTTTGGTCTTATCCCCTTTATAATGTTTTTGACATCCTCAAGGTTCAAATGATCCACATCCAACTTTTTTCCGCCCTTCCCATCGTAACGAACCAGGTTGATTACGATTAAATTACTCTTTTTATATTTGGCAATTAAATCAGGAAAGAACCTGGAATCGACGATGAAAGAGATGGTCTGCTTCGAGCTTTCAAGCATGATGCCATAAGTTTCAACTGGATGAATATGACGCAAAGGTGTAGAGATTTCTATGCTCCCTAAAGTGTAAGTGCTCCCTTCTTTCAAAACGTGAATCTCGTCTACATAGTCTCTCACATATTTCAGGACAATTGGGTCATCTTCCAAAGCAGAAAGAGGTGCAAACAGCGCGCCTTTTTTGGAGAAGCCGCCATTGGTCATGGCTTCAATCATGATGTTCACATCGTTGGCATGATCTATGTGTTGATGAGATAACATGATTGCATCCAACTTGGTGGGATCTAAGGGAGGTCTGCTTTTGGCGCATCTTACTAAGGTTCCCGGTCCGGGATCTAAAAGCAGATTCTTTCCATCTATAGTTATCCAGGTTCCAGCGGATGAGCGTAGTTGTTTTGCAACTACAATGCGAGCTCCCGCTGTTCCTAAAAATTTAATCTTATCTGTCATTTTTCAGAAATGTTGAGTTCTAACGGACTATCTGTTGTCAGGCACTCTTTCCACAAGCTTACCGACCTGTTAAGAAAAAGAATCCTGCACAAATGTCAACCAAATTCCAAAGAGAGCTGGAAAGAAGTTGAATTCAGGAAAATTTTCTGGAGTGTCAAGCTTCAGCTTAACCTATCCTCCGGACCCAACGGAAACTCTCCTGGAATAGAATGAACTTCTTAAGGGTTCACCTAAAGGTGAACACTCCAGTTTGCCCTCTTCAGCAATTTTTCAAAGGTTTTTATAGGCTTTTCAGCCTGTTTTCATTAGCCCCAAATGATTTTGGCTAATTCTAAATTATTGTGGATTTATGCCGATAAACAAACTTAGGATAAAAGGCTTCAATCTTAAACTATAAATATTAAACTGAAGGGGAGTTTATCATGAACAGAAAAGTATCTGATTTTCTGGTAGTCGGCTCTTGGGTGGTTCTTATTCTATTGGCAATTGCCATGTTGATGGCAGGATGTTCCAATAAGAGATCAACAAAAGAAGAGGAAAGGGTGGTGCTCATTAAATCTCTTTATGCTCCTTCCTCTGTTCAAAAGGGGAAGACCGGCACGGAAGGGTCTCCTTTTCGGCCACCCCGTCCTCAATCGGATACTTTACACCCACAGTTGATACCACGGATGCCAATGGTCTGGCCGCATCGGTTTTCACTGCTACTGATTTGGGCACCGCTACAATTCAGGCGAGCGCTGAAGGAAGTCAATTCAAAACGGCACAGATAGAGGTGATCTCAGCTGGGGGAGAAACCACCAAACCCATCGAGATCGAGATCGCCCCTGGCTGGCTTCCTGCGGACGGAATCTCCACCAGCATACTCAAAGCCACGATCAGGGATTTATCTGGCACTCTGGCAGAGGATGGCACCATTGTGAAATTCGCGGCTGGCGAAGACTTCCAAGATGTAGATGGCGACGGCTACTATACCGAAGGGGTTGACCAATTAAGATATGATACCAATGGAGATGGAAAGTGGAATCCCATTGGGATCATAGCGCCTTACGCTCTCACCCAAGATGGAGTTGCTGAAGTCACCTACACCGCAGGATTCAGAACCGGAACTGCCTATATTAAGGTGACCACAGGTCCTGCAGGTCAACAGATTCAAGATTATAATACCATACTTTTAGTTCCCGCTGATACTGTGGCATACATTGTGCTGACCTCGGAACATCCTATCATTCAAGTTAGAGGTACCGGTGGAGGGGAGGCCACTCAGATTACCGCGGTATGTTATGATGACAACGGAAACAGAGTTGACGAAGACTTTCCCGTGGAGTTTTACATCATAAATGGACCGGGGGGAGGAGAAAACCTCAATGGAGAGGAGAGCGAACCGGTGATTGCCAATACGAACCCGTATGGAGAAGCGCGGGTCACTCTGTCAAGCGGAACTGTATCAGGTACCGTCAGAATCAGAGCCAAAGCGGGATCTATCTTGTCCTATTCGACCATAGTTACCATCTGTGCCGGACCACCATTTGACATTTCAGTAGGAGTTCTTCCCTGCAATATTCGAGGCTGGGACAAAGATTGCGTGGAGGCAGACCTATGTGCATGCGTAGTAGATATATATGGGAATCCCGTTCCAGACTTAACCGCAGTTCACTTCAGCACTGAGGAAGGAATGGTTCACTCCAGCGATCAGACCGAAGACGGTTGCGCCTACACAAAATACCTGTCCGGCGACCCAAGGAACAACGGCCTGGCCATGATCTGGGCTGAAACCATAGGCGAGACCGGGATCGTAAGGGACAGCACGGTTCTGATTGTCTCTGGTCCACCAGCCAGCGTCAAGTTCCTTTCTTATCCTCAGAGCCTTTTGGCTGATGGAATTTCCAAAGGATGCGTTATGGTGGATGTACGGGATGTCAATAATAATTTTGTGGTCGGTGGGACTCCGGTTAAAATGAAAACCAATTTCGGTTCTGTGGCCAGCGGTGTGACCAGCGATGGCTGTTATGCCAGCCTTTATGAGACCGAGTTAATAAGCGAGGTTCTGACTCAGGATTATTCCATGCCCAGTCCCTATTTGGATGACGGAGTTGGGGTGCTTAACGTTTTGACCGCTAAATCGGGATTCGTCTCCGCTTCTGTATATGTGACGTTCCTTACTGGCTACACCTATAGCAAAAACTGTGAGATCGATATGGAGACTCAGGTTCCTTACGGCGCTACAGTTCCGATAGTGGTGATCATACAGGACCGATATGGAAATCCTTTGGGCGGACACGAAATCGTGGCTGATCAGTCCCGAACGACGAATGGCACCATTATTGGCACAGGATATACTAATGCTTTTGGAGAGGCGGCCGGATTTACCTTCACCGCTGCCAGCGGAGGTGGAGAAACTGCAATAGTAACTCTTTGTGATGAGGATCCCAGAGGAAAAGTTTGCATTGCTAAGAAGATAAAGTTAGGCGAAGATTAAATCCAAATTCTGGAGCCGTAGGGAAGGAAGGGAATGTTTCTTAAGAAAAAGCCCCGCCTTTGGCGGGGCTTTTTTTATGGCTTTACCAGATTGATCACTACTAATAGGCAAACAAATATTGGCAGGATATTGAAAAATGAATAGGAGGTAAAAAAGAAAACGACCCCGGCTAAGATAACTGCAGGGATAATTATTCGGAAGAGAATGCGAAAAGAGAGTTTGATGATCTGGTAGATTATCATGAAGATGATATATAGAATGACCAGATCCAAAGCCAATTGGACAAACAGGCCAAAATTGGCATTCGCATACCGATTCATTTCCGAAAACCATTTCACAAAAAGCTCAAGATGTGAAAGAGCCGGCCCAAGGAAGTGAGTTATCTCAGTGAGCATATTAATGCCCTCCCTTAATGCGATTCAATTTTAAGCCGGCAACACCATCCCCCTTTTGCTGCGGCACAATTTTGTTATTCCCCACCCACGATATGAAACCATATGGTTCATACCAAAGGCGAAAATCCCTTGGAAAGCTCCTCCCCCCACAGGCGAGCATCAAGGTGTTACTATCAACAAATAAGACTGATTCAGATTTGTCAATAGTTTTTTTAAAAAATTTTGAAAAAAAATTAAAAGCTCCGAAATGGCCAGGCCTTTCAGGAAATTCCTTTCCGATCTTCTTTTAGAATGAATCCTCACCCAGAAGCCAAAATCTTAAGATATTTTTGTAAAACAGTTACGATTGCAAGAAGACACATCACCAAAAGGAGGATGGATATTACTTCTTCCGATTTATGTTCTGCGGATTTAGTAAGGGAAGTTGAACCAGATGAGGTCATAGAATAGGAAAAAGAGAAAAAAAGCTGAGTTTTCTCCTCTTTTGGGATTGTAGGTCTAATTCACAAGGTGCAGCCAATCTTTCAAAAGAAAAAGGACCCTGCCAATTAGGAGCGACATACGGGACATAACCGTATAACCGAACGAGGCGCCAAATGAGATCATCAAAAACCAGATTCCGACTTTGGCTGCGCCCCCTAAAGCCCCTTTATGCTCTTTGGAGAAGAAAAAGTAGAGGAGTCCTGTAATAACACCGAGGGTCAAAAGAATATTGTTGAATGAGGTGAGCCAATTGTCAGTGACCAACGGCCGGAGATTAGCGTGAATTTGTGGGAACAGATCTCCTTGCATATATCCGAGTATGGCAATTCCCGCATAGATACCTATGACCAGCGCCATGGGCCACCTGGAAAGCCAACTGAATTTTTTGGTAAAACGGCTGAAAAGTAAAATCCCGAGGGCGAAGGGTACCAAGAGAAGAAGTCTTCCTTGCTGGGTTAGAGGTTCCCATAGGTTAGGAAGAAACATGTTATAGTATTCTAGAGTAGCCCAGTATCCGGCAGAGATGCCGACGAAAAGATGCTCGGCAAATTTAAAGAATGGGTTGTCCTTATAAAGGAAAGAGAGAACGCACAGGGTCAATGCTGCGCCCAACCAGATTCCTATTGTTTCTGATAACGGTATCAATTGACTTCCTTTAACTGGTTTTTTAGTTGGCTTCTTAAAAATTCCTGTCAACGCCGCACATTTTTAAACCTTGAGTCTTTTCTTAACTCCTTTGACTGAGAAATAAGCGATATTGCCAATTAAAATAAATAGGAACACGACAATATGGGAGACGGATTGAGCATCCATACCCCTTCGAGCTGTTCCAGGCCTTTTGATCAACTTCTCATATTCAGCCGCGCCTTTCATCCCTCCCAAAAGTCCTACCAGTTGGCCAGATTGAAGATAAGGATAGAATTCTGGAGCAACCACAGCAGTGCAGCCGGAACCCAATTTCACATGATACCGTAATACGACCTGTTGCACCCATTCTCTGGTGCCGGGAAGCCCTCCGGATATGTTTACCAACATAGCGATATCATCGAAGGTGTTCACCCCTTCCATTATGGGTATATCCTCAATCTTGGTCCCATGCATATCGTTGGGAAAAGTCTTCGGAATGCTGGTTCCTAGCGATACCATCACCACCTCCCTTCCTTCTTTGAAGCCCAAATTGACCCAGTCCACGCCATATTCTTTGACTGGAAGATCTTTCAAGACTTCGCTCATCGCTCTCTCCGCTAAAAGCGTCCCTGTAGGCCATAGTTGAATGGTGATAACCTTCAGATCTCGAGAGAGAAGATGATAAAACGCGGCCACATTCATAGGAAAGAGTTCCGGCATGGAACCGGGATCGTAATCGCAGGAGACTAACACCTTGGAACCGGGTGGAATGGACTCAATTGCGTCATAGAAGCTTCGCACCGGAGGAGTCACTGAAAAATCCATGTTAACCGGCAAAAGCAAAGGTATGGCGATGGACAAAAAGATGAAGATAAATATTATCCGTCGATCAAGAGTTTCCAGCTTTTCCAATATCCTTTTCACGGTCTTTCCTCAAAAAATTTCCTTTCACAGCTGATTATGAAGATTAAGCTGATGTATCTGCTGCGCTAATCTGTTTAATCTGCTTAATCTGTTCAATCTGCTGTGAATTCGATCCTATTCTCCTCCTAAATATGTTCTTTCCAACCCGGTCAAAACCTTTAAGGCCGTGGATATGGCGCCCAGGGCGGCACCGATCATGATAGCCCTTTTTCCAGCTAACTGAGGAACGTTCATTATCCATTCGGTGAAATCCGGAAAATTATTCCATAGTTCCTCTCCCACTGGCACTCTTCCGATCATCACCAGAACTGCCGTTACAGCTAAGAGTGCCGCCTCCAAAGTCCTAATCCGAAAAGCTCGAAATGCAGCTGAGGCGATGAAGAATGCCAAAAGAGCGAACATGGTCGATTGCAGAGGATACTGTGCGTGATAGTAAACCCAATCGAAGATCGTTCCCTCTCCGATCCCTCCAAAGAAGATTCCCAGCGTTATCATGAAGAAAAGACTTACAATCAGGACAACCTTGTAAGGCCAATCCCTCTGATTTTTCTGGATTGCATGAAAATTGACCCTCAGTATATTGGCAATGGCCAGGACATATGCAAAGGCGATCAGAATCTGGGCCCATTGGCGGACTGTTTCAAAAATGGAAAGCACCTGCCTGTGAGGGATGAATAATTCCAGTGTATAGAAAATGCCCGCTAAAAAGCAAATGGCTATGGGAATCTCACGTCGCATAAGACAATAATTCCAGAACGGAGGTAATCCGTTGGGATTCAAATGATTTTCTACCAAAAACCTTATATGGTAATTCTCTTAGTGATTTCAAGATGATACCTGCTAAAAGGCTTGCGCCTCAATTTGAGAAAAGAATCAGTCCATCCCGTTCATAATCAATTCATTCTATGAAAAACCAACGGGTGAACTGGGTTATCCCTAAAGTTTCCAGAATTGCTCCCAAAGCTAAGATCCCTATGATGATAGCTTTGGTTAAATCCGAGCCCTTAAGGCTTCCCAAAAGCTTAGGTTCTTTTGAAAGATAGGCACTGGAGGCAAAGAGCTCTTCGCCAATTATAGTGTAGTCACACGCTACCACAAAGAAGGGAAGCTGGTGGATGTTAGCGGTGCCTGCCACCTGTATAGCGCCAGTCAGAAATCCAGTTTCAGCTAACATCAAAGATTCAGCGAAAAATGAACCGAACATCAAGTTAGCGGCTGGGCGATCCCGAAGCATTATCCCCTGCACTCCAGCAGCATAAGCGAACTGCTCGTCGGAGATATAGCGAACGTTGTCTCTATTGTAGGCATCGGGTCTGCCCGCACTCGCATATCCCTCTTTTACCCTTTCCTCTGCTACAGGAACCACCATTGGCCTACATATGGGGACGAACAAGGGGGTATCATAAGCAGCCACCATCTTTGCCACGTTCCCCAGAATTATCATGGCGGCGACGGTCTGTATCTGATCTATGTCCTCAATTCCCGGGATGAAAAGCACTGGCTTGCCCATTTCAGTGGCTCTTCCCACCGCCTCCTCAATGGCATCCAATCCGGCGATACGTCTTATAAACAAACTCTTTCCTTTTTTGGCTCGGTCGATAAAGTAAATTATGATGGCAAAAAAGAAAATTAGAAAGATCAACATGTTTACTCTATGGGGATTGAACCAGGACTGCGATAAATCCTCCTGAGCAAATGATAGGGGAGAGGCAATTAGAAGAAAATAAAGGAAGAAGAATAAGACTCTGATAAAAGAAATGACTTTCATGTTCTTTTAGAATACACAGGCTGGATGGGAGTCAGATTAAGGAAGGATAAATCTTTTTGAAGAGAGCTCCCTCTGGAAAAAGATTTCTCGGTTAACGCTTTCTCGGACAAAGGTGATCTCCTCAAGCTCCCCATAGGGCTTGAGTTACCATGAGATACCATTCGCGCATGAACTGAATTCTATCTGCCAGAAGGGAGATTCTTCCCATCACGGTCAATCCAAATCCGGCGCCGAATCCAATCATAAGGATCCAGATTCCCAGTCTGGCAGCTCCTCCCACCGCTCCTTTATGTTCAACGGAGAAAAAGAAATAGACCAAGCCACAGAGCACTCCCAGGATAATTAGAAGGTTCCAGAACCCTTGAATGTCCATGAAGTGCACGGGCAGCATGGTGGCGTGTAGTTGTTTGACGACGCGCTGTTGCATCTCCAGGGGTAAGGCCACTCCCACCGCAATTCCCATATAAAAAGCGATAGAGAAGCGAGAGATCCAAGCCCACTTCTTAGAAAAACGGGTCCAGGTCATGACCCCCAGAATGGCAGGCAAAAGATACCACCACTCTCCCCTTGTGGTGACCGGAATCCATACCTTGGGAACAAAGCCGTTGTAGAAAAGGATTATGGCAAAATATCCCGCTGAAACCCCTACCACCAGATGTTCGGCAAACTTGTAAAAAGGGTTGTCCTTATAGAGGAAAGAGAATATGCACACAGTCAAGAAAAGAGCGATCGTGTTCCAGATTATGGTTCCCAGATCCATTTTCCATTCTCCTTACTTTTTATTCTTTTTTCTGGACATGAAGTAACCGATGTTTCCTGCCACGATGAACAGGACGATCACGATGTGAGCGGTGGTCTGGATGCTCATCATCTTTATGGCTCGGTCTCCCTGTTTGGATAAAGCTTCGTATTCCGAGGCTCCCTTAAGTCCTCCCATCAAACCGAAGATTTGTCCGGACGCCAGATAGGGATAATAATTAGCGGTCATCACCCCGGTGACCCCGATGGCTAATTTGACATCGTAACGTCCATTACCGTAGATTATCCAGGCATCCGTGATATTGCCGGAGGATATATCGACAACTCCTTTAACGTCATCATAATTTCTGACATCCCGCATCATGGGGAGTGAATCCAAAGGCACTCCATAGTAGTCTTCGGGAAAGGGGATTCTGAAGTTCTGTCCCATAGCCAGAATGACCAGGCCAAAATACGGTTTATAGCCCAGATAACAGTAATCTATCCCGCTTTTTTTGCCAAATTCTCTGGCCACCTCACTTATCAGTTGTTCTGCCATTCCCGGTCCATTTTGGGAAAGAGCGGAGATGATCAATTTGACATCTTTGGCAAAACACTGACGCATGATGGCACGAGCCATGGGATGCACCTCGGCCATGGCTTGAGGATCATAATCTATGGCCAGAAACATAATATCACCAGGCTCTAAGCTCTCCACAAAATCGTAGATAGACCTCACCTCCTGAGTGACAAATACCGGGACGCGAAAGGGATTCAAAACCGGGATGATCACCGCTATTCCCACCACCAGGTAGACCCATCTTCTGTCCAGATTCATCAATCTATTATAGAAATCCATGATTTTGCCTCCTAAAGACTAATGGTGACCCATTCTCTATTGTTTTTTCTTTTTTCTGGACATGAAGTAGCCGATGTTACCTGCCACGATGAACAGGACGATCACGATGTGAGCGGTGGTCTGGATGCTCATCATCTTTATGGCTCGGTCTCCCTGCTTGGACAAAGCTTCGTATTCCGAGGCTCCCTTAAGTCCTCCCATCAAACCAAATATCTGCCCGGACTGGAGGTAAGGATAGTAATTGGCGGTCATCACCCCGGTGACTCCAAGAGCTAATTTAACATCGTATCGCCCGTTGGCATTGATGATCCAGAAGTCGGCGGCATTGGTAGCAGAGATATCGATCACCGCCTTGACATCATCATAATTTCGTACATCTCGCATCATAGGCAGCGAATCCAAAGGAACTCCGTAATAGTCTGTAGGGAAGGGGATTCGGAAGTTCTGACCCATAGCCAGGATGACTATCCCGGGATATGGCTTATAGCCTAAATAGCAATAATCTATCCCGCTTTTTTTGTTGAATTCCTTGGCGACCTCACTTATCAATTGCTCTGCCATTCCCGGTCCATTCTGGGAAAGGGCGGAGATAATCAACTTGACATTTTTAGCAAAACACTGACGCATGATAGCTTTTGCCATGGGATGCACCTCTGCCATGGCTTGAGGATCATAATCTATTGCCAGGAACAAAATATCTCCCGGCTTTAAGTTTTTCACAAAGTCGTGGATAACCTCCACCTCTGGGGTAACATACACGGGAACCCGGAAGGGATTCAAGACCGGGATGATCACCGCTATCCCTACTACCAGGTAGACCCATCTCCGGTCCAGATTCATCAACCTCTGATAAAAATCCATAATCTTATCTCCTAAAAACTAATCGTGACCCATATACGCTCTCTCTATCCCCAGGATGATCTTCAAGCAGGTGGCAACAATTCCCAATCCTATTCCGATCAAAATAGCCCGATTAGCCGCCATGCTGGGAACCATCAAAATCCAGGTGGCTAACTTCTGGTTTGGTCCGGAGATAGCTCCCAACGGGATCAAACGGAGCATTATCACCATTGCGGTCAAAAGCAGAATGGTAGCCAGAACGGTCCTTGCTCGGAAAGCTCGATATGCAGCAGAGGCGATATAGAAAGCCAGAAGCGAAAACATGGTGGCTTGAATAGGAGTATAGATATACCAGAAGACTTGCATAAAAGGGGTTCCCTCTTCGATTCCCCACAAAGGGCCGCCGATCATCATGAAAAAGAGCCCACCCAAGGCTACCACGCTGTATCCCCAGCCCGGAGATCTTTTTGCCACCTTGTCCAGTTGAACCCGAAACAGGCTCCAAATGCCTAATAACATGGCAAAGACCCCGATGACGATGATACAATCCAGTCCATATTCATAAAAGAACACACCACCATATTCATAAAAGAACACTCCTGCATCATGCGGGATGAAATACTGAATAGCCATGAAAACGCCTGAGACGAAAACAATGAGAATGGGAAGCTGTCCACGCATGTTTATTTCTCCTCAAAAGATTACAGTTTCACTGCAAATAGGTTTACGAAAAAATCCAGATAGAAAGAAGCAGCCAATCCACCTAATATCAGGCTGATCATTATCAGAGCCTTTCCCCAATCCTGAGCCTTAAGCGATCCCAAAAGCAGGGGTTCTCTTCCCAGGTACGCTGAGGCGGCGTACAGTTCTTCTCCGATCAAGGTATAGTCTGTAGCAGCGACAAAGAAAGGGATCTGGGCAATCTCATCTGTTCCGGAGATTTGGATCGATCCTGCCAGCGATCCGGTCTCTGCTAAAATCAAAGACTCTGCATAGAATTTTCCCAAATAGAAGTTGGTGGCTGGTCTTTCTCTGACCATAATTCCGTTCACCGCCGCCACATAGGCAAACTGCATGGAGGTAATGTAGTATATGTTTTCCTCCTTATACATATCCGGTCTGCCTGCATCCAGATAAGCCGCTTTCACCGTCTCCTGCGCCACCATCATCACTATGGGGTCATTGCATGGTACCAATATGGGTGTGCGATATTCTGCCGTCATCTTGGATATTCGAGCCAATATGGTGAAAGAGGCGATGGTCGCTATGTCGGCAGCAGTTCCCAGGCCCAAAATGTAGAGGATCGGTCTTCCCATCTCGGTGGCTCTCCCGATGGCATCGTCCACCGCTTCGATTCCGGCTAAGGGACGAACATAGAGCTCCTCTCCTCTTTTAGCTTTTCTAATAAACATCACCGTAAAAAC
>LJVD01000058.1 GCA_001304225.1 candidate division Zixibacteria bacterium SM1_73
CATATTAACTTGAAAGAAAAATGATCCTTGTGTATAATATAATAGTGTTACCCATGTGTCCGAACACCTGTTACCCTTCTCTCCGGTCTATACAATATGAGGGGGTAAGGGGGGTGATTATGTCAATCTACTTAATTCGTTTGCTATGGTATAAAACTAAGCGGATATCTCCGATTCTTTAACATATCTGAATACTTTTAGAGAGCTATAAACGAAAAAGACAAATGACGTTATTGTAGCATACCAAATGGCTAAGGAGTAAAACCCGATTAAAGCTACTAACAGGAAAAGAAAATACATAAGATCTCTGTGTTGAAGTTTAAATAAAAAGGACCCCTCAATAATCCTATCAAAATTCAGATAGCTTTTTGCCCTATTGTGATAGGTTTCCCTCAGGTAGTGCCACCCAAATATACTTGCCACACCGATAGAGGAAAGGAGGACATAATCCACCTTTTCAGTTAGCTTGAATAAACCAAATCCATATCCTATTAAAATAGCGGAATCTGTTATTCTTCCAGCAAGAGTATCTAATATCGCTCCACCTACCGTTTTTTGACACTTTAATCTTGACAGTTTCCCATCAACGGCATCACCGATCGCAGATAAATATGCTAAAAGAGCACCAATCTTCAAATAGGAGAGAAAAGACAAAATGCCACTAAGAATGCCAAGCGAAAGCCAAAAAACGGTTATCTGAAATGGAGTGATCCGAGTTTTTGCGAGTAGTTTTACAACATTCAGGGATATAGGGAGATTTATGATCTTCATATGGAAGCTGGGATTTGGAAGACGTTGCTTCCATGCGTTTTCAAAAACGATTTCCCCAGCTTTCTTCAAGTCTTCGAGAGTATCGATCTCCAAAAGTGTGTGATTGGAAATGTCAAAAGAATTAATTTTATGGCCCCTCTCAATCATCCATTTTATTGCGTCTGGTCTGTCAAATATATTATTCTCAACACAATCTTCTATAGCTTCAAAGAATATCTGATCGTTAATGGAAACCCCTGCTACGGTTCTGTTGAATCTCTTAACACCCTTTCTCATCCCTATATCTTCCACTATTCCATTTTCTGAAACTTGTGCGACTACAGAATCATCCTGTGAATTTCTAACGGCGATCACAACACGTCCCTCTTTTTCCAATGCTATTTTAAGGCTTTTTTCCTCAGGGATGGTATCACCACACAAGAAGATAAATCTATCTTTAACTACGTCCTTTCCTTTAATAGCGGATTTCAATATGCCATCATCGAACCAGTCTGTTTCCTTATAAATCATCTCCATTCCATGCCACTTACTTCCAAAGTGCTCTTTTATTACTTCGCCTTTATATCCAATCACAATCACCGCCCTTTTTACACCAACATTTTTGAGGATATGTAAGGATCTTTCGAGTATGGGAACCCCATAAATCTCGATCATCACCTTTGGCTTCTCCTTGGTTAAAGGACTTAGCCTGGTTCCATCCCCTGCTGCTAAAATTAGTGCGTCCATTTTTTGAAATCCTTTTTACTCTGTTTTAAAATTAAATTTAGCCAATCTGCAATTGTTCTTTTGGGATTCAAATAAATCAACATTATAGGTGAGATTTCATTGATTACAATACTGTTATAGTCTTCCAATAAAGAGACCATCTTATGGATTGGTCTCTCTCTGCCATATTCTGTGGGGCAATGGCATTTGGAGAATATGGGGGAAAATGACGAATAATGTATATGGCAGGTAAATTTTGCCAGCTCTTTAAAATCTTTCTCTTTTAACTTATATTTAACCAAGGACCTATAGGCATGACACATATCCCAGGTTACCCCTATCTTTTTGCTGTCCAAAGTCCGGATTATGTTGACAATCTCCTGCGGCTTATCACCCACCACAACCCTGTCTTTTTTAGGAGCCATTGTCTCAATGCCAATTTTTATATCAAATTTTTTCCTCTCGATGTAATCTCTGATTACGCTCAGATTTTCAACAATGGTTTGTGTAATTCTTCTTTCATATCTGACATCATTTTTGTAGAAACCCAACGTATGTGAGGGATGAATCACCACAACCTTAGCCTCCAACTCATTCGCTACCCTAATACTGTTCTTTAAGCATTTGATCGCCCTCCTATGCAGACGACCTTTTTTGAAATTCAAATAATTTGGAACATAATAAGGGTAAGGGGCATGGACTGAATCAACGCTTATTTTATACTTTCTAACTAATCCCAAGATCTTTTCTTTTTGTGTATTGTTTATGTCACCCTTACTGTCTATTATTCCTACCACAGCTAACTGTATCTCTAAACAATCTAGATTTACTTTGGATAACAATCGAAAGACCTTTTCCTCACTGTAATTAAAAGGTTCTTTCAACCATTGATTTGAAAAGTTGTAGCCAAACTTCATTTTTCGATGCAGACAAAAAAGCCAAAAGAGAAAAATCTCTCCTGGCATCTGTGAATGTTTTCAGTCTCGGTTTTTTTGCCCATCTGCTCAATCTTTTTATTTCTAATACTCTGGGGGGCTAACTCACCCAATCTGCAATAGTGAACAAAAAAATCTTCAGACATATAACCAATCCCAGGATTCTCAGGCGTATACTGTTACTCAAATTTTTTGAAAATGTTTAACTCTAATTTAAGGATTTACAAGAAAAATAGGGGGGCGGATCTGATACTGCTAACTCATTGACTTCTTTTAGCTTAGAGTTTTATCCAGAGGCCCCTTAGAGCTTTTCTTATAAAGCCTTCTCCAACAGTTCGGCCACATCCAAGGCGGAGATCATTTGTTCCATTTCTTTTTCTTTGATCCCATCTTCAAGCATGGTGAGACAATAAGGACAGGCAGTTGCCAGAACTGAGGCATTTGTTTCTACGGCTTGAACCACTCGCATCTGATTTATTCTCTTGCCCAGGGTTTCTTCCATCCACATTCTTCCTCCGCCTGCTCCACAACAGAAACTCCTGTCTTTTTTACGTTCCATCTCAGACAATCTGGTATCTTCTACAGATTCTAAAAGCTTCCTGGGAGCATCATATATATTGTTATATCGGCCTAAGTAGCAGGAATCGTGATAGACCACGCTCATCTCCACGCTTGTGGTCAATTTAAGTTTTCCCTTTTCGATCAAATCCCAGAGAAATTCGGTGTGATGAAATACCTCATAATTTCCGCCAAACTGAGGATATTCATTCTTGAAGGTGTTAAAGCAGTGGGGGCAATAAGTGATGATCTTTTTGACACCATATTTGTTGAACAGTTCAATGTTCTGCTGCATCAAGATTTGAGCCAGATACTCATTTCCCATGCGCCGGAGAGTTTCGCCGCAGCACATCTCCTCGGTTCCCAAAATTCCAAAATTTATGCTGGCTTTCTCCAAAAGGTTAACCAAAGTTCGGCTCACCTTTTTGTTTCTTTCATCAAATGAGCCAGCGCACCCTACCCAAAACAGGAAATCAACATTTTTGTCCTCGGCTATAATTTTCACCTTCAAATCTTTAGCCCAATCTCCGCGCGTGGCAAAACCGATGGTCCAGGGATTGTAGTTGGTCTCCATATTTTTGAAGAATAGCTTAACTTCTGGAGCGAATTTGCTTTCCATCAACACCAGATATCGTCTGAGATCCACCACCTTATCCACTACCTCGATGAAAACCGGACAGACTTCCTGGCAGGCACCACAGGTGGTGCAAACCCACAATTCATCTTCGGTGATCACGTTTCCTGGTATGGGTGGAGTTTGGTCTTCTGCATCTTTATTCTGAGAAAGACTCTTCCCTTGCACCACCAAATGGCTTTTTAAATCCTGAATAACCTTCTTAGGGGAAAGGGGCTTTTCGCTCAGATAGGCAGGACAATTGTCCTGACATCTGCCGCAGCGGGTGCATGCATCGGTATCGAAAAGTTGTTTCCAGGTGAACTCCGAAAACTTGCCCACTCCAAAAGTCTCTGCATTTTCAAGATCCAAAATGGGCTTGACTTCTCCCTTGGGCGAAAAAGACCTGAAGAACTGGTTCAAAGGCGAAGAAATTAGATGTAGGAGTCTGGAATAGGAGATATATCCGATAAATCCAAAAGCCAAGATTACATGAATCCACCAGGAAACCAGATGAAGGCTTTCAAAGGAACCCTCACTTGATCCTATTGCCAGAAACAGCTTGTTGAATTGCCAGCCCAAAAAAGACCATCTTTCGAACTCCGGGGAAGTTGATGCTATTCGAAGACCTTCGTTGGTGAATCCGGTGAGCAAAATGAGGAGCAGCGAAACCAAAACCAGACCGTCCTCAAATTTGTTGTCCAATCTTTCTGGCCTGAGAACATACCTTCTGAATAAAGCCAAAAGCACACCGATTATGGCCAATAGACCAAAAAGGTCTAACAAAAAGGAGAAGATAAGATAGAAATTGCCGAAGATGAAAATTTTGTTAAAGAATAGTTTGGTAAAGTCTTCCTGAAAGAAGATAAGAACTGTTCCAATAAAAAGAGCCAAAAATCCCCAGAATAAGAAGAGATGCATGATTCCGGGATAGGGTTCTTTCAAAATTCGTTTATGTCCCAAGCCAAAAAGGAGAAACGAAAGGATTCTTTTGAAGGGTTTATCAATTCTATTCTCAGCTTTGCCGATTCGCCAAAGTCGAACATGTTTGATGAATCCATAGATCAGAATTATTACAACTATCAGACCCAATAGATAAACCGGGATCCGAACCCCCGATCCCACATTCCAAAATATCTCGCGAGTAATCTCCACTTTTTAATCTTGAATTTTGAATCTTGAATCCTTAATCCTGCTCCTTTAACTTCTTAATCTCCTCTGTAAGCAGAGGAACCGCTGTAAACAGATCAGCTACGATGCCATAATCTGCTACTTGAAAAATGGGAGCCTCAGGGTCTTTGTTGATAGCCACAATGCATTTTGAAGTGCGCATTCCGGCAAGATGCTGAATGGCTCCGGAGATACCGCAGGCGATATAAAGAGTTGGATTCACCACCTTGCCGGTCTGTCCCACCTGTATATCATGTGGAGCAAAACCTGAGTCCACTGCTGATCTGGAGGCTCCCACAGCCACCCCCTCCCCCAGTGCGGAAGCGAGCTCTTCTAAGATCTTGAAGTTTTCTCCGCTTTTCATCCCCCTTCCTCCAAAAACGATTACCAAGCCTTCGATCAGATCTACTTTCTCCCCTGCGGTCTTTACCACCTCTTTTATCACCGCCCTTAAGTCATCAGGCTTAACCTCGACTTTGACCTTTTCGATCTCTGCCTTCTTGGGCTCATCCGTTTTTTCAACCTCCAGAACATTGGGTCTTAAAGCAGCCATTTGTGGTCTTGCTTCAGGCGTGATTGCATCCACCAAAACTTTACCTGCATACATTGGTCTTTTTGCCACCAGGTGACCCTCCTGGTTTATCTCAAGCCCAACGCAGTCAGATGCCAAGCCAGTTTGCATTCGTGCCGCCACTCTGGGTAAGAGGTCTTTTCCCTGAGCAGTGGCTCCACCTAAGAGGATAGATGGTTGATGAGCTTTAGCCAAATCAACGATAACCTTGGTATATCCCTCATTGGAATAGTTTTTCAATGCCTCGTCATCGCAGACAAATATTTTATCTGCACCATAACCATCAAGCGTCTCGGCCAGTTTTTCCACCTCATAACCCAATAGAATCGCAGCCAAAGGCTCACCAATTTTTGAAGCCAACTTTCTGCCGATGGTTAAGAGCTCAAATGAAACCTTCTTTAGTTTTCCTTCTCTCTGTTCTGCTATGATCCATACTCCGTTAGACATCTTTTATTCCTTTCAATTGAAACTTTCCGGACAGGGACACCTCCTGCTGAGCGCTCGGTGCAAAGCAAGCCCTGTCCCTGCGTTTTTAGAACCAAACTTGATATTTTGAATGCACGGGCAAGGTTTATGGTCGTCCTTCTCTGGTTGTCATTGCGAGCCCCGATGAAATCGGGGCGAAGCAATCTCTAAGAGGCTGAAAATTAATGAGATTGCTTCGTCGCTTGGCTCCTCGCAATGACAGGTTAAGATATCATCTGTTTTCGAGAACATCTACTGAGAAAGATCAAACCAATTTCGCCTCCACGTGAAGCAAGGTAACCAGCTGTGCTACTATCTCCTTGGGTTCCCCTTCGATTTTCTTTCCCGCTTTTCTTTCCGGCGGAAGCGAATAATTCATAGTTTTTAGCTTGGACCCTTCTTCGCCCACCTCGTTTGCGTCCATTCCCAAGGCAGCCAAATTCATTTCCTTGATCGGTTTTTTCTTTGCCTTCATGATTCCAGGCAAGGATGCGTATCTTGGCTCATTCAAACCTTTCTGAGCGGCAATCACTGCAGGTAGGTTGATTTCAATGATCTCCTGTATGCCTCCTTCGGTTTCTCTTTTTACAGTGGCACTCTTCTGGTCCTCTTCTACTTCTAATCCTGTCACCACTGATGCGTAGGGCAGGTCCAGAATTTCAGCCAGACAGGCAAAGACCTGACTGCAGTCAAAATCAACCGCCTGCTTTCCGGCTAAAATCAGATCGTATTTCAAATCCCTTATGGCTTTTGCTAAAATCTTGGCAGTGGTTACGCTGTCCGAACCCTCAAAGGCCGGATCATTCAGGTGGATGGCATCATCTGCACCCATAGCTAATGCTGTGCGTATCGCTTCGGTCGCTCTTGATGGACCCATACAGACTATGGTGACCGTCCCGCCGAACTTCTCCTTGAGCTTTAAAGCCTCCTCCACCGCATACTCGTCATACGGGTTCATCACATATTTTATCCCCTCGGTGACGATTCCTCTTCCTTCCGGGTTTATCTTTATCTTCGTCTCGGTATCCGGAACCTGCTTCATACAAACCACGATATTCATCTTAAGACCTCCTTCGAGTTTGAGAAAACTTTCACAAAAATAAAGAATGGTGGGGTGATTGTCAAACAAAAAAACTGCCCAAGAATCTAGTGTCCTGACAGTTTCTTCACAATGGTCTGGCGAAAAATCACTCTGTTCATAATATAGTTGAGCCTGCAAAAGCTCTGAGGAGTCTCCTTTGCAAGGCTGGTCATGCCTTAGGCAGATCCCGCCAGAGGCGGGAGAACCCTGCCTACGTAAGTGTCTGTTGAGTGCCCTTCGTAGGTCGGGCACCCTGCCCGACCGCACCATTCACTTTTCATAAACATCTTTACAGAAACCCCTTCTCCCTCATCCACTCATCATTAAAAATCTTGCTCAAGTATCTGGATCCTGCGTCAGGAAGAACCGCCACGACCATTTTATCCCCACTCAAATTCTCAGCCACCTTCAAAGTGGCCCAGATTACTCCTCCGCTTGAACCTCCTGCAAAAATTCCCTCTTCTTTGGCCAATCTTCTGGCCATCAAAAAACAATCTTTATCCGTGACTTGAATCACGTCATCCATCACGTCAAAATGCATGGTGGGAACGACCATGTCTTCACCAATTCCTTCCACCAGATAGGTATGAGGCTCAATCAATTTCTTGGTCTTGAAATAGTCATAAAAAACCGAACCGACAGGATCAACCCCGATCGCCTTTATTCCCGAGTTTTTCTCTTTAAGGAAGCGAGCCGCTCCCGACATGGTTCCACCAGTGCCTATTCCTATCATTACATAATCCACCTTGCCCTCTGTCTGCTCCCAGATCTCAGGTCCTGTAGTTTTGTAGTGTGCTTCCGGGTTTTTCTGGTTAAAATATTGCTCCAGGATAACACTGTTGGGGGTTTCGGAATGAATTCTCCTTGCCACCTCGTAGTAGCTTTCCGGAGAATCGGGTGGGACATCGGTTGGGGTAACTACAACCTCCGCCCCAAAAGCCTTAAGCAGATCGATTTTCTCCTGGCTCATCTTATCGGGTATGGTAAAGATCGCCTTATATCCCTTGGCGGCCGCATACATTGCAATTCCCACTCCTGTGTTTCCGGATGTGGCCTCCACTATGGTTCCACCCGACTTTAGCCTCCCCTCCTTCTCCGCCTCTTTCAACATATAAAAAGCCATGCGATCCTTTACGCTTCCACCAGGATTCAGAAACTCCAATTTAGCCAAAACCAAAGCTTTTGTTCCCTTTGTGATGCGATTTAATTTCACCAAAGGAGTATCTCCTACTAAGTCCGAGATGTTTTCATAATACATGCCTTCCTCCACTTGAGAAACTGGACAAAATCCATTTGGTCATGATTTCTGCAAAAATTCTGCTTTAAATTAACCAAATCATGGATGTTAACCACAACGGCTAAGTTTGAATATAGGAGGAAGTCAAGGGGCGTCAAGATGTTTTTGAAGAATTTCTGAAAGACGATTCTCAAAAGTATTTTGGGAAACCCAACCTCAGGCGCGGGCAAGTTGGCTTTTTATCAAACCCGGACACTTAATATCTTGACATATCTGGAAATGATATTATTATTAAAGATGGAGGCGCTGTTTTACATGGTTAATCAGGAAGGAAAACCGATCTCAAGTCCTTGAACTGTCAGTAAAAAAATCAACATGTTAGCTCTTGTTGAAGAAAGAGTGAGGCGGTGATCAATTTCATTTAAGACCAAGAGTAATAAATCATCCTTGCCGGGATGGTTGATTCACTTATAAACGTTATAAACCTGGAGGCACGTATGAAGAAACTCTGGCTTATACTTCTGCTCTTTTTAGCAAGTGTCGAAATTAGTCTTGCGGAGATACCCTTGGAAATGGCTCCATATTGGATGTCGACCGAGAGCGGGGTCTATTCCACCGGGGCTAATTGGGGTGACATCGACAAAAATGGCTTTTTGGATTTCGCCATTTCTAATGGCAATGACATGGCTTTAGCTCCCAATTATGTCTATTTTAATGCCGGTGGAAACCTTCAGACTACGCACGGTTGGGCTTCCTCTAACAGTCAATACTCCGGCCACTCGGCTTTAGGAGATGTCAACAACGATGGCTACTTGGATTTTGCGGTTTCAAACTACACCGCCAATGGATGGGAAAGGACTACGGTTCAGCTGTATATGAACTTGGGAGGCAGTTTGGAGACATCTCCCTCCTGGGAATCCGCCGACTCCATGCATACTTTTGCCTGTGCCTTTGGAGATGCCGATGGAGACGGTGATTTAGACTTAGCCGTCGCCTGTGGAGAAGCCTATACAAGTCAACATGAAAATCAACGCATATATTACAACAGTGGAGGAACATTAGAGACGACTCCCTCCTGGATGTCTGTGGATAGCATTCCCTGTTACGATGTGGAGTGGGGAGATGTGGACAATGATGGAGATTTGGATTTAGCCTTCACCAGTGCCATAGGTCCGGTTTATGTTTACTACAATTACGGCGATTCCATTGAACACTCTGCCTCCTGGACTTCCACCAATTCCTACAGTGGGAACACCCTCAACTGGGGAGATATGGACAATGATGGTTATCTGGATTTGGCTGTGGCCAACAACCACCAACTTGCACCGGAAGGCTATTTTCAAGTATACAGAAATCTGGGAGGCACATTAAGCAGCACCTGGTTTTGGCGGTCGAGCAACGGGGGATATGGTTCATCCGTCTCCTGGTGTGATGTGGACTATGATGGTGACAAGGATTTGGCTGCAGGCAGATGGTGGGGATATTCTATGATCTATGAGAATGTTGGGGGAACTTTGACCACCTATCCGGTCTGGCAATGTAGCACTAACTACAGGAGTGTGGTCGAGGAGATGGTCTGGGGAGATGTGGATGGAGATGGGGTTTTGATCGTAACCGGAGAAACTCACCCAGGTGATGGACTGAAAAAGGTTTTTTATCTGAATCATTATCCGGCTCACTCTCTGGAAAACGTGATAGCCGATGGAGATACTCTTTCCCTAAATGAATATTGTTATAACTTGGCAAGTGGCTGGATATCTGTGGCATCTGCACCCCTGTCCCAGATCGCTTTCGATTACCACTATTCTTATAAGCCTGATTTGGGCGTGAGCAACTGGGGCGAATCCAATTATGTTTTTAGAAACATTGCGCCAGTCCCCTATGTCTGGGGAGATGCCAACGGAGATGACGTGGTGAACTCAGCAGATGTGGTATTTCTAATAAACTATCTATTCAAAGGGGGTCCTCCACCCATACCTCTACCTTCTGGCGATCCCAATAACGACTGTGTTATCAATTCAGCTGACGTAGTCTATCTAATCAACTATCTTTTCAAGGGGGGACCCGCACCCCAGCAGGGATGTGCCTAAAGGGCAAGTCTCGTAAGTCAGTTGCCCTGTGCACCTGACAAATGAATGGTCAGGAGCACGGGGCCTCTGACTTTTCAGATTCATCTTGTTTATTGCGCGAAAATATATATGCACGAATAAAATAATTAGCCCAGATGAAAAGCAGTCCCAAAAGTGTAATCAGTAGCGATAGCGGGAACCCATATTTCGGGTGTACAATTGGGAAAAACAATATAGCAAACACAACAGACAGCACTATCGTCACGGTTACCCAGAATCTGTTATAAAGCTTAGCCATTATTGCTGTCCCTTCGTTTTAATTCAATCCATTTGAATAGCCTTGTAGCTCAGGTTACCCGCGCCCAGACGAGCGGACGCTCTCACCTGGGGGCTCGTCCGAGCACCCGACCGATGATTAGTGTCAGGAGCACGGGGGCTCCTGTCCTACTACCACCGCATGATGTTGTTAGATTTATCATGTTTTTCACACAAATTAATGTAGCCCTTTTCTTTGATATTAAGTGATTTTTCAACTCTTCTAAATGTCTCGGATAGGTGTTTCGGAATATCTATAATAATATTACCAGATTCAAATATTAGACGATAAGATAGCTGTAATGCAAACAATGAACTTTTAATTAGGTCGAGTATGAATACTGAATAAAGCTTCGGAATAAAATGTTCAAATTCATTTCTAACCGCTTCATGAAGCCATTCCAATAGTTTCATTTCATCATTAGAAACTTGTATAGACTTACTCATTACATAACGATGCATAAAACATTCGGTCTGTATTTTTGCCAACAAGTCATAAAAACTAATTAAATAGTTTTCGCTTTTTGGAACTTTAAATCGTCTATGTATCTGAAGAGGCTCGTCACAAGGGCTTGGATCAGAATATTTCCATGCGTGATTACAATTTGCTATTTTTATTCTATGGATTTCCAACCATGGTTTGTCTCCCACTTGATATTTGACACTTCTTTTCTTATCGTTTGGCCTGCCAGTTATGGAGAGATTAGCTGAACCTTTCAATGCTTCAACCATTGACCGATACAATGATTGATGAGATTCTCTTGCTATTCTAAAATATGAAGGTTCTTTAAGGACAAGCTCGCTTTCGATATGTGCTAGATTGTTTTGCAACAATATTAAATTATCTATTTTCTCACATAATTCCATAATTATCATAAGGCACAGAGTTAGGAGGCCAACTATTGATTACATAGTCTTCGTGCAAGAACCTTTGTCTGCCTTGGCGCCAGCCAAAGACACCCACCCATATCGCGCATTAAATGCATCTTGCCACATATTCAATATTTATTATAATCATTTGTGCAACCATGTCAACCGCTTTTTGAATCACCTTTCTCCTGCTCAAGGTGGGCATTTCATGGCTGGTAGGCTTCGCCAGCCCTTCATCTCCCGTTGGCGAAGAACACCAACAGGTATCTAAAGCACTTTTACCACTAATTTTGTGGTGAACAAGATAGGTCACCGGTTATTGAGAGAGAACCGTATGGTAGAACGTGAGAACAAGTTTCCCAGATCGATTTGCTATGATTAGTGGAGAAGAAAAAATTTTTTAAAAACAAAGTCCACCAAGGTCACCAAGCCCAGTAAGGTCACCAACCCCACCCGACACCGCCTCTTAGCCTTGTTCGTCACGGACGCCTCGTCCGCATTGATGTCTGTAGCGGTCGCATTCATGCGACCCGCGGATGCTCATTAATCAGCTATGAGGTACGCCCCCTCACCTTAATCCTTCGACTTCGCTCAGGATAGGTCCTCTCCCCGGAGGGGAGACGAGAATACGTCCCTGAAGCAGCCGTGCAATATTTTTAATACAACTAGAAGGAGAGATGTTCCGTAAAATGTTGTAAAACCTAAGAGAGAGGAGGTCTTTTATGTTTTCCAAAAAATTTTTAGTTTTAAGTGTCAGCTTGCTTGTCCTCATTTTCGGCTTGCAAGAGTTGAAGGCTCAAACTCTGGAGGAGATTTTGAGCAAGCATATGGAGGCTCTGGGTGGGGAGGAGGTGCTTAAAGCGCAGAGGAATTCTGTGGCGGAGTTTGACATCATCGTTCCCGGTGGATTGACCGGGAAACATAAGTCCTATTTCAAATACCCCAACAAGCTTAGATCTGAAACGGATCTAAAGGTCATGACCAGCTTGAGTGTTTATGATGGCGAAAAAGGATGGATTCGGGATCCCAATGGACAGGTTCGCGAATTAGCCGGCATGGAATTGGAGAATGCCAGAAGCGAAATCTACTTCAGTGTTTACGGATACCTGTTTCCGGAAAGAGTTAAAGGAAAGGTGGAATACCTGGGGCGGGAGGAGGATGAAGGCATAAACTATTATGTGGTCCAGGCAACTCCTGAAGATGCTGAACCGGTGAAAATGTTTATCAATCCGGAGACATATTTAATAGACAAAACCGTTAGCAAGCATGACATTGTTGTGGTTACCAGTTACTTGTCTGATTACAAGGATTTCGGAGGGATCCTATGACATAAAATCCACCTTAACCAACATCGAATTTAATCCCCAGTTATCTGATGATCTCTTCAAAATTCCTTTGCCGCAGGAAAAAGATTATAAGTTCCTATCTGGAAAAGACTTTGTTGAAATTCCCTTTGTCCTGAACAGCAATCACATTCATATCCCGGTTAGAATCGGTGAGGCTTTGCCGCTCAATTTTATCTTGGATAGCGGTGCAGGTGGACCGGTTCTGGATACCGAGGCTGCCAAAGACCTGGGTTTGAAAACCGTTGGCAAGCTCGAAGGTCGGGGCGTGGGTGAGGCGACCCAGGAGGTTAATCTGCTTACACTTCCAAATGTCCGACTTGGTGATCTGGTTATAGACAGTGTTTCTGGTGCGACCCTTGAACAAATACGAAGGAATGCCGGTGGAGGGGATTGTTGGATATGATATCTTCAGCAGATTCGTGGTCAAAATCGATTATGAAAGCCAAAAACTAACTTTGTATGAGCCGTCAGGTTTTGAATATAAGGGTAAGGGAGAGAGCCTTCCCATTACGCTCGAGGGCAATCATCCTCACATCAAAGCGATGGTCGATGGTAAATTCGAAGGCAATTTCCTGATCGACTGCGGAGCCAGAAGCAGTTTGGCTCTCCATACTCCTTTTGTCCAAAAGCATAATCTGCTGGAAAAGACAGGCAAAAAGATTGATGTATTCTCCGGAATTGGTATAGGGGGAAAGGTGAAGGGAAAAGTCACCAGAGTGAAAAGCATACAGATCGGCCGTTTCAAAATATCTGCCCCTCTTACCACCTTAGCTTCCTCAGAAAAGGGCGCATTTGCCAGCGAAAAGATCGATGGAAATATCGGCGGTGGCATCCTGAAGAGGTTTGCCGTAATCTTCGATTATCCCAACAAACGGATGATTCTGGAGCCCAATCGCAATTTTGCTTACGAAGACAATTTTGATATGGCTGGCTTGTGGCTGACAAAAGAGAATGACACAACCACGGTCGATTTTGTGATCGAGGAATCTCCAGCTGCCAAGTCTGGAATCAAAGAGGGAGATCTGGTGGTGAAGATAAATGGGCAGCCCACAAAAGATCTTCTTTTACGCGACATCCGCAAAATGTTGAAAGCGGGTGATGGCAAAAAGGTGAGTTTGACAATTAATTCGGATGGGAAAGAAAAAGATATTGAGCTCAAGTTGAAGAAATTAATTTAATCATTTGAGTTAATTTATTTCAATACTTTGCAAATCCGATTTGCGTCCACTGATGTGGTATGATTGAACTATCCTGGGAGGTGAATTTTTGCACTTTTTGCCTTATTCTCGCTTTCTCCTCCTTGAGGGTGAATCTTTCCATGCATGTTGGACGAAAACCCAGCACCTAACTCAAGTCAGGTGCTGGGTTTTCTCTTGTTCCATTTCTTAACCTCTTCCTCCCAACCACACATTTCAAATCTTATCATGGCTATAACCTTGCACGCTTCCCAAATCCGAAGGACTTTTCTCTATAAATTTCAGAAGCTAAGTCGCCTGGGCATCTAATGGGGCAGCAGTGCCTGTATTC
>LJVD01000059.1 GCA_001304225.1 candidate division Zixibacteria bacterium SM1_73
CTTTTGATGCTTCGGAAATAGTCTCAAGATTCCGCCACAGGCTGAAGAATTCCCGAAGCGAAAGGACAATGGTATTGAGAAATGCCGATACATCACGGAAAACATAATTTTGAAATGTAATTTTTAGTTTTTCATTTTGCATTTTAAATTTTCCATGTCTTACGAGTTCTTCATAGCCAAAAGATATCTGAAATCGCGAAGAAAGACCAAGTTCGTCTCCGTCATCACCATAATCTCTGTAGGGGGAGTGCTGATCGGGGTTGCTGCTTTAAACTTCGTTTTATCCATGATGAATGGTTTTGAAAAGGAGGTCAGGTCGCGCATCGTCGGCACCACCGCCCATGTGAGCGTTTTCGCTTCCTATGCAGAGGGGATAGAAGATTATCAGGAGCTTTTGCCCGAAATCAAAAAGAACAAGCACGTGATGGAGGTAGCTCCCTTTATATATTATAAGGCAGCTATTGCTTCGAAAGAGGGAAGCGACGGAATAGTGGTCCGGGGAATCGATCCGGAAAAGGAAAAGTTGGTTACTGATATCGAGAGAAATGTGAAGGTGGGGAACCTGGACTTGGAGGCAGAAGAGGAGGAGTTTCCCGGAATTCTCTTGGGAGCAACCTTGGCGGACAGATTGGGGGTGGAGCTCGAAGAAAAAGTGGTCTTGTTCAGTTTGAAGGAAGGCTCCTTGACCACTGGTTGGAGTGCGCCCAAAGCCTCGAAGCTTAAAGTAAAAGGAATATTCGAAACCGGTATGTATGAGTATGATGCTTCCTTAGCTTACATCTCTCTTGCCACGGCACAGAAGCTTTTCAATTTGGACGACAAAGTAACAGGACTTCACGTCAAATTGGATGATCTTTATAAGGCAGAGAAAGTGGCAAAAGAGTTGGAATTGAAATTGGGTTATCATTACTATGCCATGGATTGGATGCACATGCACAAAAATCTTTTCTCCTGGATGGCTTTGGAGAAATATGCCATGTTTATCGTCTTGAGCTTGATTGTGGCGGTAGCTGCCTTCAATATCATCAGCACTTTGATCATGGTGGTGATCGAAAAAAGAAAGGAGATTGGTATATTGAAATCGATGGGCGCCACCAATACCAGCATCATGAAGATCTTTATGTTCGAGGGATTGGTGGTGGGAATAATAGGTACTCTCTTGGGAAGCGGTTTGGGTTATCTCTTGTGCTGGATTCAGAGAACTTTCAACCTGATTTCCCTTCCCGCAGAGATATATTTTATCAGCTCTCTTCCGGTAGATATGCGTGTTCTGGATTTCGCCATCGTAGCCACAGCCGCCATAGCCCTAACTTTTTTAGCTACCATCTATCCGGCCAAGAGAGCATCGCAGCTTACGCCGGTAGAGGCGATACGATATGAGTGATAAATGACCAATGCCGGACCATTGTTCAGCCTACCGAACCATCCAGGAGCATTTTCCGTACCAAAGCTCAGATGATTAAAAAGATTTCGTGGGAGAAGATTGCTGGGCCTCTGTAATTCTCAAAAAAACTTCTTTACTTTTAGTTCCCCCATTTAAAATAGAAAATTTTGCTTTGCCGTTGGACCTGTGTTCCATTGAGTAATGGTTTTATCCTACTTCTACTGTTTTCCAGGAACGAGGATGGGAAAAGAAGCGAGGCAGTAAATGTGAAATTAAATCTTTAATTGGGAAAGAAAAAGTTTGACAAAAATGTCTTTTTGAAAAATTTATCATTGACAAGTTGTCTATTAAAATTAATTTTACAGATGTGAAAAAGAAAAAATCAAAACCAATCTTGGATAAAGTTGAAGAGAGCGTGCAGACCTTGAGGCTAAGTGGGTCGAGGAATCTTAAATCGATCTACCGGGAGGTCGGCAGTCTCCGGGAAAATCTGATTGGATTAAATTCGTCTCCCTCTGCACCAAAGCTCGCAGATTCTGTGGAAAAGGCAATCTCATTTTTGGACAATGCAGAAAAGAAAGCTACAACTTTGGAAAATTCCTTTTCTGAAAATCTCTCCAAGCTTTTAAACGAGTATCAAAGATTCAAGTCCGAAGCCAAAGACTTGGAAGACGAGCGGAGAACATTCAAAACGCTTTACGAGCTTTCCAACCTGATTTCTTCAGAAAGAGACATTAACGTCCTCTTGGAAGAGGTAATAGATTCAGCGATTGAGATCACCTCCTCGGAACGAGGATTTCTGAAGATATTTGACGAAAGCAAAAACGTAAAATTGACTATTGCCAAAGATGGTGAGAAAAAAATCCTGGAGGAAGAAAAGGAGAACCTAAACGAAAAGATGGTGGAGGTTGCATTGGAAACGGGCAACCCCATCTGCGCCAATCAACTTTTAACCTCGGATGTGGATGAAGAGAAGGAAGAACAAAATCGAGAGATGGTTTCCATCCTTTGTGTCCCCTTGAAGTCAAACGAAAAAATCTTAGGTGTGATCTATCTTGATGATAAAAGGCCAGATTCATTTTTCACCCAAGGCGACGCCGAGCTTTTGAGCTCCTTGGCAGAGAGAGTATCCGTTGCTTTGGAAAACAATTTCCTTTTCATGGAGTTGAAGGAATCTCAGGAGAAACTTTTGCAGGATCTTCGGGGAAGATTCAAATTCGATGAGATTTTGGGAAACAGCCCGCAGATGGTGGAGGTTTTGAAGACGGTAGCAGATGTGGCCGATACCGATGCCACCGTTCTGATCGAAGGCGAGTCCGGCACCGGAAAAGAGCTTTTGGCAAGGGCGATTCACTTCAACAGCAGTCGCTCAAAAAAGCCTTTTGTTCCCATCAACTGCTCTGCCATCCCTGAGACTTTGTTGGAAAGTGAGCTTTTCGGATATGAGAAGGGTGCATTCACTGGGGCACACCAAAGGAAATTAGGAAAATTTGAAGTAGCCAATGGAGGCACCATCTTCTTGGACGAAATCGGAGAGATGAGTCCCCTTCTGCAGGTGAAGATCTTAAGATTTCTTCAATCACACGAATTTGAACCTTTGGGTTCCAACAAACTCAAAAGAGCAGACATAAGGATCATCGCCGCCACCAATAAAGATCTTTTGTCCGTGGTGAAGGAAAACGAATTCAGAGAGGATCTGTTCTACAGAATAAATGTGATTGATATAAAGCTCCCGCCTTTGAGGGAAAGAAGACTGGACATCGCTCCTTTGGCTGAATCGTTTGCCCTCCGGTTCGGAAAGAAAAATGGAAAGAAGATTAAGGGGATTGACCCTGAGGTTCTGAATATCCTGGCGCATTATAATTTTCCAGGAAACATAAGGGAGTTAGAAAATATAATCGAACGGGCAGCTATTTTAGCTCAAAACGAATGGATCATTAAAGAGGATCTCCCTAAAACCATCTTCGAAGAATCGGATTTCGACTACAAAACCAGGATACCAGAAAATTATGGGGAGATGAAAGCTTTGAGAAAAAAAGCCATTGAGGAAGTGGAAAAAGCCTTTTTAAATAACATCTTAGGTAAGAACAACAAGAACATCTCCAAAGCCGCCGAAGAAGCCCGTATGCACCGGGTGGAACTGCACAGGTTGATAAATAAGTATAAATAAAGTTACACAAGAAACTGGAGTGTCCACCCTTAGGTGAACCGAAAAAGCTTTTATACTCTTAGAGATCAAAAGTCCTGCTGAAGCGGGACACTCCAGATTTGTCGTCTCGTTGGCAGTCACTGCTCGTCGAGGATGTTATCTGTTAGAGGAGAACACCAACGAGAGCAAAGGAGAGATAAAGTGGGAGTAGCGAGACTTGTCTCGCCTCAATAGACGCACAGCAAGCTGTGCTGCTCCATATTTTGTGGCATCTAAAATGTAGAGGATTTGTCAAGCAGGCTATGCCATGCTTGACCTACAAGCTTTTCTTTATTATTCCTTGAGGTAAAGTAATTTTTCATCGATCTGCCAGTCGGAGTCGAAAAATCCGGCGCAGATAACGCCAGCCCATCCCTTTTGTTTTACTCGATCATCAAAAATAATAAAATCGGGCAGTCCGGCACCGGAATAAATGGCTGTGTAAAAATCTGAAAGTTTTAGCCCTTCCCAATCATTTCCTTCGTGAACAAAAACGAACCTCTCAGGATTCAATGGATTTGGATATATGAACTCCATACCCATTTGCTTTTGCTTAATTCTCTTCCTGCCGAAAAGGATTTCTCCATCCTTGACTCTTATAGGGAGTCTATTATTTATCTTGTGAGTGATGAAATTCTCATCCGGTCCGCCGAAAAGGATCAGATTATATTCATCCATTATTTCTTTTGTTACCTCTGTATCAGGAATGATTTCGGCGAAGCCGTTTGCCCTTTTCCACCATCGGGCGGCCTCAAGCCTTGCCTGATGAAGTAAAAGTTCAGTTGTGGCGGAGTCACCTCTGGTCCCGTAGACTAAAATAAAGGGTGAAAAATAAGCCTGCTTTATGGGACCATAAAATTGGGATGTTTTTTTCAGTCCCCGATGTTCAAGTTCTCGCATTTGAAATTTATTTCCTATTTTCGAAAACGTCAATTTTCTGCTACTTTTAAAAACATAAGGTATTTCCTTCCCATTTATCGAAATGAAGATTTTCCCATAAGGTAGAAGCTGGTCAGATAAGTATATAGTGAACTGACTTATGTTTTTTGTGTTTATCTCTATTCGGCTGTCCTTTATTTCCGTCTCAATTTGAGACTCAAAAAATGGGTTTTCCTGCTTGTCTATTTCCACCCAATAGTTTTTATTATTTTGTCCGATATTGGTGGTTTTGAAAATGATATGTTTGGGATAAGGGTTTCTGGTTTTAGCTTTTAAGAATTCCATAAGTTCTGGATCATCTACACAGACGATATGATTTACGGTATCAACTTCAAACCAGTGTCCTTTGCCCGGCAACTCCTTATATTGATACTCGTAGCCTAAGTTTTCTAAAAGCCCTGCAAAAAGACGAGCATGTACCGGCGGAACATTGTCATCTGAGCCACCCTGATAGATGAAAATCGGAAGGTTAAGCGCATTCTCAATGAAATTTGGGGTGAAGTCTTCTCTTAAACTCATATCTCTTATCGCAATCTGTTGAGGTTCAGCAAACAGATAGCTTTTTTGCAAAAACCAGGGAATGTAAAGCTGAAAGCAACTCCAGCCCGCCTCGGGCGCAGCGGCGGCGAACAAATCGGGATGGGCCAAAGCTAGATGCCAAACTCCGTGCCCTCCCATGGAATGACCGGTAAGATAAACTCTGTTGGTATCAATCGGAAATTCCTTCTTCACCAGATCAAGGACTTCCAGAGCATCCAGTCGACCCAAATCCTGCCAGTCAAATCCAAATCTCCTTCTGTTAGTGGGAGCAACCACAAAAGCCCAGTCTTTTTGCTTGTAAGCGTCCACCTGTCCTGAGGCTTCCACTCCAGCCCCATGCAGTGTAAATATTAGGGCATATTTCTTCTGAGGATCATAATCTCTGGGTGGGAGAACCGCATAATACTGGCAGGAATTGTCTATTTGGGAGATAAACGTAATTTTAAATGATCCCTCACTTTTTCTTATTCTAAGGCTTAGACGATCTTCAAAAAAGTGATCCTGATATGACACTTTGACTGGAATGGAAATCGTATCCAATCCAACAATCGGTTTACTTATTTCTATTTCGACCGGGACTTTCTTAATACAAAAAGGCATAATATCAGAAACAGTGATCTCATTTTCATTAAACAATTCTCCGTCACCGATGGAAAGCTGGACATCTTTTAGCCTTTTTTCGGTAGTATTCAGGATGGCAATTCCCGCCCACAGCCAATCCTTTTCGTCTTCAATTATGTCGGGCAAAGTAGCATCTTTTCTGATTAGCATCACCGGTGCGGGTGCAGGAACAAGGTTGAATTTAAAGCGGTGATCTCCATAACCGCTAAGGCTTACTAAAACCCGATTTGTTCCTTCTTCTAAAATCACTGGAGTTCTCACAAAATCATGACCGTAGGGATCGCCTCGATAACGTTTACCGTTCAAATAAAATGATCCAACCTTTTCAGCAATTACCAACGCTCTTCTTCTGTCTTTGTTTACAAATTCGGTGTAGGCATATCCGGCGTCAAGAATGCCTGCCACGCCGTATATATCCATCAAAGTATCCCACCACACGTTTTCATACTCCAAGCTTACCCAGCCCAAAGAGTCGATCCTCACTTTTTTCCACTCTACCCAGCCTCCCTGGGATAATATGCTGGGGTGCTTCTGTCCTTCCTGAGGTCGGAAATTCTCCATATTTTTAATGACCCCCACAATCCCCTCACGGGCACCCACGGAAAAAGGACCAGCATAAAGCCAATCCACAGGACTCAAGGTATCCTCAATTGTGGGAAGAAATTCATCTTGTCCCCAAAGGGAAAAGTGAAGGAAAACAAAGAGAAAGAGAAATAGTGTGAGCTTTCTTAAAATCTGTCTTAGGTTGAGATTCAGCATGGTTATCTCCTTGTTATTTAGTATATTGTGTAGTTGAATTTATTGAACCCGCTTAACAACCAAATCTTTTTTTGTTACATACTGCACATGATTATATGGTTTGTCAATCGAATTTTAACAGATTTCTAAAAAAGTGATTAAACCATTGTTTGTCGAGGATGTTATCCCAGACAGGTCTCCGTCATCCTGACAAAATTCTAAGTAATTCGCGGATGATAATCCGAAGGATCCATAGGACAATCCGCTGAGAACAAATCCAGTATCCTCGTTTTGGCACAATGATTCTACCTTTCTTCGAATCTGCTTGACAAAAAGCTTTATTCTTATTAGATATAGCGCATAATTATGGGGGGTTGGAGCCGTATGGTCAAGATTTCCTGAGGTTTTTACTGCTTTGGCGGAGGTTCTATGAAATATGTAATTGGAATTAGGCGGGAGGATAAAAACAAATGGGAGCGCAGGGTTCCTTTGACTCCTGAACATGTGAAGGAACTCAGGGAAAATCACTCCATAGAGGTGTGGCTTCAACCTTCTTTGATCCGCATCTTCTCAGATGAAGAATACCTCAATGTTGGTGCCAAGATTCAGGAAGACCTTTCCCAGTGTCCTGTGGTCTTCGGAGTCAAGGAGATGCCTTCGGACTTTTTTTCGCCCAATAAGACCTATGTCTTTTTTTCCCATGTTATCAAGGGTCAAGCATATAATATGCCCATGTTAAAAAGAATGCTGGAATTGAGGTGTCAGCTGATAGATTACGAAAAGGTTACAGATGAGAAAGGAAGAAGGTTGATCTTTTTCGGAAAGCACGCTGGATTGGCTGGAATGATCGATACCCTCTGGGCATTGGGTCAAAGGCTTTCCTGGGAAAAAACACCTAATCCATTTAAGCAGATTAAAAATGCTTACAAATACGAAAGTCTGGCAAAGGCTAAGGAGGAAATATCAGAGGTGGGCAAGAAAATCAAAACCGATGGTTTGCATGAATCTTTGACCCCTTTAATTTGCGGCATTGCCGGATACGGAAACGTCTCTCAGGGAGTTCAGGAGATTTTAGATATTTTGCCCATCAGAGAAATCGAACCTGATGAAATTTTCAGCCTTGTCAGAAGTTCGAATTATTCGAAAAATCATATCTATAAGGTGGTGTTCAAAGAAGAGCATATGGTCGAACCGATCTCTTTTGAGGATCATTTTGAGCTTCTGGACTATTATGACCATCCGGAGAGGTATCGCTCCAAATTTGAGACCTACATTCCGCATCTTACCATGCTGGTAAATTGTATCTATTGGGACAAGCGATACCCCAGATTGGTTACAAAGAAGTATTTGAAGGAATTATTTTCAAAAGAAGGAAGACCTAAACTGCGCGTAATCGGAGATATCAGCTGTGACATTGAAGGATCAGTGGAATGTAATCTTAAATGGACCCAACCGGATAATCCTGTTTATGTTTATGATCCGTTCGAAAATAAAGCGATCGATGGTTATGAGGGAACCGGACCGGTGGTATTGGCGGTGGACAATTTGCCTTGCGAAATTTCCAAAGAAGCATCCGTCTATTTTGGCCAGGTGCTAAAACCATTTGTTCCGGAGATAGCGAAGGCAGATTACTGGGTTGATTTCGATCGATGTATTCTGCCACCACCCATTAAAAATGCAGTCATTGCTTATCACGGAGAACTTACCCCGAATTACCGTTATATCCGGAATTACCTTTGAGCTTTCGGAAAACTAATGCAAAACCAAAAGATGAGTTTGCATGCCCCCTCACCCTGCCCTCTCCCCCAAGGGGAGAGGGGACTTCGTAAATTTCCCCTCCCTTGTCCGCCAAAGGCGGATCCGCCTCGGGCGGGATGGGAGGAGTTGAGGGGGAGGGTTAGTATTTGAATTTGTTAAATTCGTTCACTATAAAAACGAAAAGAACAAAATTAAAAACTAACGTAACCATAAAAGATAATTCTTGGTCTAAATTGCAACGCAATAATTTGCAGTTTGACTCTACGTCCAAATGAAAGGAGAAACGCAAAGATGAAAAACGTTTTAATCTTGGGGGCAGGGCTGGTAGCAAAGCCTTTAGTTCGTTATCTTCTTGACCAGCCTGATTTTCACGTGAAAGTCGCCAGCCGCACCGTAAGCAAAGCTGAGAAATTGATCGGAGATCATCCTCGGGGCGAGGCTCAACCACTTCTGGTGGACAATACTGCGGCGTTGAAAGATCTCATCTCTCGTGCCGATCTGGTCATCAGCATGGTCCCATATACTCATCACGTTACAGTTGCCAATCTATGCATTGAGTCGAAAAAACATATGGTGACCACATCTTATGTCAGCGAGAAGATGAGAAAGCTGGACCAGAGGGCAAAAGATGCAGGCATTCTGATTTTAAATGAAATAGGACTCGATCCAGGGATAGATCATATGTCTGCCATGAAGATTATCCATGAGGTTCAGGGCAAAGGTGGAAGGATAGCAAGTTTTTATTCCTTTTGTGGAGGACTTCCAGCTCCTGAGGCTAACACCAATCCCTGGGGATACAAGTTTTCCTGGAGTCCCAGAGGAGTGGTCATGGCCGGTAAGAATGCAGGACGCTATCTTAAAGATAAGAAGGAAGTGAACGTGCCCTCTGAGGATCTTTTTGCACATTTTTGGGAGATGAACATTGAGGGTTTGCCCAAGTTAGAGGCCTATCCTAATCGAGACTCCGTTCCCTATATCAAGCTGTATGGAATTTCAGGCGCGGATTCCATGTATCGAGGGACTCTCCGATATCCGGGTTGGTGTCAAACCATGAAGAAGGTAGTGGAGTTGGGATTTTTAGACGAGAGGGAACAAGATGTAAAAGGACTCTCCTATGCTGATTTCTTAAGAAAACTGATCAGAAAAAAGAAAACTACTGAGCTTAAGAAGGATTTGGCAACCTATCTGAAGATAGATGAGAATTCAGAGCCTGTCAAAAGAGTCGAGTGGCTTGGTCTTTTAAGTGACGAACCATTGCCTTATGAAAAGAGCTCTCCCCTGGACATATTAGCAAACAGACTTTTGGAAAAGCTTCAATATGAAGAGGGGGAAAGGGACATGATCGTTTTGCACCATGAATTCGTCGCGGAATATCCGAAAAAGAAGGAAAAGATCACCTCCACCTTGATCGATTTTGGCATTCCACGCGGAGATTCATCTATGTCGAGGACTGTGGGGTTGCCTGCGGCCATCGGGGCTTCCTTGATTCTGCAGGAAAGAATAAAAGCCACCGGGGTTCATATCCCCGTCAACCCCTCGATCTATGAGCCGACTCTGAAGGAGCTGGAAAAGCAGGGGATAATCTGCAAGGAAAAAAGTATCCCACTAAAATCTTAGCCTTCGTGAATGTCCGTAAGACGTGGGGTCTACTCGCAGAAAGATTTGATTCTGATAGCAAATTACTGGAGCGGGGTACCCATACCCCGCTCCAGAAAAATCCATACAAGACAGAGACCTTGGTGTGCAGGGAGAGATTTATCCTTAATGAATGATCCAGCGTCTCAGAAACTTGTATATCTGCTCTCAGGGGATCATCATTTTATAATCACGAATTTTCCTACTCGGGTCTCTCCAGTATTCCTATCCTCCACGGTGAAAAGATATACCCCCGATACCACCGCCTGAGTGTTGCGGGAGACCAAATCCCAGTAATGATAGGTGGCATCCAAATCATCCTCTGCCCTGTCGTGATTCAAAACCCTCACCAGATCTCCATCCAAGGTGTATATCTTAATGATGCACTGAGTAGGAAGATTAACAAACCTCAGCCTTTTGTCGAAACTCCAATTACCCTTCTCATACTCTGGGTAATAATCGCCATCTATCCGGTAGGGATTGGGATAAACTACCACCGGAGAACCTTTTTTTCTCACCGCCTCCGGCTCGTCATAAGGATAAACCAGGGAGGCATTCGCCAGCTTGGAACCCTCCAGAGAGGAAAGCCCGCTCTTAGGACTTCCCACATCGTAAGCTGTCACCGCAAAATATGAAGGCTCTCCCGAAAATATCTCAATCTCATATTCATAATCCCAATAACGATCTGCCGTGTCGGGTGGCAACTCCGAATCCACCATCTTCCGATACTCCGGATCGGCTATGATCTCATCAAATCCCGCATTCCAATCATGAGGTTCAAAGTATAAAGAGTCAAGACGCTTCAGCATGATGGAATCGTATGGCACCGCAATGCCCTCTTCATCTAAAGAATCAGAAAGATAAATGAAAAAGGCCTCCTCCCAGGGAACGATCGCCGAAGGATCGATCACAAAAGGATGAGACTTATTCCAAACCAGAGGAGTTTCTCCCAGCGGTTCTGTTCCCTTTCCCCCGAACCAAGACTGAAGGGAATCCCAGGTGACTGAAGCCGCAACCCAAACCCATTCCTGAGGCCATTTGGCTTTATTAAGCCAATATACCTTGTAATCAATCTTATCATATGCGCCTAAGAGTGCGTAATCATCTACAAGTCCGGTCCGACTCATGTAAATTCTGTATCCTTCAAAGTCTACACGCCCGTTAAAGGGATCACGAAATCTCTCCGTTTCCTTCCCGTTCCAGGTTATCTTCACCTTACCCCTCTCGGTATAGAAACTTAACAGAGGAGAGGGTGAGGGAGGTGGTCCTTTGAAATCGGGAATCCCATCCCCGCAAGGAAAATCTGGCTCCGGATTGTCATATACCTTAGCCGCCCAGGTGGCATTGGTCTCAAGATCTGTAAAATCTAAATTGGCATAAAACTTATCCGGATTATTCCGGTTCTTCTTCAGATTCTGAGGATCCACGTGGAAATCGTCGCCGGCAATATAACCGATGGTGATCATAAGCGATTCCCCTGGACCGATTTCGTCAAAGGGACCAAAAGATAAAAGATAACGAGTATCATACCCATCCGCTAAGTCATCACAGATCGACATATTCACAGGCAGCCAGCCCTCCTCCGGATATTTTGTAGGCCAGACGCAGGAATATATCTGGTCATAATCAAATTCCTGATTGGACATGGTGAAATATTTGGAGACGTCCCCTCCCGGGGTGCCCAACACGTTATCCGGAAAATTGTTGCCGGATCCGTAAGGGTTCATCTCCAGCCACCTCTGCTGGCTCTTCGCCTTCCAGGGAGCCCAATCAAAAGGAGCCCCACCCTGATTGGAAATCCACCAATTGAACGAATGTTTAAGTCCCGGCCTGGGAGATCTCACCACCCTGGTCCCGGTCACCGCGATGGGGCTCTTACTTGTGAAGATTCTGGCTGTTTCTCCTCCGTCCTTCTCCCCATGTCCATCGTTATCCGCAATCCAGGCTATGTTAACCGTATCGTAACAACTTCTCTCGGGCTCGGGCGAGCTGACCAGCTTTCTGAACCCACATATGTCATCTTGGGGACCATACTCAGCATAAGGCTCCTCATCGAGGTGCTGACAATCGGCATCGATGTAAAGACCCATATACATATCTTCTATTATTCCCACCTTATCGTGGATCTTCGGTGGTTCTGGAGGTCGATCTTCATCTTCTTTTATCCACATATTTTTTATGGTAAAATCTATTAACACAAAATCCTCGGCATATTCATAGCTCCAGGAGTAACTTCTCTGAGTAACCTGGACGTATAACGGAAGATGTCTTCGGTTGTCCCAAGGATCCCGATCCTGGTAGGAAAGGGGGATGTCAGCCGAAGTGTCAGTATAGACCGCAATGATGTCTTGCTCCGATACCGCCTCGGGTGAATAACAGAAAGAACTGCGTCTTGTGGTTCTTTCTATGATATTACCCTGGGGTGCAGCATCCGGCCACAGCTCATAAATTCCAAACCACCCATCACAGGCTAAAGAGACATACTCTTTATCATCTACCTTAGCCCCGATCCATAATCCTCCCTGAAACAGATATTCCAGCTTCGATCCTGCAGGATATTCAGCCGAGGGAGCTTCGACCTCTTCATAGGGGTGGGGCGTGAAGCACCCTCCCTCCGAGTCCATCATAGTGCGATCCCTCATCTGGCTTCCAAAAACGCCCCAGTTGGTCACACACAGTTGCAGAAATCCTACCCTGTGGACTCTCTGCTGAACAACGGGAAGATCTGACGATAGTTTGTGACTCTTTGCATTCTCAATCTGCTCTTCATCGCGCAACAAATCTCGGGGGGCAGCACTTGAAGCCAAAAAACAGAAAAACACAAAAACTCCAACGCTTAAGGTTATTCATTTTACGATTACGAATTTTCCCACCTGGGTATCACCAGTATTTTTCTCCTCTACAGTGAAAAGATATATCCCAGATACCGCCGCCTGAGTGTTGCGGGAGATTAAGTCCCAATAATGATAGGTGGCATCCAGATCCCCCTCATCTGTGTCATGATCCAAAGTCCTCACCAAATC
>LJVD01000060.1 GCA_001304225.1 candidate division Zixibacteria bacterium SM1_73
AAAGTGCTCAGCGATATTTGAGCGAAATTGATGTGATCTGGATTGACAGGGGTTCAAATCGAATTAAAGCTTTATATGAAGTCGAGCATTCTACCCCCGTTTACTCAGGTCTTCTTCGATTCAATGACATTTATCTCACATCAGTGCCTGTCGAAAGATTCACAATAGTATCAAACGAGGATCGAAGATCCGTTTTCGCTAAGCAGATCAACCGCCCCACTTTTATAAGAAGTGGACTCTCAGAAATTTGTTCATTTTTGAATTATGCGAATGTCTATAGTTGGCATCAAAGACTTGTTAAACATTAGGTAATAAATATATAGACGTCCCGGACTTTAAAAGTCAATCTTCGATAAATCAATAGAAGCTTTGGGTAACTAATAGTCAATTCAATGAATCTGAGAGAATATATTATGACAAAAAATGGGAAGAATCTTCCCCGACTTGACAATTGATGACATTGCCATAAACAAAGAACTTGAAATAGTATTCCAAGAAAGAGGCTGGATCAGCAAACCCAAAATAATTTCTAAAAGTGAGTCAAAATTAGAGGCAGACTTCAAGATAGGGAAAATACAAGTTGAAGTTCAATTTGGCAATATGGCTAGGTGGTACACGGATGTCTTCAAGTTCTTGCTCTCCTATGCGGCTGATGATATTGAAGTAGGGATTCTGGTGGTGGCGATGCATGATACAGCAAATAAGATTGATGAAAATGTTGTTTACTATGAGCGGGTCATTCGAGAACTTCCTCATGCAAAGATGGGAATAACCCTACCGATTTGGGTGCTTGGTGTGACTGAATGAATCGTTAGAAATATGATAGCAAATGGGGGACTAGAGTATATGATGGACAGATGGTGCAAAAAGATTTTGTGTTAAAAGATGGACATGTGGTGGAGTTCCACACATAGAAAATATTATCCAAAATGAATTTAGAACCAGCACCTAATTTAAATTAGTTACTGGAGCTTCTCCTCACATAAAACTGCATTCCTTCATTCCGGCAAGAACCGAGCTTATCCGGGGCGAATCCTCATACTCGACCTCAGCTCAGGATAAGGAACCACGACGTAACGAACGGAAATCTCCTCGCTTTTTCCTTGACACGAGAATTATTATAGTTTAATACAATCGTACATACTACTAATCATCATTTAGAATGAATCAACTCTCATTCAAAGAGGACATTTATGTCAATGGTTCGGCAAGCTCACCACGAGAAAGAATTTGCATGCCGCCCGCCCTGAGGAAAAACCAACCTCAGGGCAATGGGAAAACCTCTGGATTTGATAACCTCACCCCCTATCTCCCTTTCAGGGTGAATCCCTTTCCTTCGACCCTGAGGTCGTCCCTCGACACTGAGTCTCGGGACGAAGTGCAGGACCGAAGGGCAGGATGAACCCCTCTCCACAGGTGTGGAGAGGGGGATAAAAGGGGGAGAGGGAAAAAGGAAAGGAGTAAAAAATGAAAAAACTGATTTCAGTCTCAGTCTTCCTCAGTCTTCTCTTTCTTTTATACAGCCAAACTCCAGCTGAAGTTCCACAAATGATAAATTATCAGGGGAAGCTCGCCTGTTAGTCGTTCGTGCCCTCACTCCCGACCAAGGTTACTTGACTAAAATGAGGTACACCCCTCATCCCGATCAAGATTATGATCCCCTTGAATGCCGCTTTTACAAAGGGTGAAACTAAAAATACTGCCCCTCATTCCCCCCTTTCATAAGGGGGAAATTAAAAATACTCTCCTTTCTTCCCCCTTTTATAAAGGGGGAATCAAAGGGAAATTAGAAACACGATAAAATGGACTGCAAAAACATATAGAAACCTCTCCCCCTCTCCACAAAGAGCCTGTGTCGCAATGTAGCGGTGCGATTTATCGCACACAATACGTAATGTCGGATAAATCCGACCGCTACAGTATGTCGTATGACAATTTAAAAAACAGGATTATGACACAGCCTGAAAGTGGAGAGGGAGACGGGGGGTGAGGTAAAGACACAATGTTTTATTTCAAGTCGTATTTTTTCATCCGGGAATAAAGCATTCTTCTGGTTAAGTGCAGAGACTTGGCAGCTTCGGTTTTGTTTCCTTTCGATTTTCTCAAAGCCTCTATGATCATGTTTTTCTCCATCTCCTCCAGGCTTAAGTCCTCGACTTTCCTGGATGGTTCGGGAATTGGAATTCCCGAACCGGAAATCTCAGTAAGAGGTTTTATCCCTTCAGGGTGAACCTTCAGGGTGAACCCTATATGATGGGCTTGGATATCTTTGCCATCAGATAGGATTATTGCCCGCTCCAAGATATTCTTCAGCTCTCTTACATTTCCGGGCCAATCATAACTTTTGAATTGTTCCACTACATCTTTGGAGAGTTTGTGAGCCTGGTAATTATATTTTTTGAGAAAATAATCCACCAGAAGACATATATCTTCCCTTCTCTCTCTAAGAGGGGGGATCTGTATAGGAAAGACATTCAATCTGAAATACAAATCTTCTCTGAATCTGCCTTGTTTTGTGCTCTGTTCCAGATTCTTATTGGTGGCGGCAATCACCCGGGTGTCGACTTGAATGGTTTCCACTCCGCCCACTCTATTAAACTTTTTTTCCTCCAAAACTCTTAGGAGTTTCGCTTGAATGGTAGGGGAGATTTCTCCTACCTCGTCTAAGAAAATGGTTCCTTGATCGGCCAATTCAAATCTTCCCAGCTTTTTGGCATAAGCTCCGGTAAATGCACCTTTTTCATGACCAAAAAGTTCGCTTTCCAATAAGGTTTCAGTCAAAGCCGCACAGTTGACTGTAATCAGAGGTTTTGCTTTCCTTTTGCTTTTTAGATGGATGGCTCGAGCCACCAACTCCTTTCCAGTGCCGCTTTCTCCTAAGAGCAAAACATTGGCATCGGTTTTTGCTACCTTATCAACCAACTCAAAGACGTGTTTGACCTTTTCGCTTTTTCCCACAAATTCATCCAAAGTGGCTTTTCCTAAATCCTCCTGCAATTGCAGGTTCAATGCCAACAATTTTTGTTTCTCCACGATTTTCTCGACTAAGAGCTTCAATTCTTCCAGAGCGAAAGGTTTGATGATATAGGCTGCGGCTCCTGATTTCATGGCCTCGACTGCAGATTGAGCAGTGGCATAAGCGGTCATCATGATCACTTCAGTGGATTCATTAAGTTCTTTTGCCCTTTTTAAGACCTGCATCCATCCACCGGCTCCATCTTCAAATCGGTGATGACAATATCATAGGTGGTCTTTTTCAGAAGTTCCAAAGCCTTATCTCCGCTGGTTATGGTCCTCACGGAATACCCCGCATCCTTCAATGTCCCTTCAATCAAAATCCCCATTTTCTTTTCATCATCAACTACTAAAATCTGAGTCATTTTAAAAACCTCTTTATTCACAGCTGATGGAGCGGATTAAGCAGATGCATTATATAGAGAATCTACTTCATCCGCTTAATCAGCTGTTTAATCATCTGTGAGGAAAATGCATTGATCCTATCGGCAATTTGATCCTCACTTTTGTTCCCTTTCCAACTTCGCTTACAATAGAAATAGACCTCTCATGTTCCTCCACGATCTTTTTGACTACGTAAAGCCCCAGTCCACTCCATTTGGGCTTGGTGGAAAAAAAGGGGTGAAAATCTGCCTCAGGTCCTTCTTTTTTATCCCTCTCTCATTGTCTTCAACCTCCATATGCACCCAATCTTTTTGACTTTGCAGTTTTATTCTTATATTTCCATCACGTTCGATGGCCTCTTTTGCATTCATCAGCAAATTGAGAATCACCTGCTTTATCCCGACTGGATTGATCTGAACTTTTGGTAGATCCTCATCCGTCTTTAACTCGATGGTTATATTCTGTTTTGCAAATTCCTTTTTAAGCTGGCCTATGGTTCTCTCCAAGAAAGAACCCAAATCTTCCTCTTTTTTTCTTTTGGGCTCCAAGCTGGCAAACTCCAGATAGCCGGTCAGAATCGCATTTAGACGCTCGACCTCCTCGGGGATGAAATCGAAAAGTTCATCTTGGTCTTTATTATATTTTTTACTCAATCTTTCTGCCGTTCCTTTGATGATCCCCAGGGGGGGTTCTTATCTCGTGGGAGATGGTGGCCACCATCTCTCCCATAGCTTGAAGAGCACTGGATTTTATCAAGGCATCCTCCACTTTCCGGGTATGCGAACTCAAATTATAAAAGAAGATCCCCAAAATCACTATGCCGATCAAACTCAGAACGAAAGCGCCAATCAGAGTCTTCTTGAAGCTGGAAAGAACCTGGAAGAAATCAGCATCTGCCTCCACTCCCAATACAGCGATGACCCGGCCAGTGGAATCATAAATAGGGGCAAATCCGCTCTCAAAATAATAATCGCCCACTTGATAAAGATGAGAGTGGGTCTTGGTTCCGGTCAAAGCTTGGGTTATGGCCGGCAAATCCAGGTTCAAAAACGCTTCGGAAGAAACATCCGAAGCTGAGTCTAAAATATTATGATAGTCTTGATCTAAGATGAAAACGTCTGCTAATCGATTGTTTTGTTTTACATTTTCCAAGAAGTTTTTTATGTCTTTGCATGCTTGTTCATCTTCCCTTATTTTGATTATTTTCTGCGTATCTATGCCGAAAGCGGTGGCGCTGGCGATATTAGCCAGTCGTTCCCCCAATTGCTGAGTCAAAAAGAACTTTATTTTGGAATAGATGTACCAATTGCTGGCGTTGAAGACCAAAATGATAAGAACAACAAAAATAACCAGCCAAGTGGAGTATTTGCTTTTGCCCAGAAACTTCATCTTTTAGGCGAACTAAACAGGACAATTAGAAATATTTAGATATCCTTTGTTGATATGAAGATATAATGAACCACGCAAACTTGTCAAGGTGGATTTATAAAGGGACGCAAATCTAAAATAGAAAATAGCGTAATAACAAAATGTGTTAGAACTGTTTCCCGATAGAAAAACCGATTTAAAATTCTTGACAGAAGGTTGATTTTTCTTATATTGAGGCTGAAATATGATAGGTTACACTCCCGCGTAACTCAGTTGGTAGAGTGGGTGGCTGTTAACCACCTTGTCGCTGGTTCGAGTCCAGCCGCGGGAGCGTTTTTTTATTTATGGGTGACTGTTAATCCCGCCCGTGGCGGGATTCGAGTCCAGCCGTGGGATTATTACTGTTATCCAAGAAGGGGGTGGAGTACCGATCTTGGTTTCAACTTCTTCATGTCAAGGGATTTTTTTACTGAACTTAATGAATTGCTTGCGGTTTTCCCCTCATCTCTGGCTTGTGGTTCTGCAAATTGGTTCTGCAAGGTAGAGTGCTTGCAATTCCTTCTCGTCCATCGCTATTCGCCATACAACGCTTAGAATTACAGAATCTTCAAAGTTAGCACAGTGAAATCATCTTCGAATTCTTCATTGTCGGTGAAGTTTTGCAGCGTTTTCACAAGTTGTGCATTAACAGCTTCAGCTTTCTGAGTCAGATTTGCTTTCAAGTATCCAACGAGCCGTTCTTCGCCAAATTGGTCATCGTCCTTTGTCCGAGCAGCCTCTGTCACACCGTCCGTGTATGTAAAAAGCAAGTCTCCACTTTTCAGCTGAACCTCCGACTCTTGCCAGGTCGCTTGAGGAAAGGGACCCAGGAATAAGCCTCCTTCTGAGAGATAACCTATCTCACCATTGGCACGACATAGAACCGGGTGTGTATGTCCAGCATTGCAATATAAGAATTTCTTGGTGGGCAAATCCAAAATGCCATAGAAAAAAGTCACAAATCGCCCCGCAGTCGAAACCTTAGAAACCACCGAGTTGAGTTCTCCGGTCAATTTGGAGGGAGAAAGAACCCTTGGCGCTAAACCACGAACCGCAGACTGTAAGTTGGACATCACCAGTGCTCCAGAAATGCCTTTACCGGATACGTCTGCTATCAGCACGGCCAACTTTTTGCGATTAAGGTCAATCACATCATAATAATCTCCGCCAATTTCCTTACACGGGATTTGCAGACCGGATATCTCGACACCCTCGATGGCGGGCACTTTTTCAGGCTGAAGCTTTTGCTGAATTTCCCTGGCAATCCTGAGGTCGGAAGAAATCTCTTGGAGTTTGCTTTCTTGCTCGAGAGATTTTAGTTTTGTATACGAGTAGTTAAGAAAAACTCCCATTGTCAGGGTAAACAAGGTGATGGCAATCAGCTTTCCAGTGGGCAAAATAGTAACATTTAAAGCAGTAAGAGCTATCCCGCTGGCCAACACGAGGATGGTTAAGCCTGTCATCAGAACCAGATTAAACATGAGACGTTTTCCCAACGCCAAAAAAGAGCAACCAAGAACTAGAAGGACACCCAGGAGAGACGAAAGAAAACGAGGTAGCATGGAAATCATATTATTTCTCAACAGGGTCTCTGCAGCATATGCCAAAATTATGACTCCTGGAAGCGTGTTGCCCTGAGAAACTTCCTCCAAACCGGGGAGGGGCGAAATATAGCTATCGCTTAAACCATTTTCGGTTACGCCGATCAAAGCGATCTTCCCCCTGACCAGATTCTGCCACCCTTCTTCCTTTAGTATATCTGCATACCGAATCGTGTTAAGACCTGATTTGGGTGGTGAGTAGTCTATGTAAAATGGCTCTGTAGCTTTGAGATCTGGTGCCTCACTTCCCAAAAACGTTGCCACCATAGCCGCTGGTAAGGAAAAATACCATTTGTCCTGTAATTCTTTTCCATAATAGGACTGCCTGGCAACCTGGTCAGGCCCCAGAGGCATATTGACTAAGCCTATATCATATAAAGAAGACGGTATTCTCTCAGAGGGGAATATCAATCGCACTCGTTGAATGGATATACTTGCCCCTTTGATCTTAAGAGATTCCTTTTGAATCACACCCGCCAGTATCACATTTTTCGCTTTGCACAAGGCAGACACAAAGGGCTCCAAATCCAGTTGCGGGTCCAGTTGATCAAAGAGGATGTCGAAAGCTATGACTTCGGCTCCTGCGCCGGTTAAGCGATCAATGACTTTACTGTGTTCATACATGTGGTTGGAAATTGGAAAGTGGGGGGGCTGAAAACAGTTTTCCCTTGAATACCTATCAATGGTAACAATGACAATGGCTGAGTGAGATCCTGCCGGGGGCCTGACGTTTAGCCCGAGATCATAGATTTCTAGATCCAGTAAAGTGAACCATTGGTATTGAAAACATAAAAAAACGAAAAGGATTCCCGGTGAGAGGATCAATCCCAGACGCACAAGGGGGTTCAGGAGTAACCTTAGCATTGACAAACTATTGTTATTTTACCTAATAGAAGATACGCCTGAGGCGTTCTTGTAGTCAAAAAAGGCGTCTTCGAGAAGTCCTATCCTTTCTTTAATTTCGGCGCGCAGCATGTAAGCCCTGCGATCCAAAGATCCTTCTTTCCAATAGGAATCGAAAATCTCCAAAGCTTTATGGTAGAGACTTAAGTTCAAGCAGAGCCTGACTTTGATCAGAGTGGAAAGCTCTGGGTCAGGGCAGGATGAGTCAGTTTCTCTTAGCGCTTCATACAGCTCAGAACGTGTATCTTCGGGAAGTACTTTGAAATCAGCCGCTTTGGATCTCAGGGTGGAATTCCCTATTATGCCCTCCACCACCCAGTAATACAGCTCTCCTGGCTTAAAACTGCAATGTTCTGAAGGGCAATCAATCTCAGAATCGGAAGTGGTCCCTTGCCACAAGATACGATCCTGGCTATATACAGATACCCGATAAAGTGGAACTCCTTCGACTTTTCGCCATTCAAACCTTGTCGGCTTTTCTAAGACATTGGAACCCGGAGAAGGACGAACAAGCAAGGGAAGACAACTTTTATTCTCTTCCAAGCTTTCAACTCTTCTGGTGGTCATTACCGCTTCGGGTCTTTCTTTTTCCTGGCTAAATAACACCCCAACTATCGCCGAACCCAAACGTGCCAGAATACCTCCACCAGTCTTTCGAAGGTCTTCTTCAATAGTTATGGTAGCAGGGCCATCGAATTTTCTTACCGTGCTATCGGCCATTGCCAAAGTTACCCAGCTGTCTGCGCGAACGCTTAGCTCCTCTCCAACCCTTAGAAAATCTCCTGGCCGCAGCAACCTGATCTTTTCCCCAAACATCTTGGATTGCACAACCCCCTCGACCTCAAGAACCCTGGCGCTCATCAATTCGCCAGCGAAACTCCCTGAGGCAAAAGACGTGATCTGTCCAAACAAAAGAACCAGGAAGGAGCAACCCAGCAAACCTTTCCTGGAGAATACCTTCAAGACCTTTCTTGTTCTATTCATGCTTCTTACCTCCAATCTCCTAAAGCTATGAATGCTCCCCAGCTGAAGGGATGGTCAACTTTGTTTTGGCTGCGAAGCGCGTCGATCGTCTCCAATTGTAGTTTTCGGATTCTCTCGGGTAACGATTCATCTTTCTTTTCATACAGTCTGCTCATCATCTCCGCCGTGGCTTTGTCTGATACCGGCCATAGGGCACTGATCACTGTCCTGGCGCCTGCCATCTGAAACGCCCGTCTCAGACCATAGACTCCCTCTCCCGATTTGACTTCGCCCAAGCCAGTCTCACATGCCGATAGCACCACCAACTCTGTTCCGTCGAGATTCATGGCGGTCACCTCTTCTGCCGTTAATATCCCGTCCTCAGCATTTACGCTATCGGCTCCTTCTCCATGGAGATTGGCACCGGCAAGAAACAATCCGGACAATAATAACGGATTTTCGCCGACGAAACCTATATCCGAATCGAATCCTCTTTGGTAAAGAGTTGGCTGCTTTTTACCTTCAAGGAAATAGCCATGAGTGGCCAGGTGTATCACTCTATTTCCGGGCGCCTCTTTTTTGAACTTCTCCTCGCTGGCATCCACGCCAAGGCAAACCGTAGCTGGTTCTTGGCCTATCGTTTGCCAATTCTCTGCTATCTGTTCTACCTCTGTCCTGGTGCCGGGTAAGGGTTTTACCGTAATGTCTCTTAGCTCCCTGGAACCAGAACGAACATTGCGCGCCGCATAGTAGAGAGCTTCTGAAACTGAACCCTCAGGCGTTCCTTCCGGTTTTGACAGCCGCGCAATGGCAGGGGCGTTGTAATCGGGATCGCCCAGTGCAAACAGGCCAGTGGCCGGTCTGGATTCATCCTTGAGCCGGACCAGATCACGGCCCGAGGAAAGATAATGAATCGGATACTTCTCTATCAGATACTTCTCCTCATCGTCAACTAAACCGACAAAGGAGACCATGTTCAAACCGCCATCAGGGGCGATCAATAGTATGTCATTTTCTGGTATTTGTTTATCAAGGGGTTCCCAGATCTTATCATATATGGCTTTGGTGATATTCTTATAATCTACTTGATCCACAATGGATGGTAAGCGATCAGATGACGAAACACTCAATAGATGTGAGCGGTATTGATCAATTAACGGATCGATCTCCGAAGCTTCACCCAGGTCTTTTACAGCTATCTCCCCGGATCCGGTTAGAATAAACACCAGATAGTGCGAAATGGTGGTGTCAGGGTTAAGCGAAACATAGTCATACTTCATGTATTCCAAAAGGACTGATCTCTTGGGCAGAATATTCAGAATATCCACCACATCTTTCGCATTGACGTCAAGCGCGGCCTGCAGATTGCGATAGGCGACATTGCTTTGGGCCAATTCGCTTTCAAAGCGCTCTTTGTCACGGCTGGCTTTATCTAATTTCTCACCGTAACTTGCCGGGTCTTCTTCACCTACGCCTTCCACATAAAGTTTAGATAAAAGGGTTCGGGCATAACGTAGGGAATCGGCTAAAGCCCCCAGCTGTTCCAACATCATAATCTCTCTGGCACGGACGAAAATTGCCTCTGATGCCTGGCCTTTTGTGGAAAACATAATATCTGCGGCTGCATAATGTAGACTATCCTGGTCCGAACTTAAGTCAAAGTATACTGATAGGAAATTACCTGCCGAATTTCGCATGAACTGTGAATAGGTCAAGGCGTCCTTCTCCGACATAACTGCCGCCCCATCTCGGAAGTTTTTCTTCCTGATCTTGAAGGCACGTTTAGCCGCTTCTAAACTCCTCGTGTTATCTCCCTGTAAACGATGGTAATTGCTCAACGATTCCAAACACCATGCCACCTTGGGGTGTTCAAAGCCAAGGGTTTTTTCGAAGATGGTCAGTGCCTGCCGGAATAGAGGCTCAGCCTCCGCATATTTGCCTTCCCGAGTATAGAGGTTAGCCAGATTGTTCATGCCCATTGCAGCATCAGGATGATCAGGCCCCAAAGCCTTTTCCCATATCCAGAGAGCTCTTTTGTACAAAGGCTCAGCTTCGGCATACTTACCCTGATCTCGGAAGAGAACTGCCAGATTGTTAAGGCAGTAAGCGACTTCGGGATGATCTGAACCAAGGGCTTTCTCCCTGATGGTCAGTGCCCTTTGGTAAAGAGGTTGAGCTTCCGAATACTTTTGCTCTTCGTGGTAGAGTTCTGCCAGATTGTTCAAGCTATGAGCCACATTGGGATGGTCAGGACCAAGGGCTTTCTCCCAGATAGCCAGCGCACGTTTATGAAGAGGCTCGGCTTCAGCATACTTTCCCTGCTCATAATAGAGGTTTGCAAGATTATTCAGGGTGATCCCGGCGTAAGGGTGGTCAGGTCCCAGGCTTTTCTCCACGATGGACAGCGCACGTTTGTAAAGAGGTTCAGCCTGGGCATATTTACCCTGTTCAAAATACAGATCAGCCAGATTACTCAAGCCGGAAGCCACAAGGGGATGGTCAGGTCCCTGGGCTTTCTCCGAGATTCCCAACGCGCGTTTGTATAAGGGCTCGGCTTCGACGTATTTGCCCTGATCGTAGTAAAGGTTTGCCAGATTAATCAGGCTCTTAGCCACCTCGGGATGGTCGCGGCCCAGGATCTTTTCCCTGATGGCCAGCGCCCGCTTATGAAGAGGTTCGGACTCGGCATATTTGCCCTGATCATCGTATAGACTCGCCAGATTGTGTATGGTCTCCGCCACGTAACGATGCTCAGGACCCAGCAGCTTCTCCCTGATAGATAACGCCCGCTTCCACAGTGATTCCGCTTCGTCATAATTCGCTTGGCGATAGTGGTAGGCGCCGATTCGGTTCAGGACCAAAGCAATCGTTGTATCTGGTTCACCAAACTGAGTTTTAACCTCCTCCAGCACCATCCTGCCAATAACAATGGCTGAATCATAATTGGCTGCGTTCGATAGGGAATCCGCCTGATCCAGCAGTTGTCTCCACGATTCGGCTGATAGAGATGTGACTGCCAGAACAAAACAAAGCACATTGCACGTCAAGGTTAGTCCCATTGCTCTTTTCATGGCACAGTTACCTCCTCCAGACAAACATCGCTTGTCCGATATTGCGAATATACGGCCCTCGGTCATACGCTGTCAAGAGAAAAGAATTGGCTCGATCCAAGGCCAGGCTAAACCCGTCTTTCTATGTATTTAGACGTATCGGACTCCCGGGAGGATTTCTGAAAACGCCGGACATGTTTCTCGAATTCTGACTGTGGGCTAGCCTTTTTCCAACTGGCGAAATCAGGGTGTCGTTCCTGACGGTCCGATGCGCCGGTTGTTATCAAGATTTCACTTGCTTTTTGCGGACTATCAGTTATATTGGTAATAGATCTGAGAATGCCTGTGGGTATCAGCAACGGTTTGTGGCTTTAATCTCTTAACTCATGACTCTAAAATTAGTTGCAGCCTTGAGTCTCAGACTTTTTTGGTCTTCAAACTCCTCTTACGATGGGCAGAGACAACGTGTTGAAGCAGCATTATCACTTATAGAAAAAGTCAAGCTCGGGAGGTAGTATAAGGAGTCTTTCTAAATCTTTTCGTTACGAGGCTGTTTTACCTGTCTGATAGAGCCAAGTTTCCTGAATTTTCGGAAGGGGACCGTTTAAAAATAGGACAACTTGGTGATTGCACGGGAGTTCTTACCGACCAATAAAGAAAAGCTGAATGCGGAAGCTGGCACCACCTTATTATTACCTTGTCCGGGCCACCTAAGCTGCGGTCCCGCTTGCAGAAGAAATGTAAACAAAAACCTCTGAATACAGAAAGGAGTAAAACATGACACGCATCCTTTCACTAACAGTTATTTTCTCTGTGGTGTTTTTGGCGCTGGCATCAAATGCCGCCGCCGACGTTCCCACCCTGATGCAGTACCAGGGCTTCTTAACCGACGAGGCAGGAGAGCCAATGCACACCACCGTGTCCATGACGTTCACCATTTACGACAACTCGACTGGATCAGGTGTTATTTGGACTGAGACCCAGGATTCTGTGATTGTTGACAATGGCTTGTTCAATGTTCTGTTGGGCTCAGTGAACCCCATTTCGGATACTGTGTTTTCTGACACTGTGAGATGGCTGGGAATTACGGTAGCTCCTGATCCAGAAATCACCCCGCGGACCAGACTGGTTACGGTGCCCTATGCCTTCCGGACGGCAACTGCGGATGGTGCTACTGGAGGGTTGATTTCGGGCGACGTCTTCCAGGCTGACTCTGAAGGAGACACGATATGCCAATTATCCCGATTGGACGAGGGAGGTGGCTATATCGCTGCATATGGAGCTAACGGATCCGCCAATGCGGTTCTCACCATTGTGGAGGGTTATCCCAATAACGGGGGGGTGGGGATACTTAATTCGGGCAGTGAATTTCGAGCAGAAATGTTTGTTAGCGCTGCGGACGATGTCGGTATAGTTCGAACAAGGGGACCCAACGGAAACCGAAACGCCAGATTTACATATCTAATCGATCACCCTGATAACGGGTTTGTGGAGGTTTCGAATTCTTTAGGAATAGACCGTGGAAACTTTTATGTAAATGATTCTAGAGCGGGAATGGTAATATTGCAGGGGCCAAATAACACCCATAACGTTGTAATGAGGAGTGTGGAAGATGCCCCCTACCCCAACGGCGGCAGTGTGGGCGTATGTGATCATGACGGATGGATGCGGGCGGAACTGGCTGTAATTTCATCCGGCCAGGGCATAGTACAGGGTGATACAAAGAATTTCCGCGTGGCCAATCCCAATGAGCCGGGCAAGGATATCTGGTACTGCTGTCTCGAAGGTCCTGAGGCGGCCGCTTACGTCCGCGGCACCGGCCATCTGGTTGGTGGACGCGCCCAGGTAACTCTTCCCGACCACTTCGTAGCGGTGGCAAGTCAGCAGGGAATTACTGTGCAGGTTACGCCTCTCTCTGCCGAGTCAAAAGGATTGACTGTCGTGGAGAAGAGTTCGGAGATGTTTGCTGTTCGAGAATTGAACAACGGCAACGGCACTTACGATTTTGATTTCATGGTTACGGCTGTTAGAAAAGAACACGAGGATTATAAGGTCATAAGGCCGGCTATGAAAATGCAACCTCCTGAACTCGGCGCTGCCCCAGACGGTTTTGATATACAATTGCAAAAGATCAGCCGTTGATGTTTTGTTTCACAACGGAAAATTGCATGTCCCCACAAGGGACATGCCAGATAATAACACTTAAATACAAAGGAGTAAAACATGAAACACATAGTTTTACTAACAGTTATTTTCTCCCTATCCTTTTTGGCTTTGGCATCAACTGCCACAGCCGATGCTCCCACTCTGATGCAGTACCAGGGGTATCTGACCGACGAGTGGGGAGTCCCCTTGAACGACACCTTGTCCATGACCTTTAAGATTTGCAGCGATCCTACTCCCGAGGGAAGTGTTATTTGGAGTGAGACCCAGGCAGATGTGATCGTAACCAATGGTTTGTTCAACGTTCTGCTGGGCTCAGTGAATCCAGTTGTGGATACCGTGTTCGCTGAAACTGAAAGATGGCTGGGGATCACGGTGGCTCCTGATCCGGAGATTATCCCCCGGACCAGGCTGATCACGGTGCCCTATGCCTTCCGGACGGCAACTGTGGATGGCGCTACTGGAGGGTTGATTTCGGGCGACATCTTCCAGGCTGACTCTGAAGGAGACACAATATGCGAATTATCCCGCTTGGACGATGGAGGTGGCTATATCGGTACATATGGAGCTAACGGATCCGCCAATGCGGCACTCACCATTGTAGAGGGTTATCCCAATAACGGGGGGGGGGGGATTCTTGATTCGGGCAGTGAATTTCGAGCAGAGATGCGCATTAGCACTGCATACGATGTCGGTATGATTCAGACATATGGACCCAACGGGAACCGAAACGCCAGACTTACCTATACCCTGGGTTATCCGAACCACGGGTGTGTGTCCATAACGGATTCTTTAGAACAAGACCGTGGACACTTTTTTGTGAATGAGTATTCAGCAGGAGCGCTTACATTGCTGGGGCCAAATGGTAACCTAAACGTCTCTCTATACAATTTCTACGATGATCCAAACAATGGCTGGCTAGGCGTATTTGATAGTACTGGAGATGCAAAAGCGGGAATGTACGTAAATCTATCCGGCCAAGGCATAATTTGGGGTGATACAAAGAATTTCCGCGTGGCCAATCCCAATGAGCCGGGTACTGACATCTGGTACTGCTCTCTTGAAGGTCCTGAGGCGGCCGCTTACGTACGCGGCACCGGGCATCTGGAGAGTGGACGCGCCCAGGTGGCTCTTCCCGACCACTTCGTGGCAGTGGCAAGTCAGCAGGGAATTACCGTGCAGGTCACCCCTCTATCAGCCGAGTCGAAGGGACTGGCAGTCGTGGGAAAAAGTCCGGAAATGTTCGCCGTTCGGGAACTGAACAACGGTAACGGCAGTTACGATTTTGATTTCATGGTTACGGCTGTTAGAAAAGGACACGAGGATTATCAGGTCATAAGGCCCGCTATGAGAATGCAGCCACCTGAACTCGGCGCTGCCCCCGGCGGTGCCCCAGACGGTTCTGATATACAATTGCAAAAGATTAGCCGTTGATGTTTTATTTCATAATGGAAAATTGTATGTTCCCACAAGGGACATACTAGATAATAACAATTAAACACAAAGGAGTGATACATGCAACACATGGTTTCACTAACAGTTATTTTCTCTGTAGCCTTTTTGGCGGCAGCATCAATTGCCACAGCCGATGTTCCTTCCATGATGCAGTACCAGGGCTTCTTGACCGACGAGGAGGGTAAACCGTTGAATGATACCTTGTCCATGACGTTTACCATTTACCCTGACCCCAACGAGGCGATCGTCCTTTGGACTGAAACCCAAACGGATGTGATCGTCACCAATGGTTTGTTCCATGTTCTTTTGGGCTCGGTGAATTCAATTGTGGATACTGTGTTTGCTGAGACTCAAAGATGGCTGGGAATCACGGTGGCTCCTGATCCTGAGATTGTTCCGCGGACCAGGCTGGTTACAGTGCCCTATGCCTATAGAGCTGCAACTGTGGATGGTGCCAGCGGAGGAACCGTTTTCGGTGATGTGGCCATTCAAAGCGACCTGGACGTGGACGGTGACTTTCGAGCAACAGGCAAGGCAACCATCGGTCCGGGCCATACCAACACCGGCACGTCCGCGTTTATGGCCGGGCAGAACAACTACGCCTCCGGCGATTGGAGTGCGATCAGCGGGGGAGCGACAAACACGACAAGTGGCTTGTATAGCACAATCGGCGGCGGAGAAGATAACCTCGCCGACAGCAATTATGCTACGGTAGGCGGCGGTAATGGGGATACCGCAAGCGGCTATGCTGCGACCGTGGGTGGTGGATATGGAAACAGGGCCAGAAGTACGTGTGCGACGGTGGGCGGCGGAGGAGGCAACCTGGCCGACAGCAATTATGCTACCGTGGGTGGAGGGGTAGAAAACACGGCCAGCGGCAGGATGAGTGTCGTCAGCGGTGGCGGATTGAATTCCGCCGGCGAAGAGGCCTATAGCACGGTCGGCGGAGGATATGCAGACACTGCCAGCGGTGAGAAAAGTACTGTCAGCGGAGGAGTTAAGAACATGGCGAGCGGCCAGGGCAGTACAGTCGGCGGCGGAGAACGTAACCTTGCCGACAGCAGCTATGCGACCGTGGGCGGCGGCTACGCGGATACCGCCAGCGGTTGGAGGAGCACCGTTAGTGGAGGTGCTTACAACAAAGCCAGCAACTCAGGTAGTGTGGTTGGAGGAGGCTGGAGCAACGTGGCTAGCGGGTACGCGAGCACTATTGGAGGAGGCCTCGGTCATGCGTCAAGCAGCAGCGCCAGCACGGTGGGTGGCGGAAATTACAATGTCGCCGAGGGGGCATATAGCACGGTTGCCGGAGGTTGCTTCAATATCGCCAACGGCTATCAGAGCACGGTGGGGGGTGGCTATTTGGACACCGCCAGCGGCCATGGGAGCACAGTCTGTGGCGGAGAGGCAAACCATGCCAACGGCACTTATAGTGCGATTGGCGGGGGAATCGCAAACAGCAACGCGGGCGACAGGTCTGCCATTCCCGGTGGTTCATATGATACCCTAACCTCAAATGCCAACTGGTCCATGGCCTTTGGAAATCGGGTTTATATCAACAGTCAATATCGGGTGGTATTCTTCGACAGCGTTTACTGGGGTCGGCTGGGGATAAACAGGGACGACCACAATGGCGGAGGCATATCTTATCCCATCCATGTGGGAACCAGCACCAGCAACGGCAATGGCGCATATCTGACTGCCGGCGGAACCTGGACCAACGGCAGCAGCCGAGCGTTCAAAGAAAACTTCCAATCTCTGGATCGGCAGGAGTTGCTTGCTAAGATATCAAGCTTACCTGTTCAGGGTTGGCAATACAAGAGCAGCGAGGAACGCCATATTGGACCGGTCTCTGAGGATTTTGTCGAAGCGTTTGATGTTGGCACTGTGAGGGATGGGCGAAGAGATGACAAGTACCTGTCACCTGGCGATGTTGCCGGTGTGGCATTGGCGGGTGTTAAAGAACTAATAGAAGAAAACCAAGAGTTAAGGGAAATCATTGAAGAACTGACGCAAAGAATCGCCAAGTTAGAGAAAGCAGAATAGAAACTCTAAACGCAGAAAGGAGTGAAACATGAAAAACATCCTTTCACTAACAGTTATTGTTTCTCTGGTGTTCTTGGCGGTGGCATCAATAGCCAGAGCCGAGGTTCCGGCCATGATGCATTACCAGGGGTTCTTGACAGACGAGGAAGGTGAACCACTGAATGACACCTTGTCTATGACATTCACCATTTACCCTGACCCGGACGAGGCCATTGTCCTTTGGACCGAGACCCAGGCGGATGTGATCGTCACCAATGGTCTGTTCCACGTTCTTTTAGGCTCGGTGAATCCAATCGTGGACACCGTATTTGCTGAGACTGAAAGATGGCTGGGAATTACGGTGGCTCCTGATCCTGAGATTGTTCCGCGGACCAGGCTGGTTACGGTGCCCTGGGCCTTCCGGGTGAGCACGGTCGACGGCGCCTCGGGTGGAACCATCTCCGGTCGTGTCGGCATCGGGGTCGCGGATCCATATACCAAACTCCAGGTCGAGACCTCTGATCCCATAGGTGGGATAAGTTCCCGATATACCGGTACGGATAACGTTGATATCGTAGCGGTCTCTGGCGTCTCGGTTCCCGCTGACAATTGGGGTTTTGGCGGTACTTTCGTGGGAGGGGGCGATGTTAGGGGCGGTTCAGGACACAACTACGGCGTCTATGGCTATGCCAGCGGCGCAGGAACGAACGTCGCTGTCATGGGGTCGGCAAGTGACAGTTCAGGAGCCTCGAACTATGGCGTTTATGGATACGCGACTGATTCGTTGGCAAGGTTCGGCGTCTATGGAGACGCAGGTGATTTGACGGCAGATTATGCGGGATACTTCTACGGCAACACCCATACTACCGGAACGTCGACCAAAGGAAGCGGCGGTTTCAAGATAGACCATCCCCTTGACCCCGAAAACAGATACTTGTATCACTCCTCCGTGGAGTCTCCGGACATGCTGAACCTTTACAGTGGGAATGTGATACTTGGAGCTGACGGAGAGGCAACAGTTAAACTTCCTGACTACTTTGAAGCAGTCAACAAGGACTTTCGTTATCAGCTCACGCCCATCGGTACCCCTGGGCCGAACCTGTACATATCCGAAGAGATTTCGGAAAACTACTTCAAGATTGCTGGCGGTGAGTCCGGCATGAAGGTCTCCTGGCAGGTTACCGGTATCCGCAAGGATGCCTTCGCGGAGGCCAACAGAGTCCAGGTGGAGAAGGACAAACCGGATCAGGAGCGGGGCAAATATCTCCACGCTCAGGCTCACGGGTTGGGTAGGGAGTATGGCGTTCATTATGAGGAGCACAAGCGCATCCAGGAGGAGCTGAAAGAAAGGAGTGATCGAGAGGCAAAGTGAGGATGGTCAGCGGTGTGAACCGTATGGTTTATAAGAGCGTATGCAACCCATTAAACGGAACATGTCAAGAACATGATAAGACGAAACCTTCAGATAAACTCCCAACAAAGAAAGGGGTGAAACATGAAAAGTGTAGTTTCACTAACAGTTCCTATCTTTCTGCTGTTTCTGGCGTCGGTATCAACAGCCACGGCCGACGTTCCGACCCTGATGCAGTATCAGGGGTTCTTGACGGACGAGTCGGGAGAACCATTGGACGACACCTTGTTCATGACCTTTAGGATTTACAACCACCCTACGCTCCCGGGACCTGTCATTTGGGCCGAAACCCTATCTGTGATTGTTACGGGTGGTCTGTTCAACGTTCAGTTGGGCTCAGTGAACCCCATTTCGGATATTGTTTTTGCTGAGCCCGCCAGATGGCTGGGAATTACGGTAGTTCCTGATCCAGAAATTGAGCCGCGCACCAGGCTGGTCACGGTTCCGTGGGCCTATCGGGCTGCCACGGTTGATGGAGCTTCGGGTGGCGGAATCTTCGGTGACATTCACCTCCATAGTAAACTCACCGTGGGGGGCGCAGCGGAAGGTGATCCTGGCCGTATTGAGGTGACAGATGGGGTCGATCCCGTCATCATCGCTGACGGCGCAAGCGGCCAGGTGAGCATCGGGCTTGCGGATCCAGATGGCCAATTGCACGTGGAGACATCCGATTACCTGTATTCGGCGAGCTTTACGTCGTTTTATCCGGCCGGGGAGGCAAACGCTGTGAGAGCCGAACATCTGGGTGCAGGAACGTATGATGCCAAAGGCGTCTACGGCCGGTCGGTTCAAGGAGATTATTATGGGATTGGTGGACTTTTCGAAGGGGGTTGGGTAGGTGTAGGTGGTCTGGTTTTCCCCACCGAAAGTAATTCTTATTATGGAGTCCGAGGTGAGGTTTTTGGCGGTTCCGGATGGAACTACGGCCTGTATGGAACGGTAGGGGGTGTAGGAGGGAACGTTGGCGTTGAAGGGGATGCCAGTGGTGATTCATTGAATTTCGGCGTCCGGGGGTGGGCGACTGGTACTTCGGAATTCGCGGGGAACTGCGGTGTTTTTGGATCCGTCGGTGGTCTAGGGGCCAGGTACGGCATCTATGGAGACGCCGGTAGTCCGATCGCTAACTATGCGGGATGGTTTCACGGCAATGTCAACGTCACCGGAACATTGAGCAAAGGCGGTGGCGGCTTTAAGATCGACCATCCCCTGGACCCGCAAAACAAATACCTTTACCACTCCTTCGTGGAGTCGCCGGACATGAAGAACGTGTACGACGGTGTGGTAGTGCTTGATGCTAATGGACAGGCAGTAGTTGAACTTCCCTATTACTTTGGTGCGGTCAATAAAGACTTCCGATATCAACTTACCTGCATTGGCGGCTTTGCTCCTGTGTATATCGCAGAGGAAATGTCCGGTTCACTATTGCCGGTGGAGAGCCTGGGATGAAGATTTCGTGGCAGGTTACGGGTATCCGCAAGGATGCGTTCGCCGAGGCCAACCGAATCCAGGTCGAAGTTGATAAACCGGATGTGGAGCGCGGTAAGTATCTCCATCCTGAAGCTTATGAACTGGGCGAGGAATACGACATTCATTATGAACAGCTCAAGCGCATGGAAGAAGTGCACGAAAAGAGTTCCCGAAAGATGGAGCAAAGATAGACAGCGGTATGAACCGTACGGTTCATACCAGCGGATGCAGCAAATTGAGAGGAGAGAGTAATGATGAAACACAATCGATTGAGTAAACGAATCCAGTCACGCAGATTGCGAACTCGGCCAAATGGGGCGGGGCTGGCTATAATTCTTGCGAGCTTTCTTGCTCTGCTTGTTTTCTCTGTCCCCGAATCTCTTGCCAAGAAGGTTGTCTCGGAAAAAGTAAAAGAACAAGACAGGAAGGGACAGATAGAGCTTAAGAGGACCACGGTCGCCCCGAAGAAGAATCAAGCTGCAGTGCAGTTCGAGCCCGTCGAACTGGAGCAGGATCAGGTTCAGACCGCCTCTGCCGTCACGGAGAAGGGTAAGCAGCTCAAATGGCAGGTGGTCTCCTCAGGAAGCGACTGCGGCACCAGTGGAGTCACCTACCGGCTGGGCGCTCAGGACGGCTGTGAGTTGTGCGGAACGGTCGGACAGCTGGCAGTGGGACCGGGCAACTCGGAATCATATGGCTTGAACTCGGGTTATTGGCAGGAGGATCTTCAGGGTTATCTTCGAGGTGACACCAACGGAGATGGAATAATCAATTCAGCTGACATTGTCTATCTGATAAACTACCTTTTCAAAGGTGGGCCAGCACCAGATCCTTTATGGGTTGGGGATTGCAATTGTGACGAGGTGGTCAATAGTGCTGACGTGGTTTATCTGATCGACTATCTGTTCAAAGGAGGACCGCCGCCAAGCTGTTAATATCAGGAAATAAGCATCAAACCGATTAAGGATATAAAGAATAGGTCTTTTTCAAGCGAGCAAAGAAAAAAGCAGAGAGGGACAAGAAGACCATCTCTGTGAAATTTCGCAAAAATATCTCCCCTTTATTACCTCTTCCCAAGAAGGGTCGTGGGGGTGGGTGTACCCTGCCACTACTTTCAGCCTCTTCGATCCAATGGAGGTCAATAGGAAAGAAGCATACGTTATCACTTGGCCTTTGCCAATCGGAGAAGTTATAAAGTCATGCAGGCAAGG
>LJVD01000061.1 GCA_001304225.1 candidate division Zixibacteria bacterium SM1_73
TCGTCACATACGCCGGTGGAGAGAAAAAGACAGAGGCCTCTTCATCAGAGGGTATGTCTGAGACTCTTAGTCTGGGCCGTGTGGCAAAGATATACGGACCTGTGACATTCTCTCACGGCATGCATTCGCTTGTTGCCGAGGATTGTGCAACCTGTCACCACCATAGCCCGGCGGGTCAGACTCCAGCTTGCAGCAAGTGTCATGCTGCTTCATCGGAGTCCAAGCAGTCGGGCATCCCGGGGCTCAAGGATGCCTATCATCGCCAGTGCATGGGTTGTCACAGGGAGATGGACATGGGACCCACGGGCTGTGCTGAGTGTCACACTAGCAAGGGTGCCAAGGTGATAAAGGTGGCGCAGGAGACACGAATTGAGAAGAAACCAGAAAGGGGACCTGAGGTCACCATCTTGAATACTCTCGAAAAGTTGTATGAGCCGGTGACATTCTCTCATGATGTTCACACCCTTTTGGCAGAAGACTGCGGAACCTGCCATCACCACAGCGAGCCAGGGCAGACTCCGGCCTGTAGCGAGTGCCACGGTGCTCCTTTTGATCCTAAGAATCTGAATATGCCAGGTCTTAAAGGAGCATATCATCTCCAATGTATGGGTTGTCACCAGGAGATGGAGAGTGGCCCCACAGGCTGCAATGAGTGTCATGCCAAGAAGGTGAGCCAAAAGACAGCAAGGGATGAAATGTAGATGTCTCGTAGTTGACCAGGCTTGAGCGTTGATCGTATTTGTCGTTATTTTTAGTTTTTCTACAAGGTGAAAGAGTGTTTAAGATAATTAGGATGAAACAAAACAAAGCGGAGGACTGCATATGGGAATCGATCGAAGAAAATTTTTGAAAGCTGTCGCAGCGGCTGGTGGTGCGGGTTTGGTTGGTAAATCTAAGTTGGCACGGGGGGTGGAGCATTTTACCGGCTATCCAGATCGCCTTGGCGTTCTTACTGATCTTACCCGCTGTGTCGGTTGTCGCACCTGCGAAGCTGCATGCAATGAGGTTAATAAATTGCCACCACCGAAAATTCCTTTTGATGACCAATCCGTCTTCGAAAAGACGAGGAGAACCAGCGAACGGGCATATACGGTGGTTAACCGCTACCCCAACCCGAAGCCTGGGGGACCCCCAATTTATGTTAAACACCAGTGTAGACATTGCGACGAGCCCGCCTGCGCTTCTGCCTGTCTGGTGGCCGCTTTCACGAAAACACCGGAGGGAGCAGTCAGTTACAATGAGGGTGTGTGCGTGGGTTGTCGGTACTGCATGACCGCCTGCCCCTTCTATGTGCCTGCTTATGAATATAACGATCCATTTTCTCCAGAGATCAAAAAGTGTACCATGTGTTACGATACCAGAATTTCCAAAGGTGGCATTCCGGCATGTGTGGAGGCTTGTCCCATGGAGGCTATGACCTTCGGCAAACGAAGCGATTTGATTAGGGTGGCCAGGAAAAGAATCCTGGAGCACCCGGACAAATACACTGACCACATCTACGGGGAGAATGAGGTCGGGGGCACCTCCTGGCTATATATTTCAGGAGTTCCCTTTGAAAAGCTGGGGTTCGCCACAGATCTTGGAACAAAACCCTATCCGGAGTTAACCCGAGGGTTCCTTTCTATGGTTCCAGGCGTGCTTGTGATTTGGCCTGCTCTCTTAGGTGGCTTTTACATGTTCACCCAACATCGGGAGCTGATGGATGAGGAGGAAGAGGAAATCATAGAAGAAAAGGAGAATTAATCATGGCCGAGTATGCGGAAAGAAGACCTGCAATTCAATCCTGGGTACGAGAGAGAATATTCCTCGGACTAAGCATCAAAGAATATCTAAGGGGGCTTATTAAGCCGTTCAACATCGTCGCTGCAATCATTATTCTGATTGGGCTTCCTTTTGTGGTCATGCGCTTTACGCAAGGACTTGGAGCTGTCACCCACGCCTCACAGGATCAACCATGGGGACTTTTCCTTGGCTGGGGACTTTTTACCGGTGTCCCTCTGGCGGCCACTGGATACATAATGGCATCAGCCGTTTATCTCTTCGGACTAAAAGACTATCATTCCTTGGTTCGACCCGCTGTCCTTACTGGATTTATAGGCTATTTATTCGCTGTCATTTTTCTTTTGTTTGATCTGGGCCGCCCCTGGCGGCTGCCTTACCCCATGACCGTTTCATTCGGTACAACCTCGGTCCTGTTTCTGGTAGGCTGGCACGTGGCTTTGTACCTTTCGACCCAGTTCGTTGAGTTTTGCCCAGCTGTCTTCGAGTGGATTGGATCGGATAGATTCCGCAGATGGGCCTTAGGAGTTACCATCGGAGCCACCATCTTTGGCGTGATTCTGTCGACGCTTCACCAGTCTGCGCTGGGCGCACTTTTTCTTCTTGCCCCGGGAAAGCTGCACCCGCTCTGGTACTCGGAATACATTCCGGTGTTTTTCTTCATCTCCAGCATCTTCGCTGGGCTTTCCATGGCGATAGCTGAAAGCACGGTTTCCCGTCGGGCTCTTCGTGGTCGGACGGATCGGATGGATCCTGTCCGTGCGGCCAACTTCGACAGGCTCACCATCGGCCTGGGGAGAGCAGCCGCCCTGGTTCTGTTAACCTACTTCTGCCTGAAGTGGGTCGGCGTTGCCCATGGAAACCACTGGGACCTTCTGAACACCTCCTGGGGCCACTGGTTTTTGGCGGAGGTCTTTGGCTTCGTTCTTGCGCCCTGTTTCCTGTTCGCCTATGGCGTTCGCAACAGAAGTGCCCGTTTGATCCGGTTCACGGCTTTTTTCACCATTCTGGGCGTTGCCGTTAACCGTTTAACCGTCTCAATGATCGCACTCAACTGGAAGCTTCCCCACCGTGAATTCTTTCACTTCAGGGAGTTGATTCTAGTGATAACCATCATCACCGTTGAGATTTTGGTCTATCGGTGGATAGTGAACCGATTGCCCGTGCACCGCGAACATCCAGACTATGGAGGAGCACATTAGAATAATACTAAGTAAGATATTGACAAAGTCGTGAAAGATTTTTTTGCCTTTTATTAATTGAATGGGTATATAATAAAGTCTTTCTGCGAGGAGAAAAACCTTTAGATGAAGTGATCCGATGAAAAAGAAAGCCTCAAAAAAGCAAAACGTTTTATCTGACGACGCAAAAAACCGTTGCATTTGGATGACTGCAGGAGTCATTTCCTTTAAACTGTGTCCGTTTGACTATGATTGTGAGCACTGTCATTTTGATGAAGCCATGCGATCGCAGGTCAGATTAAAGAGAATAAGCTCCAGCTTTAAAAGGCATAAACAAAAAACACCGGTGCCAAAAGACAGCCTTTCTGTACCCGATGACGATTCGGAGAAGCCTTTCTTTTTTACCTTCTCCGTGGGTGAGATAGACCAGGGATTGTATTTACACCCCACACACGCTTGGGTGCGTCGAGCAGATGATAAGAAATGGAAGCTGGGGATTGATAAGCTCTTGGCCTATGTCTTACCGCCTCCCGTAAAGGTTGATTTGGATGATTTGGATAAAGATCTAACAAAGAATCAGGCATTTGGAAAAATACATACGGAGGCGGGAACGATTTTTCTAATTGTGCCACTTTCCGGTCGTCTGATCCAAAAAAACTCCAGAATAGTCCAATATCCAGAGTTGGTGCAACGGGATCCTTACGGAGAAGGCTGGTTAGCCACCATGGACCGGTTGGAAGATCACTCCGAATTGGAAGAGTTGTATACCGGAACCGAGGGGGAGAAATTCTTGGAAGAGGAAGCCCAGCATTTGAAGTTCCTTCTCAAACATAGAGGTATAGAGGTAGACAACCTGGGAGCCACCCTGCCTGATGGGGGAGCTAATATCAAATATCTTCATCAAATCTTGCCCGGCCGAGTGTGTCTCAGATTGGCAGGTGAACTGACCATGACTGGAAGGCAGGGTTGGTGAACTCACTTTAGAAACGAAACGGGAAGGGCTAATAAGATTCCACATAGCTTGGTTCCTTCCTACCAGAAAGTAGATCCCCTTCAAGTTTCTCATTCCGGTAATGTTTGAATTGGGGCTGTTGCCAAACCATTTTTCACATAGGTTTCGTTAAGAAAGGTTTCGGTTGCGGTTACCTCTCGTTTATCGTAAGTCCTTGTCGTTTGTCGTACTAAAATAAAAGACGAAACCGACAGGCGGAACCGATACGTGGCCAAACACCAAACCGATAGACGACAAACAGACTTAAGCAACAGTCCCAGTATTTTCATCAATAGAACAAAAGACCCTATTGAGGATGGAACCGAATTGGTGAGGGGGGAGGCCTTCGTTACAAAAAAGAAAAACTAATCATTCCAGTGCTCTACTCTTTTTTCATCCACAAGATAAAGGATTTTTTTCAACCTTTTTGTTCTTCTTTTGCTTATCTGATAAACCTCCTTGATCTCTTGTTTAGCCCATTCCCCTTTTTTTAAATCATTGGAGAAGACCAACACCAAATTTTCACCCTTTTTTACCCGATCTCCCACTTTCTTTTTTATTAAGAATCCCACACCCGGGTCGATTTTGCTGCCCAGTGTTTCTCTGCCCGCACCCAACTTTGCTGCTGAGATCCCAATTTTCAAGGTGTTTATTGATTTCACATATCCCGTCTGGTCAGACTCAACCGTTATTTTGTGTTTTGCCCAAGGTAGAAGTCGATAATCATCTACTACTTTTGGATCGCCTCCTTGACTTCGGATCATTTGCCTAAATTTATCCAAGGCTTTTCCACTTTCTATCGCCTTTTCTAATTTCTCTTTGGCTCCTTTGAAACTTTTCGCCTTTCCTCCCAAAATTAACATATAGGCTCCTAAGGCAAAGGTGACCTTCATCAGATCCTCAGGTGCCCTGCCCTTAAGAGCGTGAATGGCTTCGATCACCTCAGTCGAGTTTCCCACCGCCTCTCCTAAAGGCTCGTTCATACTGGTTATTAAGGCAATTACCTTCTTCTTGAATCTCCTTGCTATCAGAATCAGATTTTTCGCCAGAAGAAGAGCCTCATCTTCTTTCTGCATGAAAGCGCCATTTCCCACTTTAACGTCAAAAACCAGCGCATCCGCCCCTTCTGCTAATTTCTTGCTCAGGATGCTTGCCGTGATCAAAGGAATGGAATTGACTGTGCCGGTCACATCCCTTAGGGCATAAATTTTTTTGTCCGCCGGAGCGATCTCGTCTGTTTGCCCAATCATGCAGACACCAATATCCGAAAGATTTCTCAAAAACTTTCTCAAAGCTAGACTGGTTTTAAATCCGGGTATGGATTCCAGTTTATCTAAGGTACCTCCGGTATGACCAAGTCCTCTTCCCGAGATCATAGGGACGGTCACTCCGAAAGATGTCACCAAAGGTGCCAGTATCAAGGAGACTTTGTCCCCCACTCCACCGGTGCTATGTTTGTCAACCTTTGGGCCAGGAATAGTGCTTAAATTCAAAACCTTTCCAGATCTCATCATAGCCAGGGTCAAGTTGAATATCTCTTCAGCCTCCATGCCATTCAGAAATATAGCCATCAACAAAGCCGATGCCTGATAGTCGGGAATTGTCCCTTTGGTATAACCTGAGACGAAATATTCTATCTCCTCTTTGGAGAGCTTCATTTTATCTCTTTTTCTGCTGATTAGCTCATACATGTTAAGCATTCTTCTTGCCCGAATAATTTTTTTCAAAAATTTTCTGTGAAATGAAAAAAATCCTTGACTTGAACTTTTTATTTGCTTTATTATAGGTGCATTTGCACCTCCATGAGAGCGAAGCCCGTGAAATGCGATGCTTATTAGCTAATCATTTCATGGGCTTTCGTTTTAAGTTAATTAGGGGTCTGCTGTCAAGATCCCGCCCATACGGGCTCGGAGGAGGCCGTCTGGGGGGATCTGTCTGGACGCTTGGCGGAGGAATTCGTATGCCGCTCCTGTGCTATTCGCCGTAATTCCGTCCAAATTAAGATTATTATGATTCATATCAGAAGTGGAAACCTTTAACGTGAAGGGCTAATCTGTTCAAGGTGAATCCGAAAGATTTTCAATTCCACGGATATATCTTGTTTTAATTAATTGGTTCTCCGGTAGGGGGTCTGCATAAAATTACGAACCTTTTCTCTAAATTCCATCTTGACTCTCAGCTCTTTTGCTCTGCTCCAGGATCTGGACCCCGGAAGATGTTCCGATTCGGCTGGCACCAGCTAGGATTAATTCCATAGCAATATTGTAGTATCTTATCCCCCCGGAGGCTTTGATTCTTATTGTGTCTCCTACAACTTTTTTCAAGAGTTTCACATCCTCTACTGTAGCACCAGAGTATCCGAACCCGGTAGAAGTCTTTACAAAATCTGCTCTGCAAGCCATGATGAGCTCTGTTACCCTGATCTTCTCCTCCTCGGTCAGGACCGCAGTTTCTATGATCACCTTCAATATTTTCTCATTTCCGATCGCATTGTGCACAGCTTTGATATCCTCTTCCACCAACTTAAAATCACCCGATTTCAAGGCTCCGATATTTGCCACCATATCGATCTCATCCGCTCCCTCTTTGATTGCCAACTCCGCCTCCTTTGCTTTTAACTCGGGTTTGTTCGCCCCTAAAGGGAATCCGGAAACAGTGCATACCTTGACCGATGATCCTTTTAGCAAATCGACACAAAGGCCAATCCAGACTGGATTAACGCAAACAGAGGCAAAGCCATATTTTTTCGACTCCTCACAAAGATTTCTTATCTGTTCTTCAGTTACCTCTGACTTCAGAAGAGACTGATCAATCATTTTGGCGATGTCCAAAACTCCTCCTTTCCCGGACGAACGCCCATAAGGGTGGGGTCTCCTTGATTCTGGTTTGAAAAGGGTCTCAGAAGGTTAAGCCTATCTGTTACAGTTCGGATTAGTGTGTTGACGCTAACTCATTATCTATCAGCAAGAGCATGGGGACTACCAAGCCTACCTGTAATAGGAGACTTGGGGCCCTCCCAATAGCACGGAATTAAAAGGTTGACGCCCTAACTCCGCAAGAGAAGGAATTGATCCGTAGGGATTTTAAGTTATTCGGTAATTAGTATGAATGCTTGCATAAACCTCGAAAAAACAAGAGAGCTCTGTTTTCCTCAAAGGCACCTTCCCAAGGCATTCCGAAGAAGAATTTGAGGCTTAGATTCCAGGAAGGTTTTAATCCTTCATCGACTCCAAAAACTTAGAGTTATTTTTGGTCTTCCGAATTCGATCCAAAAGAAATTCCATGGCCTCAACTGAGTTCATCTCATTCAAAAACTTCCTCAAGATCCAGACCTTATTGAGGTCATCCGGTGGGAGCAAAAGCTCTTCTTTTCTGGTGCCGGACCTATTGATGTCCATGGCCGGAAAGATACGGCGGTCAGAGAGTCTTCTATCTAACACCATCTCCATATTGCCGGTGCCTTTAAACTCCTCGAAGATCACCTCATCCATTCTGCTTCCAGTTTCCACCAAAGCGGTGGCGATGATGGTTAGGCTTCCCCCCTCCTCTATGTTTCTGGCCGCTCCAAAGAATCTTTTGGGCTTTTGCAAAGCATTTGAATCAACGCCTCCGGAAAGGATCTTTCCGCTGTGAGGAACCACGGCGTTATGGGCTCTGGCCAAACGAGTAATGGAATCCAAAAGGATCACCACATGCTCTCCGTGTTCTACCAATCTCTTGGATTTCTCCAGAACCATATCTGCCACTGCCACGTGCCGATCAGCTGGCTCATCAAAGGTCGAGCTGATGACTTCACCCTTGACCGATCTTTTCATGTCGGTGACCTCCTCGGGCCTCTCATCGATCAGAAGCACGATCAGCCTGATATCCGGATGATTGGTGGTGATGGCATTGGCGATCTTCTGCAAGAGCATGGTCTTTCCAGCCTTGGGCGGAGAGGTGATCAATCCGCGCTGCCCCCGGCCAATGGGGGTCATCAGATCCATAACCCGCATGGAGATCTCCTCGGTGTTGGTCTCTAACTTAATCTTCTTCAAGGGGTAAAGTGGGGTGAGGTTGTCAAACAGCATCTTATGCTTGGAGACCTCTGGATTCTCAAAGTTGACCGCCTCGATTTTAAGCAAGGCGAAATACTTCTCCGTATCCTTGGGTGGTCTTACCTGTCCGGAAATAGTGTCCCCCTTCCTTAAATCGAAGCGTTTGATCTGAGAAGGGGAGACGTAAATGTCATCTGGTCCAGGAAGGTAGTTATAATCCGGAGAACGCAAAAATCCATACCCTTCCGGCAAGGTCTCCAAAACCCCTTCCGCAAAGATGAAGCCATCCTTTTCGGTCTTTGCCTCCAGTATTTTGAAGATAAGTTCCTGTTTCCTCAAACCACCCACACCCGGGATACCCAAATCGTCGGCCAAATCCAAAAGCTCAGAGACCGTTTTACTTTTTAGCTCCACAATGTCCATAAATTATCACCTTTCCTTCATGATTCCTGCCGTTTCTTTCTGGCAGAAGGAATCATATTTTATTATAAAAGTTTGATTTTATTTAAGCTCACCTACCGTTCAAGGAAGAGTTTTAAAATGAATTTTCAGATTGCCTTCCTATGCCAGCCAGCACACGTTGGGTCTTGGTGTCTTTTTGAAAAAAGTCCGAATGAGGAAATTCCTACGAATAGTTCGCAAATGAGTGGCAATTATTTTGGGACTTATGGTTCTAATTCCATCCCCCAACAAGCTCAGGGTGGGGAATCCTGCTCTCGGAGAAGTGTCTCAATTAAGCAGGATCGACCAAACATTTTCCTCCTATGGTGTTATTCATTCTGTTCTGTGCATAGACTTTTCCCCCTCCGATTTTTGGATTCAATGAGGTTGAAGAAAGAGACCTTTACTATATCCTAATTATTGGCATAAACCATACAGTTCATGCCGGAGGAGAGAGAACTTACCCCCGCAGCCTCAACCAGCCTATACTCGCCCTTCTGTTTGCCTGCTCCTTTACATAGGTATCGACATCTCCTTTCAGCTCTGAAGTCGTTTTTTTGTTTTGCTTGCTTTAGTCCGTTTTTCCAGTGAGGTCGCTTTCACCTCAGAAAGTTCCTCTGTTTTTGCATCTCCCCATAGTTTTTCTAACTCATAGAATTCTCTAATCTCATTTAAGAAGATGTGCACCACCACATCCACATAATCCAGAAGAATCCATCGGCAAGCCTGATACCCTTCGTGATGCCATGCCCTTACGCCTTTTTTCTCCAGATTTTCTATGATCCAATCAGCAATGGCTTTGGCCTGAATCTCCACGCTTGCCGAACAGATCACAAAAAAGTCGCATATAGTGGATAGTTTCCTTAAATCCAGAATTTTTACGTCGGTTGCCTTCTTGTCTAAAGCCAATTTGCCTGCCAAGTATGCCAATCTCTTTGGCGTTATTCTCAAAAAACCCTTTCTCCTCCGGTTTTAAGTGTAAGGTTTAAGGTGGAAGTCTAAAGACGTTTGAGTTCTGAACCTTACCAATTACCCCTCTCCTTAAACCTTTAGGTTTTCTACTCCAAAAGCCTCTGGTGGTCCCTCCCGACTATTAAGGTGAGTTCTATTTGTTGATAATTGTTCTTCAATTTTCTACATACTACATTTTCTTTGTCAATCCCTAATGCCTGAGCGGTCAGAAGCGCTATCTTGGATGGGCTAGCCTCCTCCTCGGTTGTGCGATCCAGAATAAAACTCTGTTCGGCTTTTGAGTGTTCCAGATTTCCAACCTGGATGATATCGTAGACAATATTACGCACCCTCACTTCACTCAACTTATCTGCTAACCTCTGTGCCAAACCCTCTTCTTGACTCCAATTTAGGATTTGGGTTCTTACTGAAATTGGTTCTTCACCCTGAGTTAGCTTGAGGGTGGCCGCACTTTGGCTGATCTTTCTGAAAAACGAAAAACCATAGATTAAAAGAAGGAAGGTCAAAAAGATTATGATTAGCTCCAAAAATTTGGAGCTTTTCTGTTTTTTTTCTTTGCTCTTATAAAATTTGCGAACTTTTCTTTTTCTGCTTTTTCTGAACATCCGTCAGATTGGGAAGGCGCGTTTAGTCTTCTAAAGGGGAATGCGAATATTTAATTAAGGTCTTTGGAAATATACATCTACGATGAATTTGGAAATCACTTTTGAGCAAAGATTTGAAAAAGGAAAATATCAGGATAAATACTCGTCAAGTAAATCAAACTCCAACCCTCCCTCTTTGTTCCCCTCGGCTCAGCGAAGCCATAACTCAGGATTCCTCGGCTGGTATAAATAGGGAAAGGTCAGGACATTTATGGTAAAGGAGAAACTATCATTAGGTTTATATAGCAACTGAAAGTTGGGCAAAATGGCATCCCTCATTCTCAGATGGTCCTTATGGAACACGGAAAGAGGTTGATGTAAATAATTTAGGCTTAAAGTCAATGTCAATGGATTGGAGAATTTATATTCCAAGACGTTGGTATACACACCAAAGCTGCCGCTTGTCTTACCACTTGAAAAATAGGAAAAGGTGTAACTGTGGGACATCCTGAACCTGTTTGGATCTAAAAGACTGAAGCTTTTTGTGTTAGACTCAATGCCTAAGAGACTCTCATTGGTTTGGTTTTTGGCAGGTGATTGTGATTGCGAAAAAGCTGAATTAAATGAGAGCAAAGTCAAACTAACGAAAAACAACGCTATTTTAGCTGGTGGCTTCATAACATTTAGCCTCCCATTGTAAATGTATCGGCACAAATATAAATGCATCTTGACTCCCTGTCAATACTTTTTTGCTGTACCTATAAAAATGTCACTCTTGAGTTCAAACCTTCAAGTGTGCCTTAATTATACACTCGGAATTCTATTCTTCACACCTGCAAGCCATTGTATCATACGCCTAAGGTAAAAGCGTCGTTTGTCCGGAAGACGATGCAGAGAGAATTTTCTCCATCCTCTCTAATTCCTCTTGAGAGTTTATCCCCAAAGTCTCTTCGGGGTTAGGTGCAACTACTGCCCAGATGGGCAGATTTTCTTTCCTTGAAAGCTCCAAAACATCGGTTAAATAATATTCTCCCTGCTTATTGTCTGTGGTGATTTTGCCCAACACGGAGAAAAGGGACTTGCAATCGAAGCAAAAGGTTCCAGTATTTATCTCTTTCACCTTTTTCTCTTCACCAGAGGCGTCCTTATTTTCCACAATTTTTTCCACCATTCCATCCTTGTTTCGGATTATTCTTCCATATCCAGAAGGGTCGTCCACTATGGAGGTCAAAACTGTGGCTACCACCCCTTTTGACCAATGCTCTTCTAAAAGCCTTTTCACTGTGTTGCTCGTCAGTAAAGGGACATCTCCGCATAGCACTAGGATATCCCCATCAAAACCGGACAATTGATCTTTAGCCTGCAAGACCGCATGTCCGGTTCCCAGCTGTTCCTTTTGCACCACGAACTCCACCTTCCCGAACGTCCCATCGGATAAATATAAAAGCGAGCTCTGTGTTCGTTCCCATTTGTGTCCAATCACCAGAATGATCTTTTCCACCCCCACATTTTTGGCGGTTTCGACTACATACTCGACCATCGGCTTTCCACCCAATTTATGAAGTACTTTGGGCAGATCAGATTTCATCCTCTCCCCCTTCCCTGCCGCCAAAATGATTGCTACTACTGGGTTTGAATCCATCGTTACCTAATCTAGGTGGCCTGCGGAGGATTTAGATTTCCTATTCAAAAAGATTCATATACGCCAATATGGGCCGCTACCTATTTTTTAATGATCCTATTTTTCTCATCCACGTAAATCACTTTAGGCTTATATTCTTTCGCCTCCTCGAATTCCAGCTCACAGTAGGAGACGATGATTAGAAGATCGCCCACCTGTCCCAATCTTGCCGCTGGACCATTTAAGCAGATAGTTCCGGAATTTGCCTCTGCCACTAAGACATAGGTCTCAAATCTAGCACCATTGTTAAGATTGAGCACCTGTACCTTCTCATTGGGCAGAATATCAGCGGCGTCCATGAGCTTCTTATCTATGGTAATGCTCCCCTCGTAATTTAGATCAGCTTCTGTGACTATCGCCCGATGAATCTTGGATTTACAAATGGTAACCAACATCTATATCCTCTCCGATAAACCTCTTATTAAAAGGCTTGCGCCTTGACGCCTGAAATGAGGAACCTAATCCATTTTCCCGCTAAAGGCGGGCTCAGGATGGACCTCTAAGGATTTTAGTAGGTCGAGATTCAAATCTCGACAAGACCATTCAAATGTCGATTTTGGAAAATCGACCCACAAGACCTATCAACAAACCTTCATTTTGATGTTATCTATCAATCCGGTTTTACTGAACCTGATTGCTAAGGAAATAAGCACCTCCCCCTTCAATTCATGTAAAAGTTCTAAAGTATTGGCGTCGGTAATGGCAATGTAGTCTATCTCAGCTAAAGGTTGTTTATTTATCAACGTCCTCATCTTTGATACGATCTTGTTTGCCTTCCTTTCACCCTTTTTTATCATCTCTTTTGCAGTTCGCAAGGCTTGATACAAAACCTTTGCTT
>LJVD01000062.1 GCA_001304225.1 candidate division Zixibacteria bacterium SM1_73
TAAGTGTTTGTGCCCTCATTTTTGGATTGGTGGTTGATCCCAAATTGGGGTATCCTCGAGATTGGGATTTGTTTGCTTTCACCGGCTTGGGATATACGATTTTGGGAATCTATTTTTTGCTTAATGTTTTGAAAGAATCGGAGGTAAAAAAGCTTAGATATGTGACTTCGGCGTTGGTCTGGACTGCACTCATCTCTACTTTACCCTGGATTTATGTTAACGCTGCTGAGGAAAAAGCAGTGCAAAGGATCGCTCATATATTGGAGCTAAATGGAAAGAGGGGTGCCTTGGGTCATGAGGCTTTGGCTTATTATTACAGAAATCGCTGGCAGAAGGATAAGGAGATTGAGGAGTGGAGAAAAGCGATAGCCTTGATCCAGAAGCCACGCTATCTTAAGAATCTGGGAGTGGTCTACGTTGAGGTGGGCAAATATCAGGAGGTGGCTTGGCAACTGGAAAAGGTTCTGGAAAAAGACCCCAACGATCATCTGACTCATTCTGATTTAGGCAAAACCTACATGGCTTTAGGAAGATACAAAGACGCAAAACATGAGCTCCAGAAGGCGATAGAACTTCAACCTAAGAATTCTATATACTACGAAAACCTCGGATTTTTCTTTTTTAATTTAAGGTCCTTTGAGGAATCAAAAGAAGTATTCCAGAAAGGGTTGCAGATAGATTCAAGTTATTTTCCTAATTACCGAAATCTGGGATTTGCATGTGCTAATTCGGGAGGAAATGAAGATGCAATAAGATATCTTGAGCTTTACTTGAAATATAAGCCTGAAGCCAAAGATCGGAATTACGTCCAAGAGCTTGTTCGGCGATTGAGGGCAAAAGACAGAGTGCCCTGACCCTAAGGATTTTAAACAAAGGGACTATCAATTGAAAAAAAGCTATTGCGGTGAGAAAACTTGTAAGTTATTTTTGTTTCGATTATGATGGGATCTTTGAATATTTACTTTAACTCGGGCTGTGGTCGGTGACCGTAACCAAACGCAGAAAGACAAGCGCCGGCTTAAGGAAAACAGGGAAGGCCGTCGATGATTTAAAAGAAGGACATTTAGGAGTGTGAAGGACTATAGTTGATGAGGTGATTTATGGATGATCTTAAAAAAGATATTCTCAAAGATGTGCGAAGGATTCAGGAGGAGATGGATTTATTGTTTGATCATTTCTATAAGATAAGACATTCTCCAGTCTTAATCGCCAAAAGGTTGTGGAGACCCCCGACTGACGTGTTTGAAACCGAGCAACAGGTGGTGATCTTGGTGGAGATTGCCGGGATGAAGCAGAAAGACCTGAATGTTACCCTCTCGGATAACGTATTGGTAATTAGGGGCGACCGGCAGGAGAAAGCTTTAGCCCATAAGACCTTTTATCGCAACATGGAGATAAATTATGGAACATTTGAAAGAAACATTTATCTTCCCGAAAGCATAGATCCTCAAAATATTAGGGCGGAGTATAGAGACGGTTTTCTTGAGATCAGGCTGGACAAGAAGGAAGGTAAAAGGTCAAAATCCAAAGAAGTTAGGATTCAAATCGAATGAATGCTCCCCTTGAACTGATCCTTGAAATCTAAGCCTTGGGAGAAGAGCAAAACCATAGATCGGATTTGAAAATTTTGAAGGAGGAACGGCTTTGCAAAAACAAAAGGAAAAGCTTATCGAAGAAGTCAAGGAGATCGAAAAAGAGCTTCACATACTTCCGGTCAAGGGGACCGTGGTCTTTCCTTATCTGATCATACCTTTGATCATAACCGAACAGAGATACGCCCGGCTCATCGACGAAACCTTGATGGGGGGAAAGGTGATCGGACTCTTCTCTCAAAAGAGTCCCGATAAAGAACGACCCACAGAGGAGGATATTTATCATATAGGAACTGCCGGCTCGATTCTGAAAATGCTGAGATTTCCTGACGGAAGTGTGAGATTTTTGGTGCAGGGATTGTCCAGAATCAGAATAACAAATTTCGTAAAGACAGATCCTTATTTGGTGGCTCAGGTGGATGTCATAAAGGACAAGGTGAAACGAACGGTGGAAACGGAGGCTTTGACCAGGAATATCTAATACTGACGATCCCAGCAGATTGGCCGACTTGATTGCTTCCAATTTGAACATAAATGTAGCTCAAAAACAGGAGATTTTGGAGATTTTTGACGTCAATGAAAGATTACGAAAGGCTTTATCCCATATAAATAGAGAGGTAGAGGTATTGGAGCTTTCCCGTAGAATTCAATCTCAAGCCGCCACCGAGATGGGAAAGACCCAAAAAGAATATATCTTAAGGGAACAGCTTAAGGCTATTCAAAAGGAATTGGGGGAAGCTGACGAAAGAACGGCTGAGCTGGATGAGTTCAAAAAGAAGATAAGGGAAGCCAAAATGCCTGCTTTGGCTTTAGATGCGGCCCAAAAGGAATTGGACCGGCTCTCCAAGATGCATCCCGCTGCTGCCGAATACACGGTTTCCCGAACCTACTTGGACTGGCTCACCAGCCTTCCCTGGAGCAAAAGCAGTCAGGACATCCTGGACATTAGAAAGGCAAAGAAGGTGTTGGATGAAGATCATTATGATCTGGAGAAGGTCAAAGAGAGGATTTTGGAATACCTGGCGGTAAGAAAGCTTAAGACCGACATGAAAGGACCTATCCTATGCTTCGTAGGTCCTCCGGGAGTGGGAAAGACCTCATTGGGCATATCCATCGCTCGCGCCATGGGAAGGAAATTCAACCGGATATCATTGGGGGGCATGCATGATGAGGCGGAGATCAGAGGACACAGAAGAACTTACATCGGAGCGCTTCCCGGAAGAATAATTCAAGGAATCAGAAGGGCCGGTTCCAACAATCCGGTCTTTATGTTAGACGAGGTAGACAAAATCGGGAAGGATTTCAGAGGCGATCCCGCTTCCGCTCTTTTGGAAGTTTTGGATCCTGAGCAGAACCATACCTTCTCGGATCACTATTTGGATGTTCCCTTTGACCTTTCCAAGGTGATGTTTATCACCACCGCCAATATCCTCGATCCTATTCCTCGGGTTCTAAGGGACCGCATGGAGGTGATTGAATTACCGGGGTACACAGATTTAGAAAAGCTTCAAATTGCCAAAAAATACCTCATTCCCAGGGAGCTTGAAAATCATGGTCTTTCGCCCAAGAATTTAAGTTTTACCGATGAGAGCATAAAAAAGATCATAAGCGACTATACTCGAGAGGCGGGACTCAGAAACCTGAATCGGGAGATCGCCACCATCTGCAGAAAAGTAGCCAAAATGGTAGTTTCTGGAGAGAAGAAAAAGTTGGAGATAACTCCTCAGAATCTTAATCAATATCTGGGACCGATAAAATATTTTCTGGAGGTAGCAGAAAGAAGCTCGCAGGTGGGGGTGGTTCCTGGATTAGCCTGGACCGAAACCGGAGGGGACTTGATGTTTGTGGAAGCCACCAAGATGAAAGGCAAAAAGTCTTTGACTCTGACTGGATATCTGGGAGAGGTAATGAAGGAATCGGTGCAAGCTGCCTTATCTTATGTTCGATCCAGTGCGAAAGACTTGGGGATTCCTCCAGATTTCTTTGAAAAGTATGATCTTCACGTGCACGTCCCTGCAGGAGCGATTCCCAAAGATGGTCCCTCTGCCGGAATCACCATGGCAACCGCCATTGCCTCCCTTCTCACCGAAAAACCGGTAAAATCAAAATTAGCCATGACCGGTGAGCTCACATTAAGAGGTCAAATTTTGCCCATTGGAGGACTCAAAGAAAAAGCGTTGGCAGCATACCGGGCTGGCATAGAGACCGTAATTCTGCCTAAAGAGAATGAAAAGGATATGGTGGAAATTCCGGACGAGATTAAAAGGAAGATAAAATTTGTTTTTGCTCATACCATGGATGAAGTGCTGAAGCTGGCTTTGGATACGAAGAAAAAAGCGAAAAAAGTCAAGAGAAGAAAAACCTGAAAGTGGTGCAGGTTTTCTCTTTAACCGGTGCCTTTATTGGAGAAATATGGGTTCTTTCGAACCTTTGTCACAGGGAAATAAGCTTTCAGATGACTGAATGAAATTAATCAAAGTCGGAGTTGTATCAATTCTGGAAGGCGATGTTTATAAAGAGACCAAAAGGATGTGGCGGCTTTTCGAAAGGAAATATAATTCGAGGGTAATTCAAAATTTTCCCCACCCTCATCTCAGTTTTCAAGGAGGGATATGCGAAGACATTAAATTGATTGACGTAAATTTAAGAAAACTATCTGCCTCGATAAAGCCATTTCTTATAAAGATAGAAGGAATAAATACCTTTCAGAAGCCCGACCCGGCTATCTTCATGGAGGTGGTTCGAACAAAAACCCTGCCGAGGATTCACAAAAGAGTTGATTCGTTGTTGCAAAAATTTTGTTCACAAACCTTCAGGCTTTATTCTCCTCAAAATTGGCATCCTCACGTAACCTTAGCCTGCGAAGACCTCATCCAAAGCAGTTTTCAAGAAGCCAAAAAAGATTTGGAGAATTATCATCCCAGATATAAATTTAAGGTGCGCAACCTTTGTCTGGTCAAATGGTACGATAAGGATAAAATTAGAATTTACAAGAAGTATGTATTGGAGTAAGAGAGAAGATTAGTTCTCAACAGATGAAAGGATTAAACAGATAGTATTCTTTAATCTGTTAGGAGTTAAATGGGACCCAATCGAGGTGAGAGGAGATGAAAAGAAATCTGAATTTTTTGTTTTTTCTTTTTGTATTTGTGCTTATTTTTGTCAATCTTCTAAATTGTGCCAAAGAGTCGAATTCGCAAGCAGAGGCAGATATCAAGAAGGAGGGAAGATTTAAAATGGGACAAGTAAGAAAACCTGCGGTGGCAGGTCAATTTTACACCGGTGATCCAGTGGCTTTAAGCAAGGAACTAACTGATTTTTTCAAGAAAGCAAAAAAAGAACCAATTCCGGGAAAAATCATAGCTCTGATCGCACCACACGCTGGTTATATGTATTCTGGGCAGGTAGCAGCTCATGCGTTTAAGCTTTTGGAGGGACTTTCGTTTGAGACGGTGGTGGTAATTTCCCCCAGCCACATCGCTTATTTTTCGGGCGCTTCTGTTTACAATGGCGGCGCCTATGAAACTCCTCTCGGAACGATTCCTGTGGACACCGCTTTAGCGGGAAAGATAACCGATCAAGATAAAAGAGTTCTTCTTTCAGATAAAGGGCATGGTTTTGTGGGAATGAGAGGTGAGCATTCTCTGGAAGTTGAACTTCCTTTTCTCCAGGCGGTGTTGGGTAAATTCAAACTGGTTGCAATTGTAATCGGAGATCAGGATTATGCCACCTGTGAGGCGTTGGGCAAAGCTATGGCAAAAGCTTTGGAGGGTGAGAATGCTTTGATTGTGGCCAGCTCTGATCTTTCGCACTTCCATCCATACAACGAAGCGGTCCGTTTAGATAATATCGTGATAAACCACGTAAATTCCTTCGATCCGGATGGTTTGCATAAAGATCTTTCCTCTGGCGCCTGCGAAGCCTGTGGAGGAGGTCCCATCGTGGCAACCATGATTGCGGCAAAGGGTTTGGGAGCAGATAAAGCTAAGGTATTGAATTATGCCAACTCTGGAGATGTTACCGGAGATAAATCCGGGGTGGTCGGATACATGGCAGCGGTGATGTATAATTCCACAGCAAACCTCAACAAAGAAAAAACGAAGTCAGAAGCGAAAAAAGTAGGAGTAGATCTGGGACTTTCAGAGGACGATAAGAAGGTTCTTATGGATATTGCCAAGAAGACCATACACGGCAAAGTTAAAGGTGAAAAGCTTCCAGAGTTCAAAGTTGATTCTCCCATTTTGAAAGAAAATCGAGGTGCGTTTGTTACCATCAAAGAGCATGGTCAATTGAGAGGATGTATCGGTTACATCGAGGGGATAAAACCTCTATATGTCACCATCCAAGAGATGGCAGAGGCAGCCGCACTCCGGGATCCCAGATTCCCTCCAGTCACACCGGGAGAGTTAGACAAATTGGAGCTTGAAATTTCAGTCTTGACTCCTCTAAGAAAGATAAAGGATATGAATGAGGTTGAGATTGGGAAACATGGGATTGTGCTCAAGAAAGGATACCATCAGGGAGTATTCTTGCCTCAGGTCGCTACCGAGCAAGGATGGGATAGAATAACTTTCTTGGAGGAGATTTGTCATAAAGCAGGAATATATGACAAGAATTGCTGGAAGGATAAGGATGCCGAAATCTACATTTATTCCGCAGACGTATTCTGTGAGACAAAATGAGCCCTCAATTCTTTCGTAAAACGAAAACTGCACTTGCTCTCATATTTTCTATCTTTCTTTTTCTCCTGCTTTTCTTGGGCAAGCGGGCAAACTTATTTCAAGGTGAGCCGAAGAAGATTTCTGAGTATGATGAACAGAGAGAGATGATCTTTGGTTGTATTTTTCAAGGGGAGTTAGACAAAAATGAATCTTTATATCTTTCTCTGTTGAAAAAGAAAGTTCCCCATCCACTGATTCACCATCTTACTTCGACTTTAAGTGGTTCGTTTAATTTGAAAAAATCTTTACCCAAAGACTCCTATACTCTGATAACCACTCGAGATTCAATTTTATTCTTTGAGTATCAAAGAGGAATGGAAAAAAGATATGAGGTGAAAGGACAAAATGGTGAGCTCGATGTTGCTGTAATTCCAGTCGAGTTTAATCGCGTGGTCAAATCAATGAAAGGAAAGATAAAAAGCTCCCTTTGGGAGTCGATGATAAACGAATGCGAGAGTCCTGAGCTGATTATGAGATTTACCGAGGTGTTCGAGTGGGACATAGATTTTTTGACTGAGCCCAGAAAAGATGACACCTTTCGTCTGATCTTTGAGGAATATCATAAGGATGACAAGTTCATAAGATATGGCGATATTTTAGCTGCCGAATATAACTTGGGCGGACAAACTCATCAGGCAGTGCTGTATCAAGATCCCACCGGGCACAAAGACTATTATGATCTTTCTGGCAATTCGTTGAAGAAAGCATTTTTGAGATCTCCTTTAAATTATCGCAGGATCAGCTCCCGCTTTTCCTATAGTCGCTTTCACCCGATCTTTAGGAGATACCAACCCCACTTGGGAGTCGACTATGCTGCTCCTGTGGGGACTCCTGTGGTGGCTTCTGGCGATGGAATGGTTATCTTTGCCGGTTGGAAAAGGGGATTTGGCAAAACTGTTCAGATACGACACCCCAACGGTTTTGTCACCTCCTATGGACATCTCTCCCGCTTCGCCAAGGGGATAAGAAAAGGAGTTAAGATAAAACAGAAAGGTCTGATCGGTTATGTGGGTAGTACCGGCGCTTCCACCGGTCCTCATCTGGACTACAGGGTCAAGGCTAACGGCAGATATGTTAATCCCCTTAGGATGATCGTTCCGCCCGCCAAGCCAGTGAAGAAAGAATATTTTACTGATTTTGAAAGAAAGAGAGATAATCTTCTTTATGCCATGAACCTCTTGACCGATGCCACATTGTTAGCTTTAACAGAAAAAGGATCCGATTATAGCGAACCCATTGAATAAACTGCAATAATCACGCTCACCTTCACTGCCATCAAGGGAGGGGAAATTTATGAAGTCCCTCTCTTCTTGGGAGAGAGGGTTAGGGGGATGTAATCTTACTTGTTGCTTTTGTAATAAAATAATTCAGATCCGAAAAATCCCAAAGATGGAAAATGTTAATAAACGACACCAAAAAGCTATTGAGTGGGCTGGGCTTTGGATGGCTTTTGAAGCCTGATCAGGAGATCGAGATACTCTCTGTGACCCGCCTGAATCTGATTCCTCTGGTGGGGGATTTCGATTTTGGCTATGCATTGGGTCAATATAGCGAACTAGGGGGCATCCATACTGAGAAAACTCAGGTAGGAAGGTTATTACATGGATTTAAATATAAGTTCGATCGGGATGCAGGAGCAATATTGGCTGACCGAAGCCTTCTGAAATCATCTGATCTTATGGTCACTGTTCCTCCCTCCTTTACCAGTCGTCCTTTTGATCCTGTCTCCTTTTTAGCAGAAAAAATTTCTGAAAGAACAGGAATTCGCTGGGAAAAAGGTGTGATAAAAAGGACCAGAATCACGAAGCTTCAGAAAAGAATTTTTGATAAGGCAGGTAAGAAAGAAAACGTGATCTCAACTTACCGTTTGAATAACCTCGTTCCGATCTTTGGAAAGAAAATATTGTTGTTGGACGATCTTTACGATTCGGGTGCTACCATAGGGCAAATTTCTCAAATTTTAAGACGAGCTAAGGCAGATAAGATTTTTGTTTTGGCTTTAGCTAAAACCAGCTACGTTTGAGATTTTTCTCATCCACTGTTTGGAGGTGTCTGTTGGGATATAGAGAATATGTGATAGCCTTAAGGGAGAAAGCCAAGATCGGTCCCAAGACATTTCAACTGCTTCTTATGACTTTTGGCTCTCCAGAGAACGTATACAAAGCCACCAGTGATGAGCTTTTATCTTTGCCCAGGATGACCTCTGAGAAAGTTGAAGAGATTTATGAATCTGAAGATTTCTTACCTGAGATTCGGGACCATATATTATACTTGGAGGAGATGGGAATCGGCATCTCGACCATCCTTGATGAGAGCTATCCTCAAAGCCTAAAAGAGATCGGCGATCCTCCACCTCTTCTCTACTTCAAAGGAGAATTCCCAATTCAGAATGATCTATTTGTCGCTGTGGTGGGTACTCATCACGCCACCGAAGAAGGAATAGAAAAAGCGGTGCAGTTGGGAAAAGCTTTAGCCCAAAGGAAGACGGTCGTGGTGAGTGGACTTGCCAGAGGAATTGACACTGCTGCTCATGTCGGGGCAATCAAAGAGAACGGTAAGACCTACGCCGTCTTTGGAGCAGGGCTAAATCAGATTTTTCCTTCTGAAAATGTTTCCCTGGCAGAACAGATTTCCAAAAATGGGGCATTGATCACCGAATACAATTTGGATGTTCCGGTTAAAGTGGGTCGATTGATGGCAAGGAATAGAATCGTGGTGGGATTGTCTCAGGCGGTTCTCATAGTGGAGGTGAATGAAGAAAGTCCTGGGACCATGGATGCGGCGAATTTGGCCAGAGACCAAGGGAAGCCTTTATTTGTGGTTAGAAAGGAAAGTTCTCAAGAGGTGGAGGATTTAATCCAAAAAGGCGCCGTTCCTATTGAAGGCGTAAAAGATTTAGATTTGGTCTTAAATTATCTCTGAGTCCATCAATACAGAAGCAAAGGGATAAGTTTACATCCCCCTCACCCTAGCCCTCTCCCCTGAGGGTAGAGGGGAGTAGATGTGTCAATATATTTATAACCTTAGACATATTGACCCCGGTCAAAAGATCATGAAAGAATATTTGGATTATGATGAAAGAATAAAAAAGCTGCAGAAGATGGTGGATGAAGTGTGCGAGAAAATCAGAAGCGGGAAACTCAGCATTGGTGAAGCCAGAAAGGAGGCGGCTTTGATCAGATTAAAGGCAGAGAAATTAGTTCCGTTTCAAATGGATAAATTCGATTTACTCTACAAGAGCAGATTTGAAAGACTGATTGAACAGTTCCTGTTGCCAAAAATCAAAGATAATTCAACAAAATGAGGGACAATTCCCCAGATGAGTACTTGACCATAAAAGACTTCGCCCGATCAAAACTCAAAGTTAAGGGTTCCATTTTCATAGCTACTGCCCGCTCTGTGAGTTCAGAGGAAGAGGCGAAAGAGTGGATCAAGAAAATCTCTAAAGAGTTTTTCGATGCTGCCCACCAATGTTTTGCCTATAAAATTAAAATAGATCAAAGTGAGATTGTCAAATATGGTGATGCTGGCGAGCCCAGGGGAACCGCAGGCAGTCCCATATTATCCGCTATCGAATCCGAAGAGCTTTCCAACGTTTTGGTGGGGGTGACTCGCTATTTTGGTGGAACGAAATTGGGAACCGGTGGGCTCTCTCGTGCTTATCGGCAGAGTGCTAAAGCAGTATTGAGAGATTGTGAAAAGGTAAGGAAGTTCGTCACCGCCAAAGTTCATTTTCAATTCCATATAAGCCATACGGGTAGAGTGAACCAGGTTTTGAAACAATTCGATTGCAGAATCTTAGAGAAGAGTTATGAGGAAAATGTAACTATGAGGGTGGAAGTCAGAAAAAACGAATTCGAGAAACTAAAGAAAGAACTTTTGGAATTGACCAATGGTCAGATTAAATTCATCCGATAAAGTTGAGTTTGACTGCGTCGGTTTCGGAATGAACGCTGTTGACTACTTGTCCATTCTGGATCCATATCCTGACTTAGACGAGAAAGTGGAGGTGGTTGAATCGTCTGTGCAAGGAGGCGGACCTGTTCCCACAGCCATGGTTACCTTAGCAAAGCTCGGTTCAAAAGTAGCTTACATCGGTAAGATCGGGAATGATCCAGAAGGGGAATTTGTCAAAACCGACCTGGAAAAGCAAGGTGTTAACACGGATTACGTGATAATAGACAAGAAGAGCAAAACTTCAAGAGCTTTCATTTGGGTGGATAAGGACAGTGGAAAAAGAACCGTGGCATTAGATAAAACCAAATCAAGTCACACGAACATAAGCGAATTCAAATCCTTGGACTCAATTTCCACCAGCTTTCTCCACATAGATGCACGCGAGCCGGAGGTAAGTATTTTTCTGACCAACTTGGCAAAGAAGCTGGGAGCTAAGGTGAGTCTGGATGTGGGAAGTTTGAGATTCGGTGTGGAGTCGGTTTTTCCTTTTGTAAACCATCTGATAGTTTCAAAAAGATTCGCCTGCGGTTTTACCAAGTTATCCGATCCCATCTCAGCCTGTAAAGAACTTATGAAAAAAGGATTTGAAACGGTGGTGGTCACTACAGGAGAGGATGGCTGTATCTGTGGTTCACCGCGAGGGTTCACCTCGAGTGGTTCGACAAAAGATTTTGGCACAGGTAGGAAAGAAGAGGAGGTTTTTCATGTGCCCAGTTTCCCTGTAAAGGTGGTGGACACTACCGGGGCAGGTGATGTTTTTCATGGAGCTTTCATATATGGACTATTAGAAAAATGGGATTTGAAAAAGATAGCGCGGTTTGCCTGTGCCACAGCCGCCATGAAATGTAGAAAACTGGGAGGCAGGGCAGGAATACCGAATTTGGCAGAAGTCACCGACTTCATAAGGAACTTCAAGTGACAAATACAATTTATTGTAAGGAGAGGACTTACAAGGTATACCGGTTTGATGTTTTACGGCTTGTTTGAAAACCTAATTCAATTTGACACCTCGCTTTTCTATTTCTTTAATGTAAAATTGCAGAACGGTATTTTTGATTTTCTAATGCCCATTCTGACCAATCTTGACTATTGGCGAATTCCTCTCGGTATGATGGTGGTTTTGTTACTTATCTTCGGAAAGAAGAGAGGAAGGATTGCCGTGCTTCTTTTAGTTGTAGGAATTGCTCTAAGTGATCAGCTTTGCAACAATGTGCTCAAGCCTTTAATACAAAGAATCAGACCCTGTAATGTTTTGGAGGAGATTCACCTCTTGGTCAACTGCACCAGGGCATATTCTTTCCCGTCGTCCCATGCGATGAACATATTCACTGGCTGCATCTTGTTTTCCTACAGTTATCCGAAGAGCAAGGTGATCTTGCTTATCATAGCGGTTCTGGTCTCCTATTCTCGTATCTATGTAGGTGTGCATTATCCCTTTGACGTTTTAGCTGGAGTGATCCTGGGAATCTTTTGTGCCTTCATCATCATAACTCTTTTTAAATTCCTTTCGAAAAACTTCAGGGGACTCTCCTATTCATAGGGAAGGAAGTCAGATCATGGAAAAGAGCGTATCAGGAGTTAAAATAAAGGTGGTCCAGGGAGACATCACTGAGATGGAGGTTGACGCCATCGTTAATGCAGCCAATAATTACCTATGGATGGGTGCAGGTGTCGCAGGCGCCATCAAAAGAAAGGGAGGAGGAGAGATTGAGGATGAGGCAATGAAGAAAGGACCCATATCAGTGGGTGAAGCCATTGTCACCTCTGCCGGAAAACTGAAAGCCCAATATGTGATCCATGCCGCAGTCATGGGACAGGACTTGATAACCAATGAAGAGTACATGAAGAATGCTACCTCAAACAGTTTAAAAAGAGCTGAAGAGTTGAAAATAAACTCTGTTGCCTTTCCTGCCTTTGGCACTGGAGTGGGAGGATTTCCAATGGATCGATGCGCCCGGATAATGCTGGATGAAGTCAAGGACTTTTCAAAAAAGTCAAAATATGTAAAAGAAGTTCTATTCGTTCTTTTTGATAAGAAAAGTTATGATGTCTGGAGTGTCCGGCTTTAGCCGGACCTATTGTCTGCGTGAAGGCAGACACCCCGGGTTTATTCCGTATTTATCATGAGTCGATAAGAGAAGAGAATCGGAAATGATCAAATTCTTCTGTGACGATAATCTGGGCAAATTAGCCAAATGGCTCAGAACTTTAGGATTCGATACTCGGTTTCAGTTGGACATAGAGGATGGGGAGCTGGTTTCGGTGGCTTTGAAGGAAAATCGGATTATCCTAAGCAGAGATACAAAGCTGTCCCGGTTTAAGATCAAAGACAAATATCTTTTGATCCAGAGCGAAAAGCCTTTGGAACAGTTAAAGCAGGTGCTTGATCATTTCAAGCTAAAAATAGATGAGGATCTCCTGTTTTCCCGCTGCCTGGTCTGTAATCAAGTACTGCAGAAGGTGGAAAAGGAAAAAATCAAGGATAGACTCTATCCCTATGTCTATCAGACTCAAGAAAATTTCGTTTATTGCTCTGTTTGCGACAGAATATATTGGGCAGCCACTCACGTGGAGAGAATGACCAAGAAACTCTCCATGAGTGGCATTATTTAGCTAAGACCTCTTCACCTGTTCCCCTCTCCATCCTGCCAATCCTGAACCCACTTAAATGATTGAATTATCCCGTTTGCATTACCTCAACACATTTTTAACCTATTAAACTCCAAGTGCTTAAGCCTGCCGGTTCAATTGGGTTCTGCAATTTGCTCGCAGGAGATTTCATCCTTTAGCCCCCCCCAGGAACCGAGCTTGGGCCTTAAATAGCCCGAAATAAGAAACAAATTCAAAAATTTTCTTGCTTTTTCACGAAAAGCATGTATTATATGAAGATTCGAACTATTGATTGGAGGTATAATATGAGAAAGAAGAAGATACGTTTAGGGAAGGCAAAAAAAGCCAAGAAGGAGGTAAAAAAGAAAGCAGCTCGAAGGCGGAGAGTTCCTAAGAAGGTGGTTGCAAGAAAGGTTAAAGCCACAAAGGCTAAGGTTAAGAAAATCAAGAAGATAGGGATCAAAGCTCCTGCCAAGGTAGGAAAGGTGGGGCAGAAATTTGTCTTTTATTTTGGGGATAGGAAAGCGGAGGGGAATGGGAAAATGAAGGATCTTTTGGGGGGTAAGGGAGCGGGCTTAGCTGAGATGACCAATGCAGGTGCACCTGTGCCCTCTGGTTTTACCATTACAACTGAAGCCTGCAGGCAGTTCTATGAGAACGACATGAAGCTTCCCCAGATCATGGAGAATGAGATAAAGGGCGGACTTAAGAAGGTGGAGAGATCCATGGGAGCAAAGTTTGGTGACCCATCAAATCCCCTTTTGCTTTCGGTGAGATCAGGAGCCAAGTTCTCCATGCCGGGAATGATGGATACCGTTTTGAATCTCGGACTGAATGATCGAACCGCTGAGGGATTAGCCAAGAAGACCCAAAACGAAAGGTTCGTTTATGACAGCTATCGTCGATTTGTCCAGATGTTCGGCAACGTGGTCTTGGGAATTGACAAAGATGTGTTTGAGAAAATACTTCAAAGGAAAAAAGATTCCAAACACATAAAACACGATGCTTCTCTTCTGGTTGAAGATCTAAAAGAATTAGTGCGAAAGTTTAAGGCTAAAATCAGAGACAAGACCAGAGAGGAGTTTCCCGTCGATCCCCACAAACAATTGCGAATGGCAATAGATGCAGTCTTCAGATCTTGGAACAACCCCCGAGCCATCACTTATAGAAGATTGCACAATATCCCAGGTGAATTAGGCACTGGGGTGAACGTGCAAGCTATGGTCTTCGGAAATTTGGGGGAGACAAGCGCTACTGGAGTTGGTTTTACCCGCAATCCCTCCAGCGGGGAAAATAAATTCTATGGTGAGTATTTGGATAATGCCCAGGGTGAAGATGTGGTAGCAGGAATCAGAACTCCCAAGCCTATCTCTGAGTTAGAAGAGGAGATGCCTCAGGTGTTCAACCAGCTGAGATCCATCACTTCCAAGTTAGAAAGACATTACAAGGATGTTCAGGATTTTGAGTTTACCATCCAGGAAGGCAAATTGTATATGCTTCAGACTCGCGCCGGCAAAAGAACTGCTCATGCTGCAGTGAAGATTGCGGTGGACATGGTGAAGGAAAAACTGATCACCAAAGAGGAGGCTTTAACCAGATTGGAGCCAGCCCAGCTGAATCAGCTTTTGCATCGAGGAATAGATCCGAATGCTAACGTGACCGTGATCGCCAGAGGTCTGGCAGCCTCGCCAGGAGCTGCAGTAGGCAAGGTGGTATTTACGGCAAATGATGCGGTCAATCTGGCTGAAAATGGAGAGAAGGTTATTTTGGTCAGACATGAAACCAATCCAGATGACATTCATGGAATGGCAGCAGCTGAAGGAGTCTTGACCGCACGAGGAGGGATGACCAGCCATGCGGCTGTGGTAGCCAGGGGTATGGGGAAGTGTTGTGTGGCAGGATGTGAAGCCATTAAGGTTAACGAACAGAGAAAACAATTCATGGTGAACGGGCACATTGTCCGGGAGAGGGATGTTATCTCTCTTAATGGCACCACCGGAGAGGTAATGTTGGGCGAGGTACCCACCATAGAGCCTGAGCTTACGGGAGAATTTGGCGAGTTCATGAAGTGGGCAGACCAGCTCAGAAGGTTAAAAGTGCGCACCAATGCAGATACTCCCAAAGATGCAGCTCAAGCCATCAAATTCGGCGCCGAGGGAATCGGCTTATGCCGCACCGAACATATGTTCTTTGCTGAAGAGAGGCTTCCCATCGTGCAAGAGATGATCTTGGCAAAGACACCGACCGATAGACAGGCAGCTTTAGACAGGCAGCTTTGGATAAACTTCTTCCCTTCCAGAAAAAGGATTTCAAAGAGATTTTTGTAGAGATGGAGGGACTGCCAGTTACCATAAGAACTCTGGATCCACCCCTGCATGAGTTTCTACCCGACCGGGATGAGCTGATAGAGGAGATTGCTACCCTCAAGGCAAAGGAGGGGGAAGAAGATCAGATAGAAGAGAAAGAGAGGCTTTTGAACCGGGTGGAGGAACTGCATGAGATGAATCCCATGTTAGGACATCGAGGTTGTCGGTTGGGCATAGTATTTCCGGAGATCACCGAGATGCAGGCGCGTGCCATATTTGAGGCAGCATGCGAATTGGCAAAGCATGGCAAATCCGTGTTCCCGGAAGTGATGATTCCTCTGGTGGGACATGTGAACGAGTTTAAGCATCAGAAGGAGGTCGTGATCAGAGTGGCTGAGGAGACCATGAAGAAATATAAGGTCAGGATCAAGTATCTGGTCGGCACTATGATTGAGATACCTCGTGCCTGTTTGACTGCTGACGAGATCGCCAGCGAAGCTGAGTTTTTCTCCTTCGGCACCAATGATCTTACCCAGATGACTTATGGTTATTCACGTGACGATGCAGGCAAATTTCTTCAATATTACATTGATCATGGAATCCTGGGCCATGATCCTTTTGTGAGCATTGATCAGAGCGGGGTGGGAGAGTTGGTGGAGATGGGGGTGAAAAAAGGGCGCTCGGCACGCAGAGACTTGAAAGTGGGAATCTGCGGAGAACATGGCGGCGATCCTGATTCGGTGATTTTCTGTCATGAGGTGGGTTTGGACTACGTGAGCTGTTCACCTTACCGAGTTCCTATCGCCCGTTTGGCAGCGGCTCAAGCTGCTATCGGAAAAAAAGTGGAGGAATACACTTCAGCATAGGAAAAATCTCTTTGTGTTAACATGTGAATTTGCATTTGTTATTGCTAATGAATTGGTTTCGGCAATTCCCATTGCTGAAGCATCAAGAATCAATTTTACAGGTCGACCCTTTCCGAGTGAAAGGGTCGACTTTGTTATTTGAGAGCGTTTAGGAAAAAAGTAGATTTCCGAATGGTAGTTCTGAATTGTTAAGCCTTAGTTTGATCTTTTGGCGCTTGTTAGTCCTTAATAGTTTCGTCTGTGTAAGCATGGATTTAATCAACCTATTAGAATAGTCTATATGTTAACCCCAAAGAGAGGGTCTCCTTAAAACGCCCTTTTTTGCTAATTTCCTTGTCGTAAAGAAGCTGACTGTATAGTGAAACATTAATGTACTTGGAAATTGAGATGGAGATGCTATTTTCCCAATTAACGTCGACCTTTTTCCAATCATTTTCCTCAGGGGTTCCTTTAAGTTTATCAGACTCGGAATAAAACAAAGCTTTGTACAGCGATACCTTTGAAATGTAAGAGATTTTATCTGAAAATGCGAGCTTCACATCCGAAACCGATTCAATTCCTCCATCATTGGTAGATGTGGCCTTCGTTTTCTTAGCCAAGGTATCCACAATTTCTTCGGTGATGATTTGTCTTAAACCGAATCCTAAGCGGCTCAAAATTTCATTCTTTTCAGTTTTGTAAGATGTTTTCGAGATACCAGCCGACTCCGTCAGCTTTTTGGGGTTAAGGTATCTTTTGATCTGTGCTACGCTGGCGTCTACAAATTGACTTTCGAACCTGAAAGCAAAGTGAGGATCAACCAAAGCCTTCATGGTGATCCGGCTCAAAGTTTCAATGTCCACTAGATCAGCTGATTTTATTGGTTTTGACCATTTTTTTGTTTCTTCATCTTGTGAGTGGGTTTCACCAAAAGAGAATTTGGCAGTAATCTTAGAATTCAAGATTTCTGCGGACTTCTTTTCAAGAACCGAATTAGCTAAGGTCACCAAGCTTACATTACCAGCCTCACCGCCTGTCCAGTTATCTGAGTAGGAATTCTGAGCAAACGTCAGACCAAAATCCACAGACTTTTTCCAAGCATGGGCAAACGAAGGACCGGCAAATCCTAACCAGAAAACTAAGATCATCCAAAACTAAGATACATAGTTTTTCATAGCAAACCTCGTCGTATGATATAACTTTTTCTCAAGGGGGGGTGATATCGACTCTTGTCAAGGGGAGACTCTCATAAAAACCACAAGAAATTAATCCATATTTTTAAAATTGAACTTGCCAAATGGCATTATGTGATTAAATTTCGTCTCAAGAAAATAGGAACGGTGAATTCTTGAGAGTCATAAAGGAAATATAAACCTGTTTGATTTACAATTAACATAAGGAATTGTGGAGGTTTAAGATGCGTTCTTTTAAAATCCTCATTGCGGGGTTAGGGTTAAGTCTTCTCATGGTAGCTCTTGTTAATTCTGAGGAGTGCCGGTTGATGCGGTTCCCTGACATTCATCAGGATAGAATCGTGTTTGTCTATGCAGGTGATCTATGGCTTTCGCCAAGCGAAGGTGGAATTGCCCGAAGGTTGACAACTCATGTCGGTATGGAGCTGTTCCCCAAATTTTCTCCGGATGGGAAAATGATAGGCTTCTCCGCACAATACGATGGTAATACAGACGTCTTTGTGATCCCTTCGGAAGGAGGCGAACCCAAAAGGCTCACCTACCGCCCCGGCCTCGAGAACCTGCCAGACAGATTTGGCTTCGATGACATGGTGTTAGACTGGCATTCCGATGGCAAAAGGATTTTGTTCAGATCCTGGCGCGAAAGCTATAACAGTTGGTTTCAAAAGCTTTTCTTAATTAACGTGAAAGGCGGTTTTCCAGAAAGATTGTCTTTGCCAGAGGCTGGACTCACTTCATTTTCTCCAGATGGCTCCAAAATCGCCTATAACCGAATCTTTCGAAATTTCCGCACCTGGAAGCGTTACAAAGGGGGGTTAGCTCAGGAGATCTGGATATACGATTTGGAGAATAACACCGTCGAGCGGATAACCGACTATGAAGGCACGGACACTTCTCCTATGTGGCACCAGAACCGGATTTATTTCGTCTCAGATCGTGATCATACTGCAAATATCTTCTGTTATGATCTAAATACACGCAAAGCGAGAAAAATTACCAGTCACGATGAGTATGACGTTAAATGGCCCAGCTTGGGTCCTAGGTCCATTGTATATGAAAACGGCGGTTATCTTTATGTGCTCGATCTGAAATCAGAACAGAGCAGAAAGATCACTGTGGAGATTCCCGACGACCGCGTGTTGACCCGCTCTGAGTTTATTTCAGTTAGCGATTATGTTAACGACTATAATCTTTCTCCAGATGGCAAGCGGGCACTTTTCACGGCTCGGGGCGATATCTTCACCGTTCCTGCCGAGAAGGGCAATACCCGTAATCTCACTAACACCCCAGGTGCTCGTGAGAAGTATTCCACCTGGTCTCCGGATGGCAAATGGATTGCCTACCTGTCGGACCGCACCGGGGAGGATGAACTTTACCTTGTTCAGCAGGATGGTAAGGGAGAAGAGATCCGGATAACGACAAATGGAGACTGCTTTCGTTTCGTTCCGGTATGGTCGCCGGACAGCAAAAAACTTTTGTTCGCGGACAAAAACCTCAAGCTTTACTACGTCGAGGTCGAGAGCAAACAAATTACTGAAATCGACAGCACCAGAGATGGGGAGATTTACGACTATTCCTGGTCTCCGGACGGCAGGTGGGTCGCCTACGCTAAGCCTGCCAAAAGCCATTTTTATTCCATTTTTATTTATTCTTTGAAAGAAAAAGAAATTCATCGGGTGACTGAGGACTTCACCGACGATAGCGAACCGATTTTCGATCCGGAAGGTAAATATCTCTATTTTTTCTCCAAACGGGATTTTAACGCAATGCTGGGTAACTTCGATCCCAGCTTCACCTATAATCAGATGACTCGCATCTATGTGGTAACCTTGCAGGCAGACAGCCTCTCTCCTTTTGCGCCGGAAAGTGATGAGGTGGAGTTGAAAGAAGAAAAGGAGAAGAAGGAAAAAGAAGAGGAGAAAAAAGAAAAAAAGAAGGAAGTCAAAAAAGAAGTTCACATCGATATTGAGGGAATAGAAGACCGGGTGGTGGCGGTGCCCACGGATCCAGGCAACTATTATGGATTACGGGCGACCGAAGGGAAAATTCTCTATATTTCATTCCCCACCTGGACTCTTACCGGTGGATCGCCGGGACCTAAAGGGACGTTGCATCTCTTTGATATGGAAAAAAGAAAAGATCACCAGTTGCTGACGCCGGTGGATGGCTATGACATTTCTGGGGACGGCGAAAAGGTCATCTATAAAAGTGAGAAAAAATTCGGTATCATCGACGCCAAGCCCGGTTCCCCCAAGATCGGAGACGGAGCTCTCAAATTGGATGGTATGCAGATGAAGGTCGACTACCGGAAAGAGTGGAAACAGATATTCAATGAGGTGTGGCGTCGGGAACGTGACTTTTTCTACGCTCCCAATATGCATGGCCTGGATTGGGAGTTGATGCGAAAGCGATACGGAGAGCTTCTGCCTTATGTGGCACATAGAAGTGACCTTACTTATCTTATTGGGGAGATGATCGGGGAGCTTTGTTGTTCCCATACCTATGTAAGTGGCGGTGACAGGCCCAAAGTTGAACTAGTCAAAACCGGGCTTTTGGGTGTGGATTGGGAGTTGGATACCCTCTCCGGGTTCTATCGAATTAAGAAGATCTATCCTGGCAAAAACTGGGAGGAGAATCTACGTTCTCCTCTCACCGAGCCTGGCGTGGAGATAAAAGAGGGAGAATACATACTGGCTGTGGATAACAAAACCTTGCAATATCCTACCAATCCCTATAGTCTCTTCGAAAATACGGTTGGCAAAACAGTCAACCTGAAGGTCAACTCGAAGCCCTCTCCGGATGGTGCACGGGAGGTGGAGGTCAAGCCGATCGCCAGTGAAGACGATCTACGTGCAAACTTCTGGGTGGAGACTAACCGACGCAAAGTAGAAGAAGCGACCAACGGAAAAGTGGGCTACATTTTCCTTCCTAATATGAGTGGTAAGGGACTTAATGAGTTTGCCAAGTCTTTCTTTCCTCAGATTCGGAAGGAAGGTTTGATTATCGATGTCCGGTATAATGGAGGAGGCTTTGTGTCCGACATGATTTTAGAAAGGCTGCGTCGGGTCTTGGTGGGAATGTCATCTTCTCGCAACGCTGGAGATTATACCTATCCGGGAGGAGTGCTACATGGGCATATGGTTTGCATAACCAATCAATATTCCGCCTCCGATGGAGACTACTTTCCCTACTATTTTCGCCAATATGGACTTGGAGCCATCGTAGGCAAGAGGACCTGGGGAGGTGCGGTGGGCATTCGCGATTTCATCCCCCTGGTAGACAACGGCTATATCACTGTGCCGGAGTTTGCACCTTTCGGATTGGAGGGAGAGTGGGTCATGGAAAATTATGGCGTGGATCCGGACATCGAGGTGGACAATCTACCGGATTTTGTCATTCAGGGAAATGATCCCCAACTTGAGAAAGCTATTGAGGTCATCATGAAAAAGATCGACCAAGAACCCAGAAAACTTCCAGAAAGACCGCCTTATCCGGTGAGAGATTGAACTTGTACCATTTGACAAATCTTTTTTTACCTATTTCTCACGTACTGGCTATGAAAAAAAGTCTTGACATCTGGACTCTAAAGTTAAGTTGACTCTCCAGGCAAGAGAAATTTAGTTAAAAAATGCAGAACTTTCTGGAAGATAAAGAAGTATATAGAAAAGAAAGTTGTGATGGAAAGATTTCGTTCAACTAAATGAGGTGCAGGCGTGAGAGTTTCTTAAAAGCAGCAAAGGATAAGAAGATAAGTTCTGGCAGAAAAAGCCGGAACTTTTTTGTGTAATAACCAAAAAATAAAGGAGCAGGGCTATGCAGAATCTTAAAGGCGTTGCGTCGGGGCTGTTGTTGTTCTTATTGACGGCTTGTTTTGCTTATGCTGAGGAAGGTCGGCTGATGCGTTTTCCGGATATACACAAGGACGAAATCGTTTTTGTTTACGCAGGTGACCTCTGGTTGGTGCCGAGGGAGGGGGGTGTGGCTCGCAAGCTTACATCTCATCCGGGACCAGAACTTTTTCCCAAATTTTCTCCTGACGGAAATTCAATTGCCTTCACCGGGGTATACGATGGCAATCCAGATGTCTATGTGATTCCGACCGAGGGTGGAGAACCGCGTCGTCTTACCTATCATCCTGGAGCTCGGCCGTCTTCAGGAGGAGTGGAGATAGACGACTGGGTCATAGATTGGTATCCGGATGGCAAATCAATTTTATTTCGTTCTTCACGTGAGAGTTTCCCCACCAGCAAACTTTTTCACATCAATCTCGAGGGAGGTTTCCCGGAAGCTTTGAGGCTGCCCGAAGCTGGTTTGGCCTCGTTTTCTCCGGATGGCAAAAGAATTGCTTACAATAGAAAATCTCGAGAGTTTCGGACCTGGAAGCGCTACAAAGGAGGAAGAGCTCAGGATATTTGGATCTATGATCCGAAGACGGATGGCATCGAGCGCATCACCGACTGGGACGGAACGGACAACTTCCCCATGTGGTCAGGAGAGAAAATCTACTTCACATCCGATCGGGATCATAAACTCAACATCTACTGCTACGACCTGACTGCGAAAAATATCCGAAAAATCACCAACCATCAAGAGTATGACGTGAAATGGCCCAGCCTGGGCCCAGATGCTATCATCTACGAGAATGGGGGTTATCTTTTCGTTCTGGATTTGATCGGTGAGAAGACCAAAAAGATTTCTGTGGAAATACCGGCTGAACGTATTCTTACAAGGCCCAATTGGGAAAAAATCAGTAATATGATTACTGACTTCAGCCTATCGCCCTCAGCAAAAAGGGCTCTATTCTGTGCTCGAGGAGAAATTTTCACCGTCCCCGAAGAGAAGGGAGAAGTTCGCAACATAACCCAAACTCCAACAATCCGTGAGATCTATTCTGCCTGGTCACCGGACGGAAAATGGATAGCTTATCTTTCGGACCGCACCGGGGAGTATGAACTTTATATCAGAGCCCAGGATGGAACTGGTGGAGAAAAGCGTATCACCACCGATGGAAACTGTTACAGATTCCATCCGGTGTGGTCGCCGGACAGCAAGAAGCTTTTGTATTCCGATAAGAAGCTCAGGCTGTATTATGTGGACATCGACGAAAGAGAGCCTGTGCTTATAGACAAAGCCGGGGTTTCCGAGATTCATGATTATGCTTGGTCCTCCGACAGCAGGTGGGTAATCTATTCCAAGAATAATCCAGCCTATTTCGCTTCGATTTTTCTTTATTCGCTAGACCAAAAGAAGGTTAACCAGATCACCGGTGACTTGACTGATGATTTCTCACCGGTCTTCGGTCCGGAGGGAAAGTACTTGTACTTCGTCTCTGCTCGAAGCTTCTATCCCACCTTCAGCGATTTCGAGCATAGCTATGTCTACCGTAATACCAGAAACATCTACTTGATAACCCTGCAAGCAGATAGTCTCTCCCCCTTCGCGCCGGAAAGCGACGAGGAGGAGGGAAAAGAAGAAGACAAGGACAAAGAGAAGAAGGGTAAGGAAGAGGATAAAAAGAAGAAAGATGAAGACGAAGGGGAGGAAAAGCCCAAAGATATCCAGATTGATCTGGATGGAATTGACCAGCGGATCGTGGGAGTGCCGATCAATCCAGGCAATTATGCTGGCCTCACTGCAGCTAAGGATAAAATATTTTATCTGTCCATGCCGGCAATCTACGAGCCAGGTTCCGATTCCAAACCTCAGAACGAACTGCATATGTATGATGTGAAAGAACGTAAGGATGAGACGATTTTGACCGGCATCAACAACTATGATATTTCCAAAGATGGTGACAAAATCATATATCGGAGTGGGAATACCTATGGCATCATTGACGCCAAGTCAGGCAAAAACAAGGTAGGGGACGGTAAGATAAATACAGATGGTATGGAGATGAAGGTGGACCCGGGGGGCGAATGGGAACAGATGTTCAACGAGGCCTGGAGATTGGAAAGGGATTTCTTCTATGATCCGGACATGCATGGCGTCGACTGGAAGATGATGAAAAGACGTTACGGTCAACTTTTGCCGCATGTGGCTCACCGCTGGGATCTGACCTATTTGCTGGGTGAACTCATTGGCGAGTTGTGTTGCTCGCACACCTACGTTCGCGGAGGCACGATGCCCAAAACGGAACACGTTGACATTGGGCTCTTGGGAGCTGATCTGGAGCCTGACAGAAAGGGAGGTTTTTATCGATTCAAAAAGATATACAAAGGTGAAAATTGGAAAGATGATCGAAGAGCTCCCCTGACAGAACCGGGAGTTGACGTAAAAGAAGGGGACTATCTGATTACGGTGAATGGTAAAGAGGTGACATATCCTGACAATCCATATGCTTTTCTTGAGAAGACCGTCGACAAGCAGGTCAAGATTAAAGTAAATGACAAACCTTCTGCTGACGGCGCTCGCGAGGTGACGGTCAAGCCTGCACGTTCAGAGTACATGCTTCGCTATCTGGATTGGGTTGAGACTAGACGTCGTATGGTGGATGAAGGCACCGACGGCAGGGTAGGATACATTCATGTGCCCAATACCAGCCTTTTTGGTTTGAACGAGTTTTCTCGCTCTTTCTTTGCCCAGGCTCGCAAAGAGGGTCTCATCATTGATGTACGCTATAATGGTGGAGGCATGATCCCGGATATGTTCATAGAGCGTTTGGAGCGGAACCTTATGAGCCTCTGGGCTCCTCGAGAGGGACAAATCGGGCGGACCCCTTCTGTTGCCCTTTTCGGGCATATGGTATGCATCATCAATGAGAATGCGGGATCAGGCGGAGATGCCTTACCCTACTATTTTCGTGAGCAGGGTTTGGGTCCCCTCATCGGCACGCGCACTTGGGGTGGATTGGTGGGCATCTCCCGCAGATTGCCGCTCATGGATGGGGGCAGCGTCACCTGTCCGGAATTCGCTTTTATGAACCTAAAGGGAGAATGGGACGTAGAGAACCATGGAGTGGACCCAGACATCGAGGTGGACAACAGGCCCGATTTAGTAATAAAAGGGCATGATCCCCAACTTGAAAAAGCTATTGAAGTGATTATGAAAAAACTGAAAGAGGAGCCCAAGAAGTTGCCGGAAAAACCACCTTATCCGATTAAGAAATGAAGGAGACTTCCAGCCCTACCTTTACCTTCTTACGGGGGAAGTGAGTAGGCCGGACTTTGTTTTCTTGTCACTCACTCCGCTCAAGAATTCTCTTCTGGCTCAGACTTGAAAGTTGTTTGCAAGATGAGAGTCGCTATAGCACTGCAACTCTGGTAAAAAGAAAAGATGTCCAAGAGAAGCGAGTGCCTTCAAAGATCATTCAACCACTTAGATGAGGGAAGCACTCCACAAAGACTCGCAGAAATGGATAGCATCTTGAAGGAAGAACTTCTCCGCGAGGGATTATTGCCAAGGTTTCTTCCAGTCCCTGCGTGAGTTTAAGGGGGAGGATATAGATTTTCCTCTCATAACTGAGACGTTCGGCTATTTCTGGTAATTCGACAGTCAACTTTCCGTCATTAATCGCTGCCGCCCAAACCGCATCTATATCGTCGATCGCTTTAGGAGAATCTTCATGATTTTTCTCCTTGCCAGATCTAAGCTTTCTTTTCAGAGGAGAAAATTGGATACCAATACTCTCAAAAGGTGATTTTGGCGAGCCTGTCTTTGAATCTAATCAGATGTGACGATACAGAAGTGGTTTTGAAATATTGGAGTCTTTTCCTCCCCCTCTGATTCCTTTGAGAATCTATTGACCTGCAAAAATAAATCTAAGATGTCGGTACATTTATCGTGACCTGCTCTTTTTTCGGAAGCTTTTCTGGTTGTTACAAAAGCTACAGGTAAAGATTTACCTGATGTCCCGACTCGCAGGTTCACAACTCTCTCAGGGTTATCTTTTCTTGTGAACCACGCAGTATTTTCCTTTTCCTGTTACGAACCTTTTGCACCTTTTGCCATCCTTGGTCTTGGCCATACATCTGACCTTCTTGGCTGTTTTCTTCTTTGCCATTAGTTTCACCTCCTTTCACTTTTCAAGTTCGTTGCTTTATGTTATGTTTCGGCTCAATTTTCTTAAGCATAAAGTAATTTTCACAACAAGTCAAGAAAAAATTGACTGTCTTAGTAAAAAGTTGTAATTGGAAGCTTAGGAAGAAATACCTTTTAATCAGAGTTTTTTGGATTAAATTAACTTTCTCAATGCCGATAAAAAAAATTAAGGGACGGTTAACTCAGCTTTATGAAATAAGATTTCCATTGAAAACCCCATGGCTGAAGTCCTAAAAAACAAAAAGCCTCCTGGCATTTGCAAAGTCCAAACAGACCTTATAGCGTCAATGCAAGCACTGTGGAAGTCAGCGGCTGAACATCGGGCCCTATTCGGAAAATCCCCGGATGCTATTGTCATAGTTGAAGGAGACAAATTTGTCTTTGCCAATAAGGCTTTTTTGAAAGTGTTCGCCTGTGGGAGAGATCGAGGAGGGATTGGATTGACCGTAACTGACCATCTGACTCCTCACAGTCATGCATTGACCAGAAGCGAAACATTCTCCAGAGGACCAGGGAAAGCTGTTCTGGGATGTTGTAAGCCTAAGGCAAGAAAGAAAGAGAAATATTTTTTTGATGCAGAGCTTTTTGTGGGACCCATCATATCTCAGGAAAAGATCGTAAGGCCGGCGATAATAAGAGACATCACCCAGCGCAAGCTGGTCGGGGTGCGACAGCGTGCTAAGGACATAAGCGAGACATATTCAGAAAAAATGCTTGGCACTCTCGACGGGTAAGATCTGCTTCTTTGCGAACAGAGGTAAACATGCCGTAAGGATAAGGATAAGGAAGATTTCAAATGAAGCTGATAACGATGAAAAAAAGAGAACTGCTGGACTTGTGTATTGTGTTGGTTGTTGCCACCATCTTGTCAATATTCAGCATATCTATTCACACTATTGGTAGTCTTTACAGTTTTTCCAGTGCTTATACCGATTTACCTCTTGCGGAATTCCTCATTAATGTTTCTTTTCTCTCTTTGATGGGGCTACTCTGGATAACCTACATTCGTTGGAGAAAAGCTGCTAAAAGACAAGCAGAGCTGCAGAACATCATCTCGAGCATCAGTCCGGATGTGCTCCTGGCGGTCGATTCGGACAGAACCATCATTGAGTGCAATGACTCGCTGAAGAGAATGTTTGGTTACGAAGTGAATGAAATTATCAACCACAAAACGGACTTTCTCTATTTCGACTGGCTATCTAGTGAGTCTAATTCGGATGACTGGCACGAGATACGTGACATGCTTGAAAGAGAAGGTTTTCACATCGGATTGGCTACAGGAAAGAAGAAAAATGGTGAGACAATACCTCTTGAAATCATTACCGGCCATCTAAGTGATCGTGGTGGCGCAGTGCAGCTGCTGCGCGACATCACCGAACGCAAGCGGGCGGAGGAGGCGTTGTGGGAAAGTGAAGGACGTTTCAGGCGGTTTACATCTGCGGTGACCGACGTGATCTACCGCTACGATCCGAGAAACAACCAGTATGATTTCATCGCTCCGTCATTTGAACTGCAGACAGGATATTCTTTAGAGGAAATTGAGTCCAACCCATCTGGCGTGACCCGAGGGATAACTCATCCCGATGACGCAGACCGAGTGTTCAGCGAGGTTGACGATCATATTAAAAAAGGACCCGGCGCCGGACCATTTTGCACTGAGTACCGGGTGATTCGCAAAGACGGACGGGCTATCTGGGTCAGCGATCGCAAAGACATCGAGTTTACACCAGACGGAAAAGTCTATCGCATCAACGGGATCGTTAGAGACATTACTGAACGCAAACGGGCGGAGGAGGCGTTGAGGGAGAGCGAGGGTCGCCTTCGAGGTTTGTTCGAAACGATGGCTGAGGGCGTAGTTTTGATTGCTCCAGACGGTCAGATCCTCCAAGTCAATCCTGCGGCAGAGCGCATATTGGGGCTCGAACGTTCTGAAATCGAAGGTCGCAATTACATTGGTTCAGAGTGGAAAATCCTGCGCCCCGATGGTACTCCGATGCCGCCGGAGGAGATGGCCGGTCCCCGTGCGATGAAAGAAAAGCGTCCGCAGAAGGATGTGGTAATGGGCGTCGAGCGCCCGGATGGCTCCATCTCTTGGATCAACGTCAACGCTACACCTCTCATAAACGGGGCCGGGAAGCTTGAGGGTGTCGTCGGTACCTTTGCAGACATCACCGAGCGCAAGCGGGCGGACGAGAAGCTGCGGGAGAGTGAGGAGAAGTTCAGAAGCCTTGCAGAAGAGTCGCCAAACATGATCTTCATCAACAAGAAAGGCAGAGTAGTATATGCCAATGAGAA
>LJVD01000063.1 GCA_001304225.1 candidate division Zixibacteria bacterium SM1_73
CTCTAAGAGCTTTAAGTCCTTAGGCTCTTCCTTTCGATAAGACTCAGAGTCTACGATTTTTTCGTCGTCCGAATTTAGATCCTGTGGATCGCTATCAATTAGATGGTTCATATCAAATATCTTTTCCGAGACTCAGTTTGCAGGGCTGGGAGCCCCGCCTACGCAGCTTGTTTTCCCTGCCCATCCGGAACCTGACTAAAGTCAGTTAGAACAAACTCATCTCTCTATAAACGCTCGAGCTATCTTTTTCACCATTGAAGTTATGGTAATTTTGCACTTTGTGGTAAGAGGGATTTGGGGTTAGGTGTCGGAACAGAGGCTCTGACACCTCGTGGAAATCTTGAAATTAGGTCTTGACAATTCTTAGGACGGAGTTATATTATAGCTACAAGGAAACCCTTGTTTTAAGTGTATCTAATCTTTTGTAGAGAGTTGATAGAATAACCTGCATTATCTTCTTTGGTTTTACCATGAACCATTAACCAAGCGACACGGAGGTGTTAAATGAAACACACTCTAAAAATTTTACCATTTTTGGGGGCGGTGGTGCTTTGTCTGAGCTCAATTGGCGGGGAGATGCCCGGGCTCAGTTCAACGGTGATGGCAGATACCTGCATGGTGGGAGGTCCGATAAGCACCAATACCACCTGGAGCACGGCAAATTGTGACACTTATGTAGTGTACGGAAACATTTTAGTGGAGCCAGGCGTAACCCTGACCATTATGCCAGGTGTGGTAGTTGCCTTCCAAGAGGGCTACAGATTAGATGTCGGGGGAGCTTTGACCGCCAGAGGTACAGCTACCGATTCCATAGTTTTCACAGGATGGAACTCCGACCAAGACCCACAATGGTGGGAGTGGATTAAGTTTAGAAACTCAAGCATTGATACTGCTTGCTCCCTATCTTATTGCAGAATTGAATATGGTAAGGAGGTGGTCTACTGCGACACAGCTTCGCCAACAATAAGTCATTGCCTAATAAGAAAATGCAAGCATGGCATATATTGCTACGCAGGATCGCCTTACATCGTGCAAAACACCATTGTGGATAATCATTCGTCTAGTAATTCAAGTGGAATATTTATTGAGGGCGGGTCACCTGTGACATTTGGCAACATGATCCAGCAAAACAATATTTACGGAATCTATGTTCTGCCCCATGGATATACTGAGCCGTGCACGTCCTTATCTATAACCGCCGATACCATCAGAAATAACAAACACCATGGGATTAGGTTGAATGGTACTTATGGTCATGGAGTTATATCTGGCACCATCAGGTCCTGCGACATATCTGGAAATTCTTATGGCGGAGTCAATGTGGATCTAAGTGGTTATGGAGGTAATGTCCGGATTACCAACAGCCATATTCATGATAACACAGCCACCGATGGAGGTGGAATATATTTTGAGGGAGGATATGCTGTGATTGACAGCAATTGCATCTTTGACAATTCGGCCACCAATTCGGGAAATACAGCGGGAGGAATATACTTTGAGTCGGTTGACTCTGCGAGGGTGCACTATAATGATATATGGGGAAATTCTGGTCCAACAAAGTATGCCTATGAAGTCTATTCTGGTGAGCCTTCGTCTCCTGATATTCATGGCGAATATAACTGGTGGGGAACCAGTGATTCCGTTGCCATTTCTCAGTTGGTCTATGACTATTATGACAACGTTGATTTGCGCAAGTTTGTTTTCGCCCCATTTGCGACCTCATCCCATCCCTATTGCTGGATTCGTGGGGATGCCAATGACGACGGAGACATCAATTCAGCGGACATTGTATATTTGATAAACTACCTCTTCAAATCTGGACCTGACCCTATGCCCTGGGAGGCTGGCGATGTAAACTGTGACGGGGCGATCAATAGTGCTGATGTCGTCTATCTTATCAACTATCTGTTTAAAGGAGGACCGCCGCCGGGTTGTCCATGAATAAAGCAGGATTCAGGGGCAAGGGCTAAGAGATAGGGTTATCAAACGTTGTGGCAGGGTACCCTTCGGACTTAAACCTCAGGGCGAGCCCCTACCCTGCCACTTGATTTTTATAATTTTTGGCCGAGGGTGAGGGTTCATCCTGATCCCGCCTTTGGTCTTCGACCCTGAGCTCAGACCCAAGGGTGGGAGAAGGGCACCCCGGACCAACGAGTTATACTTTTCATTTTGCAAGAGAGATGCTTCACTTCGCTCAGCATGACAAGTGCCTTTCCGCATTTTTTCCAACTTTTCACTCGTTCACATGCATTCTCGAATAGGCTTATGGCATGGCTAAGTCACGAAGAAGATTCAAAACATTCTCAATGTCTTCAGGCAAGGAAGACTGGAATTCCTTGTATTCTTCTGTTCGGGGATGTGTGAAACCTAACTTTTTAGCATGAAGGGCTTGGCGGTCGATTAGAGTTAAAAGTTTTTGAGCCAAAGGGCGATGTCCATCATGGATGCCCCTAATCCATTTCTGTCTGCCACCGTAATCCGGGTCTCCCAAGACCGGGTGATTAAGATAGGATAAATGCACTCTTATCTGATGGGTCCTTCCCGTTTTCAGTCTTATAGACAAAAGATCGCAGAAATCAAATCTTTCTTGAACCTGATATTCGGTTAATGATTCCCTTCCCTTCAATCGGCTCACCGCCATCCTTTTTCTGTCTTTTGCTGATCTTCCGATGGGTGCCTGGATAATTCCTTTGTCAGAAGACATATGTCCCCAGACTATGGCGGCATATTCGCGAAGAAGAGTTCTATTTTTAATTTGCTCTGCTAATCCCTGGTGAGCAAAGTCGTTTTTTGCTACCACCAAAAGCCCGGAGGTGTTCTTGTCCAGTCGGTGCACAATGCCGGGACGCAACACACCGTTTATCCCTGATAAATCCTTGCAATGAAAGAGAAGGGCATTAACCAACGTATGAGAGTAATTTCCTAACGCTGGATGAACCACCATCCCAGCTTTTTTGTTCACCACCAAAAGGTCTGAATCCTCATAAGGAATATCCAAAGGGATATCCTCAGGTTCCAAAGAGAGTCTTTCTAAAGGAGGAATTTGGATGGTGATCTTTTCTCTTCCTTTTATTTTGTAGGAGGGCTTTGTTGGTCTTCCATCGACCAAAATGTTTTGTTCTGAAATCAATTTTTGGATACGAGAGCGGGAAAGATCTATGTCTTTATCTGCCAAAAATAGATCTAATCTCTTTTCAGCAATCTCGTGGGGAACTTTAAACTCTAACTTTCTTAATGACGTCTTCTCCATCGATTAACTGGACTGAATTCACGAACTCCGCGATGCACTTTTTGCGGATATCAATAGGTGGACAATAATCAAAACTATTCCAATCAAAACAAAACTGTCTGCCAAATTGAATACGGGCCAACGATCGAGATAAAAACCAGGGAAGTTGAAAAATAATACTTTCACAGGAGGAAGGTTAATGTTGAAAAAATCAAAATCCAAGAAATCGACCACCTCTCCGAAGCGTAAACGATCGATCAAATTTCCGACCGCTCCCCCCAAAACCACACACAATCCTATCCTTAACCATGTCTCTTTACCTCTGGTTTTGAAGAAGAACCAGGAAGTTACCACAAGCGCCAAAACTGATACTAGGGTATAAAAATTTTGGCTCCCCAACTTACTGCCAAATACTCCACCCGGATTCAAAACGTAGGTAAGTCTAAAAAAATTGCCCAGAACCGTGGTGGACTCGCCCATCTGAAGATAGTGAACCACTACCGTTTTGGACAATTGATCCAATATGATAATCAGTAAACTGATTATCAAAAGTCTTGACTTTTTGATCAACTCATCCAAATTCCTTCATCTATCTCCCTAAAGCCTTTTTCTTTTCCTCTTTCTCCTTGCAGGCTATACAGAGTCTGGCATGGGGCACTGCCTCTAACCGGGCGGCGCTTATCTGTTGTCCACACTCCACGCATTTACCGTAAGTCTTGTCTTTGATTCGGCGTAAAGCTTCATCGATATGATAAAGCAGTCTGCCGCTTTTGGAGTGGAACATGAAAGCCTTTTCTCTTTCGTCAGCATCCGTACCCTGATCCGCCATGTGTGTGGAGTAAGAGGACAGCTCTCCTGAGGCATCCTTAGAGGTGCTATCCAAGCTAGTTTTTCTCAAAAGCCCCATTTCCTCAATCAACCCTTTTCTCTTCTCTAAAAGCAAGGCTTCATACTTTTCAAAATCCTTCTTCTTCATCTCCTTCCTCCACTATCTTTTAATTCTGGCCACAGAGATCTGGGCCTTCTCTCCATTTATATCCCATTCTTTAGACAACTCCCCTTTTTTGCCGGACTTGGTGATCTCTTTAGCTAAGGTCTCAGCCTTAATATATTCATCAAAGGCTTCTATGGCTCGATTGAGCCTGGGAGTTGTCTTTATGTCCACCTTTATACGATCCATCACCTCGAAACCGGCACTCCTCCGCATATTTTGAATCTTGTTCACTAACTCTCGAGCAAAGCCTTCATCCTTTAGCTCCTCTGTCAGTGTGGTGAAAAGTGCCACCTTATATTCGTTTTCAGATTCTACAACAACACCCTCTTTTTCCTTCTCACCTATCTCCAAATCCTCTGCTCCCAACTCTACGATTTCTCCATTCAGTTCCAATTTAAGCATCTTTTCTTCTTTAAACCTTTTCAGCCTTTCTTCACCCAGAGATCTTATCTTCTCAGCTATTAAGCTCGCTTTCTTTCCGAATTTAGGTCCCAGGCGACCGAAATTAGGCTTGGCGACAAGTTCGGTCACGGAAATATCATCCTCCACGAAGGAAATCTTTTTCACGTTGACCTCATCGACGACCAAGTTGGACAAGGACTTTAATTCCTTTTTGTCCATTCCTTTGGGAACCTTCGCCAATATCTCTGCTAAGGGCTGTCTGATCTTGATGCCCACCCTATTTCTGGCAGCTCTGCTCAGGGAGGCGATCTTTCGCAAGACCTCCATTCTTTCCTCTAATCCATTATCGATGTATCTTTCCTCAGCTTTAGGGAAAGAAGTCAAATGAACGCTTTCCGGAGAACCGGAATCGACCTTGGCTGAGAGCTCCTGAAATAACTCCTCCGCAATGAAAGGCGTATACGGGGCGATCAGTTTGCAGACTGTAACCAAACTTTCCCACAAAGTCAGATATGCCGAAATCTTATCCTGACTTTGAGCAGATTGCCAGAATCGCCGCCTGCTCCTTCTCACATACCAGTTGCTTAAGTCCTCGATCACAAATTCCTGAATCTGCCTTGCCGACCGGGTCAGATCGTAGTTGTCCAGACCAGAAGTAACCTTCCTGACCAGAGAGTTCAGTTTCGAAATGGTCCATCTATCCAGATCTGGTCTATCTTTCAGGTCGACTTTATGCTCCCCTGGATTGAATTTGTCAATGTTGGCGTACAATGCGAAAAAGGAATATGTATTCCTTAAGGTGCTTAAGAATTTCTTTTCCACCTCGGTTATGGCGTCTTTTATTATGCGAGTGGGAAGCCAGGGATGGCTAACAGAAAGCAGATACCACCTTAATGCATCCGCTCCCTGGACGTCCAGCACCTCCCACGGATCCACCACATTTCCCTTGGATTTGCTCATCTTAAAGCCATCTTTATCCTGAATGAGTTCGATCACGATCACGTTTTTGTAAGCCGGCTCACCGGAAATGAAAGAGGATATGGCTAAAAGGCTATAGAACCATCCGCGGGTCTGATCTATTGCCTCGGAGATGAACTCTGCCGGAAACTTCTCCTTGAAATCTTCCTTATGTTCAAAAGGATAATGCCACTGAGCATAAGGCATAGATCCAGAATCGAACCAGCAATCGATCACCTCCGGCGTGCGGCGCATGATTCCTTCACACGCAGAACATTTCAGGGTGATGGTATCGATCACCGGTTTGTGTAGATTTATACATTTCTTAAATGAAGAGAGAAACTCGTCTGGAGTTGCCAAACGTAACAATTCCTCGATGCTGGAGACGGATTTTTTCTCTCCACATTTGTCACAAACCCAGATATTCAAGGGTGTCCCCCAAAATCTTTCCCTGGAGAGCGCCCAATCCACATTATTCTCTAACCATTCTCCAAAACGTCGCGAGCCGATCTCGGGCGGATACCAGTTAATTTTTTTATTATTCCCTAAAAGCTTATCCTTATAGGCTGTGGTCTTTATATACCAAGATTTCCGCGCATAATAGATCAATGGAGACTCGCACCGCCAACAGAAGGGATAAGTGTGCCGATACTCTCCTTTCCTATACAAAAGTTTCCTTTTCTTTAAATCCTCCATTATGCTTTCGTCTGCATCCTTTACGAATAGTCCTTTCCATGGAGTAACCTCGTCAGTAAACTCACCCTTAGTGTCCACCGGCTGAACTACCGGGAGATCATATTTCCGCCCCACTTCATAGTCGTCTGCTCCAAAAGCGGGAGCAATATGGACCATGCCGGTTCCCTCTTCCACGCTGACAAAATCTGCCAAGATCACATAGAATGCCTTTGATTTCTCGGTTTTAACAAAACTATAAAGAGGCTCATATTTAAGCTTCTCCAATTCTTTCCCTTTGAATCGTTCTTTTATCTTATATCCTCCATCCAAAGCTTGATCTAAGAGAGCTTCGGCTAAGATCAAATCCTGACCTTTATGTTCTACCTTAACATAATCTATGTCCGGGCCTACTGCCAAAGCTACATTGGAAATCAAAGTCCAGGGAGTGGTAGTCCAGACCAGGAAATAGGTGTTGGGCTGGTCACACAATTTCATTTTCACATAGACTGAAGGATCGGACACCTCTTCATACCCTTGTGCCACTTCGTGGCTGGAGAGTGGGGTTCCACATCTGGGGCAATAAGGAACAATTCTGTGACCTTGGTAGATCAAACCCTTCTCCCAGAATTGAGACAAAATCCACCAGACCGATTCGATATATTCATTGGAACAGGTTATGTATGCTTTATCCAGATCCAGCCAGTAACCAATTCTCGTAGTCAAATCGTCCCATTCCTTTTTGTATCTGAAAACGCTTTCATGACACTGATCGCAAAACTTATCAATCCCCAGTTCCTCGATCTTGGCTTTACTATCTAATTCTAATTCCTTCTCTACCTCGATTTCCACCGGCAGCCCATGAGTATCCCAGCCCGCCTTTCTTTCCACCTTGAATCCCTGCATGGTCTTATATCGACATACGAGATCCTTAATGGTTCGAGAGATCACATGATGGATACCGGGTCTGCCGTTAGCAGTAGGAGGTCCTTCGAAAAAGATGAAATTGGGGGCATCCTTTCTTATCCGGATGCTCTTGTGAAAGATATCTTCTTTCTCCCAGAAGGAGAGTATCCTTTTCTCCATTTCCGGATAATTGAAATCTTCTTTGATCTCTTTAAACATCAGCAGAATTACACCTTTCGTTGAATAATCGTTCGCAACAAGTACCGCGTAGGCCCAGATGGGCCAGCCAAGGCGTGAAGCCTCGACTACGCGATCCAGTTACATTTCTATCTTGGCAAACCATGCTGGGATTTCACACTCGTTATCATAATAGAACTTAAAACTTGAATGCTTGTAATCCAAGATGTTTTTAACCAAACCTGCTCTAATCGGATTCTGATGAATATAATTCAATTTTTCTAACAAATCGTTCCTATTCCGAATCACATGGTCATAGAAGCCTCTTTGCCAAAGCTACCCTTCTATTAAATCGCAATCCAACATTTTAAAAGCAGCAATCCCTTTAATGTCGTGCATTATATCTGACAAATCATTGTTCTGCGAGACGATTACAAAATGACTGTGGGTAGGCATTATCACGAATCCGTTGATTTTGAAATCATATTTAGGATAAACATCGTCCAAAGCTTCATAAATCTTGTTTACTTCATCATCTGAGATAAAAATCGACCTTTGCTTATAGGTGTCTGTAGTGACATACACCGCCTTGTTTGAATAATCAAAATTTTTTAGACGAGGCATGATTGCTTAACCAGATTGATTTTCTCGCGTAGCCGAGGGTTTATCCCTCGGTGCCGAGCCGTGAAGGCTCGGCTACGCGTTGAAAAGTCGACTTAGACTTTCATTTCTTCAACCGCACGGGTCATTATTTTCTTCAAAAGCCGAGGGTTTATCCCTCGGTGCCGAGCCGTGAAGGCTCGGCTACGCGTTGAAAAGTGGACTTAGACTTTCATTTCTTCTACCACACGGGTCATGATCTTCTTCAGAAGTGGTTCGGCTTTCGCTGCCGTTTTTAATATCTCCATTAAATTAGTCGGCTTTAACGCATCCGGCAAGCCCATGTCCGTTATCAAGGAAAATCCTAAAACTTCCATATCCTGATGCCTGGCCACGATAACCTCCGGAACGGTGGACATACCCACCACATCTGCTCCAATATTCCGCAAGAATCTATACTCTGCAGCTGTCTCTAAATTTGGACCAGCCACAGCTACGTATACCCCTTTTTGCAGCTTGATGCCCAAATCTAAGGCTGCCTTCTCAGCTAAGGATATCAGCTCAGGATCATAGCAAGCATACATATCCGGAAACCTGGGACCTAAACTGTCGTCGTTGGGACCGAACAAAGGATTTGAACCTAACAAATTAATATGATCGGTGATGACCATTATGTCTCCAGCTTTAAACAATGGGTTCAATCCTCCACAGGCATTGGAGACAACCAGGATTTTCGCTCCCAGAGCCTTCATCACCCTTACCGGGAAGGTGATTTGCTTCATGTCGTATCCTTCATAGTAATGGAACCTTCCCTGCATGGCAACCACTTTTTTCCCGGAAAGTTCCCCAAAGATCAGCCACCCAGCATGGCTTTCCACGGTCGAAACCGGGAAATGAGGTATCTCCTTATACGATATTTTTGTCTCCGAGTTGATCCCTTCGGCTAAAGTACCCAATCCGGTTCCCAGAATTACCCCAATCTGAGGAACAAATTTGGTCTTTCCTCTGATTAACTCGACCGCCTGATTTATTGCATCTTTAAGGTTTATCAATTCTGGATTATGTTCCATTCCAAAATCCTCATCTTTCATAGATTCCTTCGGAATTTCTCTTTCTTGCTTAAGAACCTTCTTTTTGATCAAGCTCGCCGACGGTTTGAGGCTCTCTTTTATACGATTTCTCTTTCTTTTCCATTGATTTCAAAATTTTTAGCTCGACATCCAATTGGTTCAAGTATTCTTATAAGAAACCTCAAACGTCTTTAAATAGAACAATCTCGTAGGTGATCGGATTTTCAATCTATTATCGGCACGAAACTCAAAAGTTTATCGTCCAGAAAGACGATTGTATTATAAAGCCGAGCTAATATTTATTCATAAACCCCTGGGACCAAAGATTCCTGTCCCGATCCTGACCATATTGGACCCTTCCTGGATGGCTACCTCAAAATCGCTGGTCATCCCCATGGAAAGATATTTCATCTCAACATGGGGTATGTTCTCCGATTTTAATTGATCGAAGATGGCTTTCAACTTTTTAAAACACGGACGCGTCTCTTCGGGGTTGTCCGAAAAAAGTCCAATGGTCATCACGCCTCTGACTTTGATCCCTGGTAAATCTGAGATCGATTTAATAAAGGATAACGCCTCCTCAGGATTAATCCCAAATTTGGTCTCTTCTCCGGAGGTGTTTATTTCCACCAATACATCCATAACTTTGCCCATCTGAGAAGCCCTTCTGGAAATCTCCTGTGCTATGCGCTGACTATCGACGGATTGTATGAAATCAAAGAGTTCCACTGCCTTTTTCGCCTTATTGGTCTGAAGATGCCCCACCAAGTGTTTTTCTACTTTTTCCGTGATCTTGTCGAACTTTGATTCCGCCTCCTGCACCCTGTTTTCGCCAATTATTTCTATACCGCAGTTGATCGCCTCTTTTATCCTCTCCACCTCCACCGTCTTAGTCACCGTTACCAGCTTTATATCCTCCTTGTTCCTCCCTCTCTTTTCTGCAGCTTTCTCTATACGAGACCAGATACTCTTTATGTTTTCTTCCACACTTCCCATAATTGCAATTTTATAAAATATTGCCATCTGTTTGAAAAAGCAACTGATTTTTCATGTTATCAAGCGTGAAGCCTAAGTTAATCTACTTTAATGAAAAAATGGGGATGAAATCTCCGAAAAAGTAGTGAAAGGGGCAAACTGAAGTGCCCACCTATAGGTGGATTAAAAAAAGTCTATTGTCTGCCGAAAAGTTAATGGTAGCTGATGTTTAATACCTCAAAGAGATTCCCCCAATTCAACTCTTTTGCGATAATCTTATATTATATGTGAAGATTTTTTTGAATAGATTCAGGGCTTGGTTGTATATTATGCCAGAAGGTCAAAAAATGATGGATGAGGACAAAGAGTTAATTTTCCAGTGCCAAAGGGGTAAGATGAAGGCTTTCAAAACCCTGGTGGAAAAATATAAGAAGCCCGCCTTCTTTGTTGCCTTGGGCTTGGTGGGCAACCGGGAGGATGCTTATGACCTCTCTCAGGAGGCTTTTGTCCGGGTCTTCCGGTCCATAAAAAGGTATAACCCGGAGCACAAATTTTTCACCTGGTTTTATACCATTTTGAGCAACCTGTGCAAAAATCACCTGAAAAGGAGGGGAGTCCAAAAAAGTCATTTGGAAAACATTGACCTTGCCCAAGATGTTTACAGCCCGGATGTCATACTCGAGAAGAACGAGATTAATTTGAGGCTGTGGGAGGAGATCTCAAAGCTTCCTTATGAATTTAAGGAAATAATTCTTTTGAAGCATTTTCACGAGTTTTCATATCGAAAGATCTCCGAGACGCTCAATATACCTTTGGGAAGTGTGATGTCCCGGCTTTATTATGCGCGGAAAAAACTAAAAGAGAATTTGAAGGATATTTTAGATTGAGGTTGGTATGGATTGTCAGGATGTCAAAACTTATTTGATGGCATATATAGATGGCGAAATCGATTCCCAGAAAAAATCGGAGATAGAAAAACATCTGTCCGGTTGTGAAAAGTGCATAAAGGAATATCGGTCTTTTTTGAAGCTGAAGGAGGTGACGGAGAAAATGAAATTCACAGATTTATCTGACGAATTATGGGCTGGCTATTGGAAAGGGATATATAGACGGGTGGAAAGGAGTGCTGGCTGGATATTCCTCTCCATCGGAGCTATAATACTTCTGGCTTTTGGAGTCTTCCAATTTTTCAAGGAGTTTTTCACGGATCCCAGCGTCTCGTTGATTGTCAAAATGGGAGTAGGAGCTTTTTCATTAGGGATCATAATTCTTTTGGTTTCGATAATTCGGGAAAGATTGTTTCTATTTAGAACTGAAAGATATAGGGAGGTCGAAAGATGATAATGGCAACCTCACATGAAATTCCGGGGAAAAAAATAGTCAAGACCTTGGGAGTGGTAAAGGGAAATACCATAAGGGCAAGGCATATCGGTCGGGATATTATGGCTTTGTTGCGTCACATGGTTGGGGGCGAAGTAACGGACTATACCAAGATGATGGCCGAATCGCGGGAACAGGCGATAGACCGAATGATCCAGGAAGCCGATAAGCTCGGGGCAAATGCGCTGGTCTCGGTACGGTTTTCCACCTCCTTCATCATGTCGGGAGCTGCAGAAATTCTGGCTTATGGAACTGCGGTGGTAGTTGAATAAGCAAAAATGATTCTTCAAAACCCGTTGAAAAAATTTAATATAATCTCTAATTTGAAGAAAAAATGATTTGGTATTTAATTGATATTGTATTATTAGTTTACTCGATGTATAAATTGCTTTTGGTAATTTTGGGATCCTGAGACAGATTTGTATGGATGCATATGCATTTGAAATCTTTTGAGTCATTCAGAGAAACCAGTCAAGGCTGGAGTCTTTTGTGGAAAATATGCACAGGAGGTGTAAAGTGAAAAAATGTTTCTTAATATTGATGATTCTATCTGTCTGTTTGTTGGGATCCTCGATTTCTCTTTTCTCCCAGATTACTGACGAGTCTGGGAAATTTATCATTTATTATAGCGAAAGAGAAGCGGGGTTTGAGAACTACTCCGTTTCAATCTCTGATGGAAAAATCAGACTCAAAGATCAAGCTCAACTCAGGGTGATGGAAATGGATTTTATAGTCAACATGGACTTGATCTTAGATACTCTTTTTTCTCCAGAAAGTCTTAATATGAATGGAAAGGTTCATCAAGAGGCATATCAAGTGAGCACACAATTTTTAGAGAGTAAAGCCATAAACCATATCGCCGAAGACGGGGATACCTCCACCACTGAAGTCCCCATGCATGAGGATGCTCTGATGTTGCCTAACGGACTTTTCTACCCCTACGCCCTCTTGGTGAAACGATACGATTTTGAAAAGAGAGGAAAGC
>LJVD01000144.1 GCA_001304225.1 candidate division Zixibacteria bacterium SM1_73
GGTATTGTCCACTAATTATCCTACCGGTGATGGTTGGTGGTCCCGAATGGATGTCTGGAAGAAGGATAATTATGTGTATTGGGTTGATTGGGCTCTTGACCCAGAGACATGGTATCACGTAGGCCAGATCACGGTTTTGGATATTACCGACCCCACAGATCCGATTCCCATAGTAGTGGATACTTGCTTACCGAGAGCTCCCACTGCTATCTGGATAAAGGACAACTACGCTTATGTGTCACTTGCCGACTATGAAATGGGACCTCATGAATGGATCAATGGAGGGTTGATAGTGTTGGATGTTTCAGACCCTTATAATATCGACTCCCTGGGATTTTTTGAGGTTCCTCGTGAAGCTTATAATGTCTATATTAAGGGCAATTTCGCTTATATCTCAGCACATTTGTCGTTTTTTGAAGGGGATGGAGTTTATGTTTTGGATATCTCCGATCCCACAAATCCCACTCTGGTTACCTATTATGATACCCCGGGCATTCCCAAGGATGTTTTTGTAGATGAACCTTATGTATTAGTTGCTGAGCACAATTCCCTTTTAGTCTTTGAAGCCAGTTTCTTGAGCGTGCCCGGAGATGCCAATTCAGATGGAATAGTCAATAGTTCTGACGTTGTTTATTTGATAGACTATCTTTTCAAGAATGGACCTGAGCCATCAGATCCAAACGCAGCCGATGTTAACTTCGATTGCCAGATAAATTCGGCTGATGTTGTCTATCTCATAGACTATCTGTTTCGTGGTGGACCTTTTCCCCAGTTTGGCTGTGTCTCTTAATGCAAGCAAACCGTCCTCCAAACAAACTCCGTTAGAGAGCACCAGTTATTCCTCCTTGCTACTCTTCTTTCCCAAATTTTTCTGACAAGTTTCTATTTGACATTATTTGGAAACAATGCTATATTTTCGCCATTGAGTGAGATGGCTTTTCAGATGATAGGTAGATTATGGCTTTTTTAGAGAACATCACCATTGGTCAATATGTGCCAGCTGATTCGGTGATTCACAGATTGGACCCGAGGACAAAAATCATCATCACTTTAAGTATTATGATTTTGGCAGTGGCGACCACCAGCCTGAGCATCTATCTTTTGGTCTCACTTTTTCTTTTGACCCTTTCTTTTGCTTCGGGTGTTCCTTTTTTCTATTTTTTTCGGAACCTTAAATCTTTCGTTTGGCTATTTTTGTTCACCTTTGTTTTGCATACATTCTTCACCTCAGGCGAGGTGATCGGATTTTTGTCTTTTAAATTCATAAGGGTGACTTACGAAGGAGTGATAAATGGCATCATTTATAGCTGGCGGCTTGCCATCTTCATCTTCTGTGCAGCCTTTTTGAGCTTAACCACTCAGGCAGTGGAGCTGACTGATGCAGCTTTCAAGTTTTTTTCTCCATTAAAAAAATGGAAGCTTCCCATAGAGGAGCTGTCGTTGATTACCATGATCTCTTTAAGATTTGTTCCCCTGCTTTTGGAGGAAGCTTTCAATTTGAAAAAAGCTCAACTCTCGAGGGGAGCATCCTTTGAGGGAGGATTGATCAAAAGAGTTAAAAAGACTCTGCCCTTGCTTATTCCTTTATTTGTCTCATCTTTCAGGAAGGCGGACGAATTGGCTTTGGCTTTGGATGCACGGGGTTTTAGAAGCGGACAAGAACGCACCTGTTTTCAGAGGTTAGTTTTTAAGAAAGTTGATTATCTCTTCTTGTCTTTTGTCGTTTTGATAATAGTTACCTCCTTTCTAATTAAAAATGTTTAAATTTGACGGTAAAGGTTTGTACTTTTGCGAATAGATAAGGGTTCTTATGAGCGGAGCGATGAAAGCTTAGTTAGGTGATTAAAAGCATAATATCTTTGAACCAAATAAAATGGTCTGAATGGAAAGGAACATTAAACTCAAAATCGAGTATGATGGAAAGGATTTTTACGGTTGGCAGAAACAGCCAGATCTTCGGACAGTTCAGGGGGAGATACAGGAGAGGCTGGAGATGATTTTGGGCCATAAGATCAATTTGATAGGTGCGGGAAGGACTGATGTCGGCGTGCACGCTCTGGGACAGGTAGCGAATTTCAAAACTACAACCAAACTTAATATAGATTCGATTATAAATGGACTGAATGGGCTTTTGCCTGGCGACATTGTGATCAAAGGAATTGAAGAAGTGGATTTGAATTTTAATTCCAGATATGATGCTAAAAGCAGATCATATAAATACAGAATCCATTTGGGAAGAACTGCAATTCTGAGAAATTTTGTTTGGGAGGTTTTATATTCATTAAATTTGGAGGACATTTTTGAAGCCACAAAAAAGATTGAGGGGAAACATGATTTTTCCTCTTTTTGCGTGGCTGAATCGACTAAGGATAACAATGTTTGCCAGGTTTTCTCTGCTGGATGGGAAAAATCTGGCAATGAGCTAATTTTCAAAATCGAGGCGGATAGATTTCTTCACACCATGGTCAGGAGTTTGGTGGGAACATTCGTGGAGGTAGGGAGGGGATATTTTTCGGTCTCGGATTTTGTTGATGCGATGGAGGCAAAAGATAGAAAGAAGGCAGGTCCAACGGCCCCGGCTTGCGGACTTTATTTGGTAGAAGTTGAATATTGAAAATGGAGTGCCAAGCTTCAGCTTGAACTGATCCTGCTTTGGCGAGATACTTTACAAAAGTTAACTTTCTGGAGGTTAAGAAATGAAATTCTTCATCGACACGGCGAACTTAGATGAAATAAAAGAGGCAGCCAGCATCGGGATTTTGGATGGGGTTACCACCAATCCCACTTTGCTGGCAAAGGAAAAAGGAAAAGGAGATTTTAAGACCATTCTTAAAAATATTTGCGAGGTGGTGGATGGTCCGGTAAGTGCAGAAGTGGTGGCATCAGACGTAGAAGGGATGGTGAAAGAGGCGGAAGCCCTGTCAAAGCTACACAAAAATATCGTGATCAAAGTCCCCATTACCAAGAATGGTCTGAAAGCCATAAAGATTCTGGACCCCAAAGGCATCCGGACCAACTGCACTTTGGTTTTTTCCCCCATTCAAGCGCTTTTAGCGGCTAAGGCTGGGGCTTCATTCGTTAGCCCATTTGTGGGAAGATTGGACGACGCCAGCCACGTGGGGATGGCTCTGGTTGCGGATATAGTTAGCATTTTTGACAATTATGATGTCGCTACTGAGGTAATAGTGGCAAGCGTCAGGAATCCTCTTCATGTGGTGGAAGCTGCTATCATGGGTGCAGATATTGCGACCATTCCTTTTAAGGTTATTGAACAGTTGATAAAACACCCTTTAACCGATGTGGGAATAAAGAAATTCTTAGAAGATTGGCAAAGGGTAGATAAAGGATAAAATGATCGAAAGATACACCACCGCAAGGATGAAATCCTTGTGGTCTGACCAAAATAAGTTTCAAAAGTGGCTGGAGATCGAACTTTTAGCTTGCGATTCGATGTAGCGAGAATATCCCAGATAGAGGAAAAGACCAAGCATGATGTGGTGGCTTTTCTAACCAATCTTGCAGAAAATATCGGAAAAGAAGCTAAATATGTTCACTATGGGATGACCTCCTCTGACATTCTGGACACCTCACTTTCCTTGCTGATGAGAGAAGCTGGAGAAGTGATTTTACAGTGCTTAGAAAAGTTAAGCTCGAGTTTGAAGAAGAAGGCACTTAAGTTTAAAAAAATACCGATGATTGGAAGAACTCATGGCGTTCATGCGGAACCAATAACGCTGGGTCTAAAGTTTGCTCTGTGGTACGCTGAGGTCCAAAGAAATACGGAACGTCTGAGGAGGGCAATCGAGACGATTTCAGTGGGCAAAATCTCCGGGGCAGTGGGAACCTTTTCCAATTTAGATCCAAAGGTGGAAGAGTACGTCTGTGAAAAGTTGAAATTAAAACCTGCTCCTATCTCCAGCCAAATAATACAGAGGGATAGACACGCAGAATTCATGAACGCCTTGGCCATCATTGCTAGCTCCATTGAAAAGTTCGCCACCGAGATAAGAAGTCTGCAGAGAACGGAGATATTGGAACTGGAGGAGGGTTTTGCCAAAGGACAAAAGGGTTCATCCGCCATGCCCCATAAGAGAAATCCCATCACCTGCGAAAGACTATGTGGACTTGCCCGGCTGGTTAGAACCAATGCCCAAGCCGCTTTAGAAAATATAACTTTGTGGCACGAAAGGGACATATCCCACTCTTCCGTGGAAAGGGTAATCATTCCGGATTCCACCATTTTGGTGGATTACATGCTTGGCAAATTCACACATATTATGGAACACCTCTCGGTCTATCCCGAAAAAATGGAAATGAATTTGGGGAAGACTGGGGGCATGATTTTCTCTGGCAGATTGCTTTTAGAGCTGTGCCAAAAAGCTCCGTCAAAAGAGGAGGCTTATCAGATAGTTCAGGAAAACGCCATGAAGGCCTGGAACAAGAATGAGAACTTTAAAGATCTGATCAAAAATGACAAGAGAGTAAAAAAGTATTTGAGCAAAGTAGAAGTCGAGGAGTGTTTCAGTTTGAATTATTATTTTAGAAGCGTTGATTACATTTTTAAAAGAGTATTTGGAGGCAAAAGGTAGTTCCTTTTAAGCATATTTGGATGAACAAAGAAGGCTTAGTTTTTGTGATCCCAGCTTTTAGCATTTCATTGGGTTTGTTTATAGTTTTCGTTTTATCTCAAAATATGTTGGGTCTAGCAGGTACTTTGATCTTTTTGATCTTGTCTACGTTTTTTCTCTTTTTTTTCAGAGACCCTGAGAGGAAGGTGCCTGAAGGTGAAAATCTTATTTTAGCTCCTGCGGATGGCAAGGTCATTTTGATAAAGCCATTTGGAAATCTGGAATTTATGGGTGGAGGAACTTTGGTGAGTGTGTTCATGTCTCTTTTTGATGTGCACGTCAACAGAACTCCAGTCTCGGGAAAGATAAAATATTTTAGGTACAATCCAGGAAAGTTTTTCCCTGCCTTCAAAGATAAAGCTTCTTTGGAAAATGAGCAAACGGAGTTGGGCATGGAAAATGAGCATGGGAAAGTTGTGCTCAAGCAAATCGCAGGAATCCTGGCGCGAAGAATCGTTTGCAAGCTGAAAAATGGGGATTTGGTCAAAGCGGGAGACAGATTTGGAATGATAAAATTCGGCTCCAGATTGGATTTGTTCTTACCCCAAAATGTCCACATCGAAGTTAAACTGAATCAGAAGGTGAAGGCTGGAGAAACCATAATAGGAATTTTCCAAACGTGAGAAATATCAAAGGAATCTTTCCTGGGGTTTTCACCGTAGGGAATATGTTTTGTGGGTTTCTCTCTGTCTTATCGAGTTTTGATGGAGAGATTGTATTTGCTGCCTGGATGATAGTTTTGGCTGCATTCTTTGATGCTTTGGATGGAATGGTCGCAAGATTTTCCAAAACCGCATCTCGCTTTGGAGTGGAGTTGGATTCTTTTGCTGATCTTCTATCTTTTGGCATTGCCCCAGCCATGTTGTTTTATAGTTTGAAGCTATATCCTTTGGGAAGGTGGGGATGGATTGTAGGTTTCGTTTTCGTAATGTGTGGTGCCTTTAGATTGGCTCGCTTCAATCTGGGGCTATCCAAATTAAACGAAAAACACCCTTATATGGGGCTTCCCATTCCATCTGCCGCCGTAACCTTAGTAAGTTATACTTTATTTTGCCAGGAGATTTGGGGAGTGCTCAGATTCCCCAAGGCGCTGGTGACTATGATTATTGCTTTCTCCGGCTTGATGGTCAGCGGGATCGAATATGAAACCCTTCCCAAGTTCTATTTAGGTGACAAGAAAAACAAGGTCAAGTTGATCTACGTTTTCATTTTCATAATTGCCCTTTTGATCAATCCCAGATTGGTTTTATTTCCTTTCGGCTTACTTTACGTTTTATCTGGTGTAGTAAAGGGAGGATATAGTCTGTTTCATGTGGAAAGGGAGGAAGGGATGGCTTAAGAAGTAACACAAATAAATATATTGTTTCATTTTTAATTAAGCAGTAGATGCTGAGTAAAATCAGCCACTACAAGTAACAGGAGTTTTGTCGCGTTAAAACACGTTTGTTAGAGAATGTAAAATTTTTAAAGGAGTGATTAAAACGATGGGTAAAGAAAACCGATTAGCACGCGCAGTGGTCTACGTAAAACTTAAAGATGGAGTCTTAGATCCTCAAGGTGGGATATCATGGGATAAAGGACGTTCGTTCCGGTAAGGTTTTTGAGATAGCTTTCCAGTCGAAGGAGGGCAAAAAACCGGAAGAGCTGATCGATGAAATATGTAGAAAACTCTTAACTAATCCAGTAATAGAAAAATATAACTTCGAGATTTTAAAATGAGATTTGGAGTCATCATCTTTCCTGGATCAAACTGCGATTACGATGCCTACATGGTGGCCAAGAATGTGATCAAGCGGGAGGTTAAGTTTCTGTGGCATCAGGACACCTCACTTTCTGATTGTGATTGTGTGATTTTGCCGGGCGGCTTCTCCTATGGTGATTACTTAAGAACCGGGGCCATCGCCAGATTTTCCTCCATTATGAAAAAGGTAATGAATTTTGCTCGGGACGGAGGGTTGGTAGTGGGCATATGCAATGGATTCCAGATACTTTTGGAGGCTGGGCTTCTCCCGGGTGCCATGTTGCGGAATACCTCCTTGCGATTCATCTGCAAATTCGTCCATATTGAAGTGGAAAATGAAAACACGCCTTTTACCAACCTCTGTCATAAAGGCCAAGTGCTCAAGATTCCGATTGCTCATACCGATGGAAATTATTTTATCTCCGAAGAGGGTTTGAACAGGTTAAAGCAAAACCAACAGATTGTCTTCAGATATTGTGACCAATTCGGCGGGATTACCCAAGAGGCAAACCCCAATGGTTCGTTATACAATATCGCAGGAATTTGCAATGAAAAAAGAAATGTTTTAGGGATGATGCCTCATCCGGAAAGAGCCTCGGAGTCCATTTTGGGATCGGAGGACGGAAAACATATATTCCAGTCGATCGTCAACT
>LJVD01000064.1 GCA_001304225.1 candidate division Zixibacteria bacterium SM1_73
CTCCTCCAGCATCTCCACGTTAGCCCGAGGTATTATGGCTTTGGTCCCATCTTCAAACTCCACCTCCAATACCCGAGCTACCGACTCAGATTCAAGCTTCTGCAAAGCCGGAGGGAGGTCACTCACCTTTCCCAGCCGTCCAAAATGCGGCTCCCGAATAACCCGGACCGGATAGCCAACAGTCAATCCTATGTTCTCGAACTCCTCCCTCTTCTCTTTCTTGTGTACATCTTCCTTGACGGGAATCACCACCTCGGGACGGATTACTCCAGCTCTGATCTGGGTAGCACCATTGATGCAAGCCAGCTGACCTTCTTTGGATTTCAAAAGATCAAAAGTTATCTCCGCCATATTGATCTGTCCAAATCCTTCGGTGATCACCAGGGCGATTCCCAACTCCTCTGATCCGGTGATGGCTACCCCTATATCATATCCTAAAAAATCTCTTAAATCTTTATCACTGAATCCGCCCACTACAATTCCTTTTGCTCCCAGGCTGATTGCCTTCTTTATGGCATCAGCGGTAACCAGGCTTCCTCCTACTACCACCTTATCCCTGCAATTCTTGTCAATCAACTTATCAGTTAGGACTTCGGTATTATCCTTCGTTACAACTTTAATCTCTCCATGGGTCTCTCCCCCTATGCCGAAGATGCCCTGAATGAATGATCCCCAGGTGGAAACTGCCACTCCTTCGTTCTCATAGACCTCCACCACCTCCCCCTCCAGATAAGCCTTCATCTCTACCGGAATGGGATTTCCCCTGATCAAAACTTGTCCGGTGACTGAGGAAATACTTTCCACACTCCCATCGGTCTTGGTCTTACATTCGGATGAAAAGAGTCCAAAGAAGCTTTTGCTTTTGGCTATTACTTCTCCCTCTTTGACTTTTTCACCTTGTTTTCTTAGCATACAATCCATTATGTCTTCCGGGGGAATACCCAATATATTCGCGACATTAATCGGCTCCACATTTCCCGGTAGCAAGGTGCGAGCCACCACAGTGTCCGGCTTAACTTTTTCCCCCACCTTCACCAGAACATCTCCCTTCAACGGAAGTATCCTCTTCTTGGTTATCAACATCCTATCTGTAACCTTTAATCCCGGCGTATATGCATGACCCATGTTTTTGCTCCTTAACCAAAGCTAAAGAATTGAAAATCTGTCTTCTACGGATTTGATGATCCTTTCTGCATAACAGATTGCTTCTTTGGCCTCATCTTTATCAAAATATTCAGAAGGAATCAATCCCGGCAAACCATTTGGATATCGAGATATGATATAGTATTTATCCAATTTCCTTGATTCTTTTTCTAAGGTTTTAAAAGTCCTGTCACATTTAGAACATTTTCGCAAAAGTTCCAGCAAAGAATGTCCTAAAACCTGTCTTTCTCCTTGAAGATAACAATACGCTTTAAGAGCTTTCTCGCTTGCCTGTTGCGCCATGAAACAGGTATTGGCGTAAAAATTTCCCTTCAAACTCCATTTTGCTACTTGCAGATCTTCCTTTGCTTGTTTTAGCCATCTGTCACCTTCAATCTGATTATTATCTCTCATAAACCACTTTTCCCTCTGAAACCACCGTCTCCAGAAAATCGTTTCCTTCCTCCAACATTCTTTCGAATTCGGCCTCGGTGTAGATTAAAGGCTCAACGGCAATCTCTCCATCACACAAATCTAAAACCGCATCCATTCTTCTTAAGAATTTCTGCTTTGTATTCTTTATGATGACCAAATCTAAATCGCTTCCTTGATGAACATCTCCTCTGGCAAAAGAACCAAAGACGATTATCCTTTTGGGACGATATTGGCGAATGATTCTATTGATGATCCTCTGCGCGGGTTTGCTTTTAAACTCCAGGTTCACGTGTTCCATCTATGCAGACAGTTTAACATCTTCTGTTTTTACAAATAAATGATCCAAAGCTTCGGACGGCGGACGGATCACAGTCTCTCCAATGCCTCCTTAGGATAAATGTCCAAAGCGATCATCCATTCTTTCAGTTTCTGAACTCTCGTTTTGTCGTCGTTAGGCAGATGGAATGGTCTTCCTCGGCAGTCGATCACGATTCCGGTGACTCCGCCGTGAATGGTTGTCTCCACCTTGCTTCCCCTTCCTCCTCCCACATCGAAGCCCCGGTGTGGGTCCAACACCGCCTTGCAGGTTAAAGGAACCCCTGTTTTCTCATCTATTCCCAGAGGAATTCTTCTCATTTCCCCATACTTAACTGAACCTTCGAGGGTCTTTCCATCGGGCATGGTCAATTCATATTTTAAAACTTCCTTTTCCTCTTTAGATTCACCCACCGGAGCGATGCATGTCCCCAGATGAATCAGACAATCCTTATCAAAGACCTCGGTAGCCGCCTTTGGGTGAACCGTTGACAGAACTCCCAATTGCGGCATCATAAAGATGGAATCGACCGCCAATCTGGTAATTCCTTCGGGAAGGAATCCATCGATAAGCATCAAAGCCGCCTGTTGTCTTCTGGGCGCATGGGAAAGCACTCCGCCTGAGCCGACCAGCATATCCAAACTCATCATGTTGACCAAAGTTTGTCCACCTGCCACCTGTTCGAAAGCATCCGCAATGGTCCTCTGTTGTTGGACCCCCTTCAGCTCGGTGGCAAAGGATTTATGTTGAACAAAAGCAAGTCTCAACGCTTCTTTAGCAATCGCTTGTTCGAAGATCAGCTCCTCCATCATCTGCGGAATGGTAGTAGGGCGGATCATCTTGTTCTTGACTCTGTTCCTCAGATCTCTTTCGTCCATATGAAACGGAACCCACCTCATCACATTCTCTATTCCCGCCTCTGCAAAGACGTTGGATACCGAATAACTCATGCCCAAGTTAGCGCTGACCGTTCGATTGAAAATCCCCCTGAACACCGAAAAGATATCCGTGGTTGCTCCTCCAATATCCACCCCCACCGCCTCGATTCCTTCTATGTCCGCAATGGTCTTAATTATGGTTCCCACTGCCCCGGGTGTGGGCATGATGGGAGCATCGGTCCAGGTCATGAGTTTCTTGTATCCGGGAGCCTGGGCCATCACATGCTCCATAAATAGATCGTGAATCTTCTCTCTCGCGGGAAGAAGGTTTTCCCTTTCCAATACCGGCCTTATGTTTTCCACTATATCTAAGTCAACCTTCTCTACCAAGGTTTCCTTGATCGATTCTCTGGCATTGACATTGCCCGCATAGATGATGGGGAGTTTATATCCAATTCCCAGTCGGGGCTTGGGATCTGCTGCTGAGATCAGCTCGGCAATCTCCACCACGTGAGTGGTGGTTCCGCCATCTATTCCTCCGGATAAGAGGATCATATCCGGTCTTAGCTGTCTGATTCTTTGAATCTGTTCATGAGGAAGTCTTTTATCGTTGGAGGCGATCACGTCCATGACAATTGCCCCTGCGCCCAGAGCAGCGCGTTCAGCAGACTCAGCGGTCATGCTTCTCACCACCCCCGCCACCATCATCTGTAGACCTCCGCCGGCTGAGGAGGTGGAGATATAGAGATCCGTTCCTTCATTGTCTTTGGCTGGAGAGATGATCTTTCCATTCTCATCCAATAGTTTTCTTCCGGTCAGCTCCTCCACCTCACCCACAGCATTCAGAACGCCCATGGTGACATCTTCAAAAGGAGCCTCCACTGTGGTGGGCGCCTCGCCTCTCACGATCAATCGATATTCATTACCTTTCTTTTCAATCAGAATTGCTTTGGTGGTGGTGCTACCACAATCGGTAGCTAAAATAATATTGATGTCTTCTGGCTTTAAATCTCTCATAAAACTCCTTCTCTTTTGCCTCGATTACATATTTTTCATTTATACAATTGGTAGTTCATAGATTTAAACCGCGTAGCGGAGCCTTCACGGCTCCGTCCAGAGGCATAAAGCCTCTGCTACGCGCTTTACCGTTATATTAATTTGCGCCTTTGTAGGTCAAGCGTGACGAAGCCTGCTCGACATCTTTTTGTTAAAACCTCATTTGTCCATCTGGATCCATAGGAAGTCAAATGACCTTCAGGATGCTTGATTTACAGCCTTTTCTCTTTCACCTCATGGTGCAATACTGAAAATGCATGGCATCGGGGTAAGACCAATCTCCGCCCCAGACAAAGCCGACGTCTCTAAAACATTGAGCAAGTTCTTGGGTCATTTCGAAATTTTTTTGTCCGAAGGCATTCCATGGTGCATTCAAATCGATGGCGATGCCCCAGGAATGGGTGGACCAGGTGTCACCGCTTGCAGTGAGCGAAGTCGAACTGCCTCTTTTGAGGCGTGGATTGTAGCACCCATCAAAGGTCTTTAGCTGGCCAGCAAATCCACGAGCAACTGCATTTCTAAAGGCCATCTGAAACTTTGGCGCTACCAGACGATGACAGATAAATCCAAACCAACCCTCATGGACAAAAGCTCTGTTACCAGGAGATAACCAACCAAAGTAAACATCTCTCAAAGCTTCCTTCCAAGCGGATAAATCGCATCGAGCTAAATTCTGCTCATTCCAGCCGGCTAACCGAAAATCGCCGAATATGTCAAAGCAGAGACGCTCAGGGGGCGGATCATGTAGCACAGGAATCATATCTGGAATCGGTGCATCAAATAAAGCTTGCCAGGTTTGATTCCCCACCACCCCATCCACATCCAGCAATCTGTTTTGCTGAAACTTTAGCACAGCAGCTTCAGTGCGCGGACCGAAAACGCCATCTACAGGTCCTACATCATACCCTAATTGGCTCAATTTCTCTTGCAGAGCCAAGACCTTACTTCCTTGGCTTCCTCTGGAAAGAAACATAGTTCTCCTTTCGTATTAGGTCGGAATTGACACATCTTTTTTCTATTTGTGTCAGGAGCAGCTCCTGACGGAGCCTGTAAGCAAGCTCGACATATTCTCTACAACTTTTTACTCCATCAATGCTTGGGCTATCGCCTCTCCAAACCGTCTGGCTGCTGGGGGACCGCTGGCGGTGATGATGTTTACATCTCTTTCCACTTCTTTGCCGGTACATTCTGCTCCTTTGTCCGCCAACTTTTGTGCTTCCGAGCTATACACGGTGGCCTTTTTGCCCGATAGAATTCCGGCATTAGCCAGAGTCACCGGAGCGATGCAGATAGCACCCACTATTCTGTTCTGCTTTACCGCCTCATTTAACATGGAGTGAACCGAGAAATCATTCCAATAGTGAGATGCGCCAGTTCCACCTATCAATATGATGGCATCCCAATCTTCCGGCTTGATCTCGCTCACCAATATATCAGGCTTGACCTCAGCGCCTAACATCCCCTTGGCGGTTTCCAAAGATGCGCTCGCCACCTTTACCTCTGCACCCCTCTCGGTTAAGATTCTCTTTGGCTCTAAAAGTTCTTCATCCCGAAAATTCTGCGGGGCAATGATCATCACAATCTTTTTACCCGCCAAAACATTTTGCTCGGTCACCTCTTCCTTTGATATTTGAACCTCTTCTTTCTCTTCTTTACATCCTACCAACAATGCCCCAATTACAGCCAATACGCTTATGGAAAGAACAATTCTTCTCATCTTTTCCTCCTGTGATTTAATTTGTAAGTCGAGCACAGCGTACTCTGCTCAACACTCAGTTTTTCTAAAGCAACTTTAAAATAAATCCCATTAAACAGATGTAGTTGCCCAATTTATTGGGCGGTTTTTGAAGCTCGATCCTTCGACAGGCTCAGGATGGTGAGCTTGTCGAACTATAAATCGAGCAACTACAAAATCATCTTCCTATAAGGATATATCTTACCTTCTCCTTAAAGCTTTTCTCCCTCCACTCCTTTTTCGTTTTTAATTTTCGCTCCTGTTTTAATTCTTTTTCTTTATCTTGTGCCTCGGAATCAAGTTGCTCTATCTTCTGCAGAAGCTTTTCAACGGTCACCCTCTCCTCCATCATTCTTCTAAACTCATCATAATCTTTCCAAGAAAAGACGGCTTGGACAAAAGGCTCAAAGAAGGCCATCATTTGGCTTCCAACATAATTCAATGGTTTGACCGATTCCAAAAAGAGGATGGCCGGGACCGACATTCTCCAGTCAATTACCTTTTTTGCGATTTTGGTTAAAATCTCTTCTTGTTGGGGTGTAAGCTCCTCCTTTTCTTTGCCTCTTCCGCTCCAGGAGAACATGTCTCTGAAGGTCATCTAAAATCACCTCTCAGACGGGGTTTTCCTCATATCGCAATTTTCGATCTCACGAAATCTACGACTTCCTCTTTGTTTTGATTGAATCTTACATAAAGCCCCCTGAAATTCTCCAACCTGGACGGTTTTTCAAAAGGAGAAAGCAAAACTCCGTTTTTGTCCACATAAAACGATTTGAACATGTTCCACTCTTTCTCCTTGGTGCTGAAGAAGAATTTCACTTTGATTTTCTCAGTATCTAATTCATAATACGTGGGCAAAAAGAAAGGTGAGAGAGAACCCAACATGATCACCACCGAAAGTATAGTAAGCAGAAGACTGAAGGTGGTCAAATATACCAGAAGCCAGATCATGAATAGGAACAAGATGACTAAAATAGAGATTTTAGTGTTCCTTTTTACCGGGTGAGTTGACCACTTCAAAACAATTCCATCAGACATGCCTAACTCCGTATAGTTTAACCTTGGGACTCAAGGTCTCATACTCTCAACGGATGAGGTTCACCTGCCAAAGCTGGGGAGACATGGTCATTTGCTGGGGGTTGTTAAATCTCCGGGTGACCTATATCTTTCCTTTCTAACCTGTTCCATCTCCCTTAAAAGCTCCTCAGATTTGAATACCTTTTTCTTCACCAAAAGTCTCACCAAAGCCTCTTGGGCCAAATTATTGGACAGACACAGCTCTTCATAGGTCACCTCCCGCTCCTTATCCCCCATCACGATCTTTAGTGCGATCTTTTTTTCCTTTTCCTCGCCCAATTTCTTTCTTTTATTTTAAACTTCGTTCGAATATAATTATAATCCAATTATGAAATTTATCAACGTTTTTTTCTTTTGAACGTTTTTTAGAATTCATCTTAATCTTTCCACTTTTCCAGCTCGATAGATATAGATGGCAATGGTCTTGTTCTCACCGTGCTGATCTAACCCAATCCCTCCCGAAGCACCCTTAAAATCCTTGATCTGGATCAAGTGGTCTTTTATCTTTTCAGGGCTGAAAACCCGCTTCTCGAAGATCGAAATCAAAAGATTCATGGCATCAAAACCCAATGCCGCAACTCTATCTGGCTCCTCCTTATGTTTATCATGATAAAGAGCTGAAAAACTGCTCCAGGTTTGATCATCTTCCATATGGTAAATATCCGAGGTAAAGATCAATTCTTGGTTCAGATTTCCGGCAAGCTTCAGAACTTCTCTGTTGCCGCATACCTCTGTGCCGATGATTGTGGTGTTGATCTTCAGGAATGAAATCTGAGGAAGGATTTTAAGCATCTGGTCTTTTTCTGCAACGATGAAGAATCCATCCAGCCTTGCCGGAATTTCCTTTATGAAGGCTTCTTCGCTTAGAGAATTGGAAGGAGATGTTTCCAACAGGATTCTTTTTACCCTGGCCAAAGCAGGTATAAAATCCACAGTCGTTTTAGAGAAATATTCAAGATCTATTATCTTAGCCCCTAATTTTTGAGCTTCCTCTTGGAAACTTAGCGCCAATTCCCGGCTAACTTCATCCTCCGAAACGAACACGACAAAATCTCGGAGCTTTTTCTCTTTGATCACAAATTTGGCTAAGCTTTTTCCTTCGGTTGGCTTGGAGGGTGAGAGTTGAAAGATAAATTCGCTCACGCTTCCTATTCCTTCATGCGTGGCGGTCGGAGAGATCAGTGGAATCCGTGCCTCACTGGCCTGCACTCCGGCTCGCAGCGTGGATTCGCTTTTTAAAGGACCAATGATAGATATCACATTCTCCTCCTCGATCAGCTCCCTTGATAAACTGGCCGCCCTTCCTGGATCGCCCTTTGTATCCTTCACCACAAGCTCAACCTTGCTTTCCATAAGAGAATACAGAAGAGCCAGGTTTATCCCCTTAAGCATACTCTCCCCATAATCAGAATAGTCACTGGTAAGAGGGGTAAGCACCCCCACTTTGAGAATCTGTGATGTCGGGGAGGATAGCTCTTTTAAAAGGAGAGAGACCTCTTTTATATCAGCCCCATCAGGGAAATTATTTTGATAATAGCTTAAAGCCTCCTTGGCCTCAGGGTAGTTTTCAGACTCAAATCTTCTCTTGCCCAGCCAAAAAAAAATTTTGGGGGCAAGTTTTTCATCCTTATTCTGCTGGGCCAATTGCTCCAATTCCATCTCCGAAAGTTTTTTCTTTAGCAGAGGTTCAATCGATTTTGCTGCCAACTTTTTCAACTCGTCGTCTTTGGCTTTCTGATAAGCCAAAACAAAATTTTGTGCGGATTCAACTCTTTTGCCCCAAAGGTAATTTACATTACCCAGCATGAAATAACAGGCCGGGATGAATCTGCTTCGGGGAAACTTATTTATAAAATCCTCAAATCCGTAGTGAGCGGATTGGTGATTTTCCAAATGATAATCACATTTGGCGATCATGAACTCAAAATAAGAGAAGTAAGGATCATCGGGGAAGGATTCTGTCAGATATGTTAAAATCTCTTTGGATCGAGAATAATTTTTCTCCGAATAACTTTGGTGTAGCTGCTTTAACTTTTCCTCTACCTCCCATTTGTTCTCAGCCTTGGCCCAATTGAAAATCCCGGACCACAGTACGAATATTACAGATAGACACAAAAAACTCTTTTTTCTTACCATATCCTCTAATCTTCAAGGAAGGGAAGGGGAGTGTTCCTCTGGCTCCATCCTTGGGATATACCTTATCACCCAAATATTACCAGAAAGTCCCAACTCTCGCCTTTGGCAGGATGGCTGCAGCCAGCTTACAGGGAATATTTGCCGAAATCCTCCGGATTTATCCTTTTCAGCCTCTCCTTCAAAGCTTCTGGATCGCTCAGATCTGGAGTGGTTTTGTCACCTCTTTTAATCTGGAATAATTCATCAGCCACAAAGAGAGGAACCTTTGTTTTAAGAGCTAAGGCTATGGAGTCGGAGGGACGAGCATCAACTTGCACCACTGATCCATTCAGCTCTATGTAGATTTTGGCGTAGAAGGTCTGATTGACCAGTTCTGTCACCTCCACCTTCTGAACCGTTCCACCCATGGCTTGAATCACCGATCTCAAAAGGTCGTGGGTCAAAGGTCTTTTGGAGGAAAGCCCGGAAAGCTCCATGGCTATGGCCAAAGCCTCATAATGTCCGATCCAAATAGGAAGCATCCGGTCGGAATCTGAGGATGATAAGATCACCACCGGCGAGTTGGTAGTCATATCCAAAGCCAACCCGTTAACTTTTGCTTTAATCATGCCCATATTTTCACCATCACAAAGTTATTTTAAAGACTATTGTTTTTTGACTACCCAAACTTTTAGGTTAGCAACCACGTCGCCCGAGATCTTGACCGGAACCGTATAAACTCCTAATGCCTTGATAGGAGTCTCCAGTAAGATTTTGTGCCTATCTATCTCAAAACCCTTCTCTTTTAAAAGCTCCGAGATATCTTGAGCGGTCACTGACCCGAAGACTCTGTCCTCTTCTCCCACCCTCACCTCTGCAGTGCAGGATATTTTCTCCATTTGAATTTTCAGTCTCTCCTCATGCCTTTTTTTCTTAAGATCCCTGATTTGCTTTTGTTTGGTTACCTCCTCGATAGCCTTCAGATTTCCCTTGGTGGCTGGAATGGCCAAGTTTTTTGCTATGAGAAAGTTTCTTCCATATCCATCCTTCACCTCCACCACCTCTCCACACTTACCCAACTTCTCCACATCATCTTTTAAAATTACCTTCATTCTTCTCTCCTGTCAAAATCCTTTCTTCTACCGTGACTGGTTAGTGAAATTCGTATCCAATCTCACTTTTTCCACTTCGTCCCGAGAGTCGATGTCAAAGGAAATTATATATTGTAAAGAATAACCTGATAGAGTTTCAACCTCTGTACCCCGACATCGAAACCAACTTCATTAATGGTTAAACCATCTTCGAAGCCTTTTCATCCAGGCTATCTGTAAGTCTCACTAGTGTAAGGCAAAAGCGCCAAGTGTCTTCCCCTCTTTAACGCAATGGTCAATCTCCTTTGATGTTTTGCACAGTTGCCTGAGATACGTCTGGGTACGATCTTTCCTCGATCAGAGATAAACTTTCTGAGAAGTTTCTCGTCTTTATAATCGATGGCCAAAGTTTTATCCTCGCAAAAACGACAGGTCTTTCTTCTTCTTCTTTCAAAATCAGGCATCATTCATAAACTCCTAAGATTTTCAAAGTTCACCAAGAGAATCTTTTAAATCGGCAAGATTTTCGTGATCGGTTTTACTGGTTAAATTCAGAAGATTTTGTTCACTCAAAGGCACAGGTTCTGTTCTTTTGTCCAGGAATTGAACATGGAATGCCTTTATCTCCACGTAATTACGTTTACTGCCATCCTCTCTCGCTTTTATCCGGCTGCGTAATTCTCCCTCCACCAGCACAGCTGACCCCTTTCTCAAGTATTCACCACAGCTCTGTGCCAAGTCCTGCCAGGCTACCACTCCCACGTAACATACATCCTCCTTGTATATCCCCAAATTATCTTTATATTTCTTATTGGAGGCGATTTTGAAATTAACCACCGGAACCCCACCAGAGGTATAGCGCAGTTCCGGATCCCTAACCAGATTACCTACAATAATGACCTTGTTAAGACTGGGCAGTTTGGTATCCGCCATTACTCTTAAACCTCCTGTAGCTGCATTCCATCTTTCACTCTACCTTCTATTTACGAAACGCCTAACTCGTCTTTTTTGACTTGCTCTTCTTTTTCCTTAGAGACGATAGGCTCCACTTCTTCTTGCGCCACCACAGTTAAATATCTAAGACAGAATTCGTTTAATTTATAAACCCTCTCCAGTTCTTTTGGGATTTTGCCATCCCCCTCGAAGAGAATCAAAGTATAATAACCTTCATTTTTTTTGCTTATGGGATAGGCAAATCTCTTTTTACCCCATTTATCGGTTTTCAATACCTGTCCCTTATGATCGGTAATAAGATCCTCAACCTTTTTTATCTCTTTTTGGATGGTCTTATCATCTAAAGAAGGATCTAAAACAAAAACGGTTTCATATCTTGTCAACTTTTCACCTCCCTTCAATTTCGTCAAGTTCTATCTTAACAATACATTTTTTGATTCCGTGAACTGGATTCTCAATTGATGCCTGACCCCGTTTAAACATTGAATCGGTTCATGCTATCCTCTATTCCATTAACCCACGTATTCTCCAGAGCTGAAGCTACCCTTTCTACCATCTCATCTACTTTTTCTTTCTCCTTTTCTTTGAAATCCTGGAGCACAAATTCCTCTAAATCGATTCTTTCTGGAGTGTCTCCAATTCCCATCCTCAACCGGGCGAATTCAATCGAATTCAGGTGATAGATGATGGATCTCAAGCCTTTATGTCCACCGTCCGTTCCTTTCTCTCTAATCCTTATTTTTCCCAAGGGCAAATCCACGTCATCACAGACAGCAAGGAGATTTTTGATTCCCAAATGGAGATTATCCATTGCCTCCACCGCTGCCACTCCACTTAAGTTCATGAAGGTGAGCGGTTTTATCAAATAAATCTTTTGGTCTTTGATCTGAATTTCACAAAAAAGGAATTCTCCTTTTCCAGGTTTGAAGGCCTTTTTGTTTCTTTCGGCTAAGAAATCGACTACCCTATAGCCCAAATTATGACGAGTGCTTTTGTATCTTTCACCGGGATTGCCCAAACCGACGATCAAATTCAGCATCAGCTAAAAAAAACACACCTACCATCTAAAAAACTCTAACCAAACACCACTACAAAATCAAATAATAGAACAAAATTCCAATTTGTCAAGAGAAACTTTGCCAGGGCTTTTCCAATTTTTAAAGATAGCCCTGGAAGTTAAGACAAGAGAATCCTGGAAAGAATACGTGTGCCGTAATTTTCGCAAGCTAATCGGTGTAAAAATATGAATCAGAAAATCGTCATTTTTTTCTGTCTTCGCAATATAATAATGTCAGCGGTTTGCAAATAGAAAATGTCAGGTTATAATCGCCTCCTAAAAAGAGGAGGTGATGATGGAGTTACACCTGACTATGCAAGAAGCAGAGAGGTAT